>DOOI01000119.1 GCA_003512825.1 Paracoccaceae bacterium | reverse complement strand
TGCAGATAGACCAGAGGCCGACCATGCACTAACATTTACACAGGACCACTCGATGGGGGCAGTCCACTCCATTAACGAAGTCCGTGCCCGATTCTTGGCCTGATTGTCGTTTTCAGACCGCTCCAAACGTCATGACGTCGGCCAGACGTCACCCATACGCAAATCATACATGCCACATTTTGGCGTCTGGTCGCATTCAGACAAGGTTCTGGCCCTACCTCCACAGATGAAGCTACCGTATGCAACGTTAACAAACGTCCACCAAGGGAGCGCACAGATGTCGACCGACAAGGCAAATCATCCAGGCTTGGACCCCGCCGATTGGAACGCATTCCGCAGCGAAGCCCATGCTCTCCTTGATGCCTGTCTAGACCGCATGACAGACGCCCGAAACCTGCCATGGCAGCCCATCCCAGACGAGGTGCAGGCTGGCTATGCCCTGCCAGAAACGCCGTTGTCTCTTGGTGATTTGCGGGCAAAACTCACAGCAGAAATCATGCCCTATGCCACGGGAAACACCCATCCACGCTTTTTCGGATGGGTTCATGGCACGGGTCTCGCCACCGGGCTTCTCTCGGAAATGGTGGCCGCCACGATGAACAGTAATCTCGGCGGTCGCGATCACGGTCTGAACTATGTCGAACGCGAAGTCATTGACTGGGCGCGCGACGTGTTCGGCTTTCCCTCCTCCGCCAGCGGCTTGCTTGTTGCCGGCACGTCCCAAGCCACTGTGATTGCTCTGTCCGCTGCGCGCCTCCGCGCCTTGGGCGCCGATGTCCGCAAATCCGGAACACATAGCGCGCCTCAACTTACCCTCTATTCTGGCGCTGCCGCTCATAATGCGTTGCGTAAAGCCGTAGAGCTTTTGGGCATTGGCACCGATCATCTTCGCTTGGTTCCCGACGGCGAAAGCGGCCCTGATATGGCCGAACTTGAACGTTTGATCGTCGCCGACAAGGCCGCAGGCCACAAACCCATGGCCCTGATCGCGACAGCGGGTTCCGTCGATCTGGGCCGTTTTGACGATTTAAATGCCATGGCTGACCTAGCACAAAAGCATGGTCTCTGGCTTCACGTTGACGGCGCTTTCGGCGCCTGGACCCGCCTCGCCGACGCCCCATGGCGCGGTCTGTCCGACGGAATGGAACGCGCCGACTCCCTTGCCTGCGACTTTCACAAATGGATGTATGTGCCCTATGACTGCGGCCTGATCCTCATCCGCGATGAAACCGAACATCGCGCCGCTTTCGCTGCCCGCCCGTCCTATCTCGCCGCTCAAGATCAAGGGTTGGGTGGCGGCGAACCATGGTTTTGCGACTACGGCATCGACCTCTCGCGTGGCAATCGCGCCCTCAAGGTCTGGACTGCGCTTGCCCATTATGGCCCCGCCCGTCTCGGAGCCGCCATCACCGCCAATTGCGCGCAAGCGGCGCTCATGGGTGAATTGGTATCCGCTACCGACGCGATGGCCCTCGCCGCCCCCGTCGTTAGCAACCTTTGCACCTTTAGCGCCGATACTCGCCTCAGCGTCCCAGAGCAAAGCGCACTCAACACGCGAATCGCTATGGCGCTACAGCTTTCTGGTGAGGTGGTTTTTTCCACGACATTGGTTAACGGCGTCACGGTCCTGCGCGCCGCCATTACCAACCACCGCACCACAGCAGACGATATCCACCTCGCCATCCGCGCCGTGGAGCGTCTGAGAAACGAAAAACGCACCGCATAAGCTGCGGTGCGTTCATCTCTTGTTAACGAAGATTACTTTTCGTTAAGACGGCGCTGGCGTGTCGCCAAAAGCTTCAACCGCAGCGCATTTAGCTTGATAAAGCCCTGCGCGTCTTTCTGGTCATAAGCACCCGCATCATCCTCAAAGGTCACATGCGCTTCGGAATAAAGCGAATGCTCAGACCATCGCGCAACAGTCCGTGCCGACCCCTTGTACAGCTTGACGCGCACAGTGCCGGTGACATGCTCTTGGCTCTTGTCGATCAGCGCTTGCAGCATCTCGCGCTCAGGGCTGAACCAGAAGCCATTATAGATCAATTCCGCATAATGCGGCATGATCGAATCCTTCAGGTGCCCAGCGCCGCTATCAAGTGTGATCTGCTCAATCCCGCGATGCGCCTCGAGCAAAATCGTACCACCCGGAGTTTCATAAACCCCCCGCGACTTCATGCCGACAAAGCGGTTTTCAACCAAGTCCAGCACGCCAATTCCATGCTTGCCACCCAGTTCATTGAGCTTGGTCAGGATCGTCGCAGGCGACATCGCCTCGCCGTTGATAGCCACCGCATCGCCGCGCTCAAAGGTGATTTCTACCATTTCCGCCGCATCCGGCGCCTGCTCCACCGGAACCGACCGCTGCAACACATACTCCGGGAATTCCTGCGCCGGATCCTCCAGAACACGCCCTTCCGAAGAAGTATGCAGCAAGTTCGCATCTACCGAGAAGGGCGCATCGCCACGCCTGTCTTTCGCAATCGGGATCTGATTCTTTTCAGCAAATTCCAAAAGCTTCGTTCTCGAAGTCAAATCCCACAGCCGCCAAGGCGCGATCACCTTGATATCAGGGTTCAGCGCATAGGCCGACAGCTCAAAACGCACCTGATCATTACCTTTGCCCGTCGCACCATGCGCGACAGCATCCGCCCCGGTCATCGCCGCAATCTCAACCAAGCGCTTCGAAATCAACGGGCGCGCAATCGACGTTCCCAGCAGATAAAGCCCCTCATAAAGCGCATTGGCGCGGAACATCGGGAACACGAAATCGCGCACGAACTCCTCGCGCACGTCTTCGATATAGATATTCTCAGGCTTGATCCCCAGCAGTTCCGCCTTCTTGCGAGCAGGGTCCAGCTCCTCGCCCTGACCGAGATCGGCGGTAAAGGTCACAACCTCACAGCCATATTCGGTTTGCAGCCACTTCAGGATAATGGAGGTATCGAGGCCGCCGGAATAGGCCAGCACGACTTTCTTTGGCGCAGACATTGGGTATCCTCTGGATAGGGTCTGGCGGGCGGATTATCGCGTTTTTGCACGAGGAGCAAGTTTAGCGCCCGTCAAACCCGGACTTCCTCAAAAAAGTATACTTTTGCATGCTTTCAATCGCCCTCTTGCCATGTGCAACGGCATCGGTCACTCAGAATTCCATGACAGATTTTCAACAAAACGCCCGTGCCGCCGAGCGCGCGATGCGCGAGGTTTTCCCCGAAACGCCCCTGTTGCGGAATGCACATCTTTCCGAACGTTTTGAGGCTGACATCTGGCTCAAGCGTGAAGACCTCTCCCCAGTCCGCAGCTACAAACTTCGTGGCGCGTTCAACGCCATGAGAAAAGTGCTGGCCGTTTCGCCCGAAAAACGCCTCTTCGTCTGCGCTTCCGCTGGAAATCATGCACAGGGCGTCGCATTCATGTGCCGCCATTTCGGTGTGCGTGGTGTTATCTTTATGCCTGTCACCACACCACAGCAAAAAATTCAAAAAACCCGCATGTTTGGCGGCGACGCCATCGAAATCCGCCTTACGGGCGACTATTTTGATGACACCCTGCGCGCGTCTCAAACCTTCTGCAACGCCGAGGGTGCCTACTTCCTTTCGCCGTTTGATGATGAGGACGTCATCGAAGGCCAAGCCTCGGTCGCCGTCGAAATTGTTGACCAACTCGGCACCGCCCCCGATCACATTCTGCTACCAGTTGGCGGCGGTGGCCTTTCCGCAGGTGTTCGCAGCTACCTAGGCCCATCAGTCACTTACACCTTTGTCGAACCCTTGGGTGGCGCCAGCCTTAAAGCAGCCTTGGAAACCGGCAGCCCAACCCGGCTCAATAAAGTGAATACCTTCGTTGACGGGGCCGCTGTTGCCCAGATCGGTGTTCGCACCTTCGCCCGCCTTTCAGATGCAGCACCCCAAGACGTAGTGCTCGCTCCCGAAGACCGCATCTGCATTACTATGCTAGAGATGCTCAACGTCGAAGGCATCGTTCTCGAACCAGCAGGCGCCCTGTCCATCGATGCGCTTCAAGATGTCGCCAACACAATCAAAGGTAAAACGATTGTCTGCGTCACCTCAGGAGGAAACTTCGATTTTGAACGCCTGCCAGAAGTCAAAGAACGCGCCCAGCGCTTCGCAGATCTCAAGAAGTACTTCATTCTAAGAATGCCGCAGCGCCCCGGCGCGCTCAAAGAGTTCCTCAACATCCTTGGTCCAGACGACGATATTGCGCGGTTCGAATACCTGAAGAAGTCCGCGCGCAATTTCGGCTCGGTCCTCATTGGTATTGAAACCAAAGACCCCTCAACCTTCCCACGCCTCTTTTCGGCAATGGACGGTCTCGGCCTTGTCTACCGTGACATAACCAATGACGACACTCTCTCGGAATTTCTCGTCTGATCATCAGGCAATCCGGCGCTGCGCGCACAATGCGTGAAAGGCCTCCAACGAGGCGTGATAGCTCGCGCGCAGCGGCGCCAGTTCAATCTCGCCAGCGCGCCCAAGACGCGCCAACCGCTCTCCCTCTGCACAAAGCTCAGAAAAGGCAGCAAACCCCAAATTCAGCGCTGAGCCTTTCAGAAAATGCAGATCTTGTTCCAAACTGTGCCGTGGCCCCAGCGCAGTCATGGCGGTGCCCACCTCTTCTAGAAATAACTCGGCCACTTCGGAAAAGCTTTCTGGCCCTATCTCTTCTCGCAACTCTTCAACACGCGCCCAATCAATCACGGCACCCTCCTCTGTGATGGGCCAATCCTTCGGCACTAGAGTTAACAACTCATGCTGATGCGCAGGTAAAGTTGCTAAAAAACGTTCCTTTCATCGCCGCTTAACTTCTTGGGCGTTACACCCGGTAATCTTTTGCGCGAAACGAACGGGAAGCCTTTTGAACCAACCTTTCCCTACCTACCAGAGCAACAGCCAAACAGCGGTCCGCACAGTGCTGGTCGTCGACGATAGCCTTGTGCAGCGCCGCATCTTGGCGTTGTCCCTGCAAAAATGGGGATTTGAAGTATCAGAAGCCGAAAGTGGCGAAGAGGCCCTCGCAATATGCAAGCGCATGTCCCCGGATATCGTCTTGTCTGACTGGATGATGCCGGGAATGGATGGTTTGGAGTTTTGCCGTCAGTTTCGGCAACTGCCACGGCAAACCTACGGCTATTTTATCTTACTGACGTCCAAGACCGAGAAAGATTCGGTCGCACGAGGTCTTGACTGCGGAGCCGATGATTTTCTGCCCAAACCGGTTAACACCACGGAACTTCGAGCCCGGATTGCGGCCGGCGAGCGAATTTTATCTATGGAGCGTGAGTTAGTAGAAAAAAATCGCCTGCTCGAAAACACACTCAAAAAAATCCAATCGCTTTATGACGCTATCGATAGCGATCTCGTTGAGGCGCGAAAACTACAGCAATCTTTGGTGCGCGAACGTTTCCATGATTTTGGCTCGGCGCGCGTTTCGCTGCTTCTCCACCCTTCTGGTCACGTTGGTGGCGATCTTGTCGGGTTTTTCTCGGCAAGCATATCGCGCGTTGTTCTCTACGCGCTCGATGTCTCAGGCCATGGCATCAGTTCCGCCTTGATGACGGCCCGCCTCGCTGCCTACCTTACGGGATCTACGCCTGAACATAACGTCGCTCTTGAACGCAGCGGCACGACTATCAGTCCGGTTCCACCTTTCTTGGTCGCCGATCATCTGAATTCGCTCGTCCTATCAGAAATGGACACCGAGCATTACTTCACCATGCTACTCGCAGACATTGACCTGACAAACGGCGCGGTGTCCATTTGTCAGGCGGGTCATCCAAATCCAATGGTGTTACGTGCCGACGGAACCATAGAGAAAGTTGGCAAAGGCGGTTTTCCGATTGGCTTGGTTTCCAATGCCGTCTTTGATCAATTTTCTCTTAAGCTTGCGCCCGGTGATCGGCTATTGTTGCTCTCCGACGGCGTCACCGAATGCCCCGATCCTCTTGGGGTCCACTTCGAAGACACAGGCTTGGAGCCCATGTTGAAGAAACTGCGCCATCACTCGGGCACAGACCTCCTCGAAAGCATGGTGCAAGGCCTTATCGGCCATGCCGATTCCACCGATTTCCCCGATGACGTTTCCGCTGTGCTTTTCGACTACCGACCGCCATGAAGCCCGAAAAATTGCGCGACAAATAGAGCATCCCCTTCATTGCCAAGGCGATCCACCGCATCTTGCGCTGTCATCCAGACCGCCAAATGCCCCGCCTCACTCGGCGGGCCAAGCCGCCGCACAGGTCGCGCTACATAAATTGTGCAAATTTTTTCAGCCCAAAGGTCGTATTCCGGCATGTAAGTAAATCGCCGAAAAGCTCCCAACCTTCGTGGCGCACTGACACGCCATCCCGTCTCTTCGCGTATCTCTCTATGCAGCGCAGCAAGAGGAGATTCGCCGGGGTCAATTCCCCCGCCGGGCAATTGAAACTCTGGCCAAGGCGCGCTTTGGTGCGTCAAAAGCAGGTCCTGCCCATGGGCCAAAATCGCATAAACGCCGTGGCGTCTGCGGTATTTTTGTCCCTTTTTTGGAGAAAGCCCAACACGTCTAATCACAACTACCCCTTGGACCACTGACTTGCGCCGCCTATATCGCCTCGATATGCCAAGAAAAGGCGTCGTAAGGAACTCCCGATGACATTCGCACAAAAGATCGCTTGGGACGATACCGTCCTACCATTCCAACTCGACGCCTCGGATATCCGCGGTCGTGTCGCTCGGCTTGACGGCGTTCTGGACGGGATACTCAAACAGCACGATTATCCGCCACAGGTCGAAGCACTCGTGGCCGAAATGGCCCTTCTGACCGCTTTGATAGGGCAAACAATCAAATTGCGCTGGAAGCTGTCACTTCAAGTTCAATCCGACGGTCCAGTTCGCATGATCGCCACCGATTATTATGGTCCCTCAAAAGAAGGGGAGCCAGCCCGTATCCGCGCCTACGCAAGCTTCGATCGTGATAGGCTAAAAGACGGCACACCCTTTGAGCAGATCGGCAAAGGTTATTTCGCCGTTCTGATCGACCAAGGTCCTGACATGGCTCCTTATCAGGGCATTACAGCTTTGGCAGGGGGTTCCATTGCAGCCTGTGCCGAGGCCTATTTTGCACAATCAGAGCAGCTACCGACACGATTTGCTGTCACCTATGGTCGTTCAATCGAGTCGGGTGGAACAGAGCATTGGCGCGCTGGCGGTGTAATGATCCAGCACATGCCAAAAGCCAGCCCTTTTGTGGCAGAACAAGACGGCACCAGCGAAGACGGTCTTCTTACAGCGCTCGATCTTTTGAATGACGATGAAGCGGAAAATTGGAATAGGGTGAATATCCTCCTCGATACCGTCGAGGATCTTGAGCTTGTCGGTCCATCGGTCGCTCCAACTGATCTGCTCTTGCGACTCTTCTACGAAGAAAATCCACGGGTTTTTGACACACAACCGGTAAATTTTGGCTGCACCTGCTCCGAAGATCGCGTTCGTCAGTCGCTTTCGATCTATTCCCAAAAAGACATCGCGAAGATGACGACAGCGGAAGGCACTGTTACTGCAGACTGCCAATTTTGCAGCGCACATTACGTAATGGATCCTCGATCACTTGGATTTGACGGGGAGGGTGCGGGTGACTGACCCGGACTTCCCACTTTCAAAAACGCTCACACGGCCCAAACGGCCCTCGTCGGACTACGATCTCAACCCACATGTTGCCCTGCCAGCAGGACGAACGCTGCGTGAAGCGGCCGTTCTTGTGGCGACTGTTGCGCGCGGCAACACGACCAATCTCATCCTAACCAAGCGTTCATCGCGTTTGCAGCATCATCCCGGCCAAATTGCTTTCCCCGGCGGGAAACTCGACCCCTGTGATGCAGACATTATCGCGGCCGCATTGCGGGAGGCCGAAGAAGAGATTGGCCTCCACCGCAGCTCGGTCACGGTCTTGGGCACACTGCCGTCGCATGAAACTGTGACGGGATTTCTGATAACTCCTGTCTTGGCGCATGTAACTGGGCCGTTTACCGCTCGACCAGAAGCGGGCGAAGTGGAGGAGGTATTTGAAGTGCCTCTTTCTCACGTCTTGTCCGCTGAGAATTTCGCGATTCAGTCGCGCAGGTGGCGTGGTCAGGCCCGCAGATATTACACTGTCCCATGGGGGCCCTACTATATTTGGGGCGCGACTGCTCGGATTTTGAGAAGTATCGCGACCGAGGAGACATCGTGATGCGATGCGCGGGTGAATGGATGGACCGCCCCGAGACGCGTGCCGTTTTCAATGCGCTCACTCATGAGGGCCATCAGGCCTTTTTTGTGGGCGGCTGCGTAAGAAACAGCCTCATCGGCTCTCCAGTGGACGACATCGATATTGCCACGAACGCGACCCCTGACGAAGTCACTAGGCTTGCTACGCACGCAAACATTAAAGTTATTCCAACTGGTATCGAACATGGCACGCTCACTCTCGTTAAAGGAAATCACTCGTTTGAAGTGACAACGTTTCGAAAGGACATGAAGACCAATGGCCGGCATGCCGTGGTCGAATTCACAGACTCCCTCGCAAGCGACGCGCAGCGCCGTGATTTCACTATAAACGCACTCTACGCGACCGCGACCGGAGACATCCAAGATCCGGTGAATGGCTTGATTGATCTGGAAAACCGTCGGGTTCGGTTCATTGGTGATCCTCACGCCCGTATCGAGGAAGACTACCTCCGAATTCTGCGTTTTTTCCGGTTTTACGCGTGGTATGGCAACCAAGACGACGGCATAGATCCCGAAGGGCTGGCTGCGGTCGCATCGTCACTTGATGGATTGGTGGGACTTTCCAAAGAGCGCGTCGGAAAAGAAGTTAAGAAACTTCTTTCGGCGCCCAATCCAACTGTTTCGGTTGCGGCGATGCGGGCTAGTGGCGTGCTCTCGGTTATTCTGCCAGAGGCCGACGATCGCGCGTTGGGCATCCTTAACCACCTCGAGGAGCAGGTAGACATCGCGCCAAATCCTATAAGGCGGCTTGCGTGTGTCGGAGGAACTGACGTCGCAACCCGGCTCAGGCTTTCGCGGGCAGAAGCCCGAGAGTATCGCATGCTTCGCAATGCAATAGAGCAAATCTGGGGGGCTGCGGAACTAGGGTATCGGCTTGGCGATGCCGGGCTGTCGGCGTATCTTCTGCGAAGCGCGCTGCTTGAAACGCCTTTATCAGATGTCGATTTAGGCAACCTGCGCCAAGGCCAAAAGGCAGTTTTTCCGGTCACGGCCCTTGACCTACCCCACCTGCAGGGTGCGGATCTGGGCCGCCACCTGAAAGAGCTGGAGTCGCGCTGGATCCAGTCTGGATTTACCGCCTCACGTAAAGACTTGCTGGAATGAGCGCTTGGCTCTTGCGGGAAAAGGCTATCTTCTAAGCGGCAGCATCTCAGACATGGTATAGACTCAAAGGCAAACGATGAAATCCATCGCAAATATCATTGACCCATTCAGCCCCGCGAAAGGCGCACCACCGCTTCGGCTGTTCGCCTTTTTCGGCTGGTCTTTGGCAGGCGCATGGCCAGCGATCATTCTCGCGACATTTTTCTCGGCAGCGTCAGGTGTCATGGATGCATTCACGGCATATATCTTGGGTTCTGTTATCGATGCCGCCGCGGTGCTGGGACCAGCAGGATTTCTAAGTGCCAACAATTCGTTTTTAATCTTTGGGTCGATTTTCTTTTTTCTGGTCCTGCGGCCGATAGTGTTTTGGGCCTCCTACGCATCGAACTCGGTCATCTTGGGTCCAAATATCAACCCTCTGGTTCTATCCCGTTTGAACAGATGGACCTTGGGTCAATCAGTAACCTTTTTCGACAATGATTTTGCGGGCCGTATCGCCCAAAAACAACAGCAAACAGCGCGAGCGATCACCGACGTTACGATCGAAATGATCAACGTGGTAGCCTTTGCATTGGCCTCGCTTGTTGGGTCCTTTGCGCTGCTTGTCGCAATCGATTGGCGGATAACACTGGTGTTTTCGCTGTGGCTTATTGCGTATTTCGGATTGATACGCTGGTTCATGCCCAAGATCCGCGAGCGCTCTATGGCGCGCGCAGGAGCACGCGCCATGGTGTCTGGTCAAATCGTCGACACCTTGAGCAACATCAAGACGGTGAAACTATTCGCACACTCAGATCATGAAGATCGCGCGACGATTACGTCTTTGGAGGGTTTTCGGAAAAAGTCACTACATTTTGGTCAACTTTCGGCGCAGTTTCGGCTCGCCCTAATGACGCTGGCAGGGACACTTCCTGTGCTTCTTGTTGGATCGACAATTTTCATCTGGTCACTCGAACAAGCCAGCGCAGGCGACATCGTTGCAGCTGGGACCATTGCAATCCGCATTGCACAAATGACGGGTTGGGTGAGTTTCTCACTCATGACCATTTATGCTGATATCGGCGAAGTCGAAGACGGAATTCGCACTCTGGCGCCCAAAATACGAATTGACGACGCACCCAATGCACACGCCCTTTCTGTGCCTTCCGGTGAAGTGGTTTTTAAGGATGTGGGCTTTACCTATGGGGCAAAGACCAGCGGCGTTCAGGACATAAATCTGAGAATTCAGCCCGGTGAAAAGATCGGCATTGTCGGCGCATCCGGAGCAGGGAAGTCCACTCTTGTTTCGCTACTACTGCGCCTCTACGCGCCGGAAAATGGAGCGATCTTGATCGATGGTCAGAATGTTTCGGAAATCACCCAAGAAAGCCTGCGCCGCAATATTGGCATGGTCACGCAAGAGACCGCGATGTTCAACAGGTCTGCTTTTGACAACATCCGCTATGGAAAACCCGATGCAACGCTTGATGACGTGATTGATGCCGCGAAGCAGGCGGAAGCGCATGAGTTCATCCAGAGCTTGGAAGATCATAACGGTCGCCGCGCGTATAAGGCGCATTTAGGAGAGCGCGGCGTAAAGCTTTCTGGAGGGCAACGTCAGCGCATTGCTCTGGCGCGCGCCATTTTAAAAGATGCGCCAATTTTGGTGCTGGACGAAGCGACCTCAGCATTGGATTCCGAGGTTGAAGCTTCTATCCAAGGTGCGCTGACGAGGGTGATGACGGGGAAAACCGTGATCGCAATTGCACACAGGCTCTCCACGATCGCACAAATGGACCGGATCGTCGTACTCGAAGCGGGGCGTATCGTGGAAGAGGGCACACACGCAGCACTTCTGGCGCAAGATGGGCTTTATGCACGCTATTGGAACAGACAGTCAGGTGGTTTCATAGGCTTGCGCGATGCTGCGGAATGATATTTGCCCCGTTGATAAGTATTGGGGTTTTTGAATGAACGACCGGATCGAGATCACTATAGAAAGACTAGGCCACCAAGGCGACGGTATCGCATCTGGTCCCTACTTTGCTCCCCTCACCCTGCCCGGTGAGCGCATTTCTGGAAAGCTGGAAGACCGTAAACTCACAGACATCAAGATTCTGGAACCATCGCCATTGCGGGTCGCGGCGAGCTGTAAACACTATCGGTCCTGTGGCGGATGCGCGCTTCAGCATATCAAAGACGATTTTGTTGCAAGTTGGAAATTGGATGTTGTCAAAGCAGCCCTTGCTGCCAAAGGACTTACATCCGAGTTCCGGCCTATAGAAACATCTCTTGAACACTCGCGCCGTCGGGCCACATTCTCTGCCAAACGCACCAAGAAGGGTGTACTGACAGGGTTTCATGCCCGTGCGTCAGAAACCATCATCGCGATTGAAGATTGCGCGGTTGTGTCCCCTGACATCTTGGCAATTCTTCCTAAGCTAGACGCGCTCGCCTTGATTGGTGCAAGCCGCAAGGGAGAGCTTACCATCCAAGTGACCAAGTCGACAGCTGGTCTGGATGTTGCGGTGACTGAGGGAAAACCGATCGATACGGCCATGCAGGTAGAATTGGCCGCTTTGGCGGAAGCTGCTGGCCTTGCACGGCTGTCATGGAATGGTGACGTCGTGGTGGCGCGACATAATCCTTATCAATCCATGGGGGATGCCCGGGTCACCCCGCCGCCTGGTGCGTTCTTGCAGGCAACAGAGCATGGCGAACAGGTGCTGGTGACCGCGGTTAAAGAAATTGTTGGGTCTGCGAAGCGGATTGTCGATCTCTTTTCGGGCTGTGGCACTTTCTCTTTGCCGTTAGCAAAGACCGCTGAAATTCATGCTGTCGAAGGGGATCCTGCCATGATTTCCGCGTTGGATAAAGCATGGCGTGAGACCGTTGGCCTTAAGAAACTTTCGAGCGAGTCTAGAGATCTGTTTCGACGTCCCCTTATGCCCGACGAGCTAAATCGGTTTGAGGCAGCGATTATCGACCCGCCTCGCGCCGGGGCCGAAGCACAGATCGAACACATCGCGGCTAGTGCCTTAACGCGACTAGCAATGGTCAGTTGCAACCCCGTCACCTTTGCACGAGATGCCGCAGTTCTTGTAAGCGCTGGCTTTTCCTTGGATTGGGTTCAGACCGTGGATCAATTTCGGTGGTCCACCCATGTTGAATTGGTCGCCTCATTTACAAGGCTGTGATCGGCATTCTAGAGACCTATCGACCTGCAGGAATTCACGCTAAGAACAACAAAACATTTCTTGGGATAAAAATGCGTATCTGGCCATTTCTTCTCTCTCTCTGTCTCGTTTTTGGGCTTTCCGGCTGTGCATCAAAATTCAAGGCATACAACGGCCCGGAAGTAACCCGCATCATTGTGAACAAGGGGGAACGAAAAATGTACCTCATGCACCACAACGAAGTTCTCGAAGCCTATAAAGTCGGCTTGGGATTTGCACCAAGGGGTCACAAACAGGTCGAGGGCGACGGGCGGACGCCAGAAGGGGAATACCGAATTAATCGGCGTAACCCCAATAGCGAGTTTCATCTGTCTTTAGGGATTTCCTATCCCAACGACGCCGACCGCGCCTATGCCAAGTCGATTTCAAAGAAGCCCGGTGGCGATATTTTCATCCATGGACGACCTTGGAAAAACCGAAAAGGCGGTCGCGACTGGACTGCAGGATGTATCGCCGTCAGCAATAACGAGATCGAAGAGATTTACGCGATGGTCCGTGACGGAACACCGATAACGATTAATCCGTGAATCGAGCGAAACGGATTTAGTTTTCGGCCCCGATTTCTAACACCCACCAAATCTTGCCGTTCGGCTCTTGGAACCACGCAAAGCCCATTTTATTCGCGCGAGGATCAACGATTACGCGACGCGTACCGTCATCTTCCATCCATGCAGCCAAGGTCTCAACTTCGGTCTCATAGGTCTCGCTCAAGGCTTCCCCTATATAGAGGCCCTGAAAGCCAACGCGACGAGCACGATCGATAGGCGATGACCCGTCTGAGCCGAAGTGCCAAGGGCGATTCTGCAACGACATGTCACGCGCATGGGTTGCCGCTGCCGCGTTCAGCTGCGAATCGAACTCTACTGCGCCTGCGCCCGCAGCTGATCTCAGCGAGTTAACCGAGTCGAGCATGCGGAACTGGATCTTGTTGGTATCATTACCAGAGATGCGATAAAGTTTCGGTAGCGGCTTGCCATCTGGCCCAAGTGTTGGCTGCGGCGCCGCGCATGCCGACAAGACAAGCGTGAGAGACAAAAGAAGGCTGGTTAGTCGCAACATATTCGCACCCAAAATTTTATCGATGACCATGCCTAACGCGGCTAGCGTGTCTTATCAAACCCACTTCGGCATGACGACGCCTGTTGACACGGCTTTGATTTGCGACTGAGGCATTACAGCCATAATATACCACCAAGGATATAATTTGTTCCGTTTCTGGAGACGAAGATGAGTGAGTATTCCACAAAAGACCTGAGTCGGCGCGGGTTTCTGGCGGTCGGCATGGCAGCTTTGGCAAGCCCGGCACTGGCTCAAACAGCTTCGGTGGCGGAGCAATTGAACAACGCGACCACTGTCGAGATGGAGCGAGATATCTCAAAATCAGTCCGGCGAAACGTTTCGAGCTTCAGAACGCTCGACTGGACACCATATTTTTCGAACCTCAAAAGGGGCGCGGTCTTGGTCGACATCGACAGTCGGGCTCTGCATTTTTGGCAGGAAGATGGCAACTATCACCTCTATCCGTCCTCTGTGCCTTTAACTGATGATTTAACTCGCAGGGGTCGCACCGAGGTCGTTCGCAAAGTCGAGGGACCAGAGTGGCGACCCACTCCCTCTATGCGAAAAAGAAATCCGGAATGGCCAGAGTATGTGCCTCCAGGCCCGGACAACCCTCTGGGAACGCACGCACTTTACCTATCGTGGCAGTATTACCGCATCCATGGCACGCATGACACTCGCAAAATTGGGCGTCGCTCATCGAACGGGTGCATTGGTCTGTATAACGAACATATCGCGCAGCTCTACGAAATGACCAAAGTAGGCACGCAAGTGTTGCTTATTTGACGACATAGTGACCACGCACACCCGTTCTTCTTCAAGATGCATTTGCAATTCACTCTGATTGCTGCTTTAGACGGGATACGAGGTAAGTCTTGGGTGCTTGTCGTCGGAATTAATCATGACGGCTCGCAAATTTCTGGAGGATAACATGAAAAAACTCGTTCTCGCCGCTGCTCTGACCGCTGCTGCTTCGACCGCATTCGCAGGCAACATGGCTGCTCCCGTAATGGAAGCTCCCGTCGTTGTTGAAGAAGCTGCTTCTTCCTCGGCCGGTGGCGTTCTCGTCCCCCTGCTGATCCTGGCCGTTGTTGCTGCAGCAGTTGCAAGCAACTAATCGTCAGACTAGTTCTAAAGGAAAGGCGGTGGATTCCACCGCCTTTTTCTTTTGATCAAAGGCTTTTGCGACCTATTCCAGCCAGCCTTTAAGGTTTTCTGTGATGACAGTAGACAGCGCGGAAATATGTGCATCGTCATCATTTAGGCACGGCACATAAACAAAATGCTCGCCGCCTGCATGCTCGAAGGCTTCGCGAATCTCACCGTTAATTTCCTCGAGCGTTTCGATACAATCCGCAGAAAACGCCGGCGCAACAACCGCGATACGCTTCTTTCCGTCTTCTTTGGCCAGTCGTGCAACTTCCTCAACCGTGTAGGGCTTCAACCACTCTTCGGGCCCGAACCGTGACTGGAAAGTCGTAATTATCTCGGTCTTTGCCCAACCCAAACGCTCTCGCAGGAGGCGAGTCGTTTTCTGGCACTGACAATGGTAGGGGTCGCCCTCCAGAAGATACCGCTTTGGCACACCATGGTATGAGCAAACCAATATTTCAGGCCGATCTTTCTCTGCGGCATAGGCCCGCTCAACAGACTGGGCGAGCGCCTCGATATATTCCGGATGATCGCTGTAGGGAGGCACGGTGCGGCTTGCTGGCTGCCACTTCACGTCCATTAGCGCGCGGAAGAATTGATCATTTGCCGTTGCTGTCGTGGCGCCCGCATATTGCGGATAAAGTGGGAAAAACAAAATCTTAGTGCAGCCCGCTTTAACCATCGCGTCCACCTTTGATTTGGTCGATGGGTTGCCATAGCGCATACAAAAATCAACCATAACCCGATCGCCAAACTGAGCCGTCATTTCTTTGGCGATCTTTACCGTTTGAGCTTTGGTTATTGTCATGAGGGGGCTTTCGTCTTTGTCCTCATTCCAAATAAGCTTGTAATTCGCACCCGAGGTGAAGGGGCGTTTGGTCAAGATAATCAGCTGCAAGAGCGGCTGCCAAAGCCACGGTGAATAGTCGATCACCCGACGGTCCGACAAAAACTCGTTCAAATACCGCCGCATAGACCAGTAATCATAGTTATCCGGTGTGCCGAGATTCGCGATCAAAATGCCGACTTTTGGATTAGGGACGCGCGGGTGATCGCCGGGTGCATTCTCAGGACGCAGGCCTAGCTCTTGACCGGTCTCATCAAGCATTTTCATCTCCTTGGATCACATTTTACGAATATATTGCGCGGGACATAAACCTTTGGTCCTCATCGTCAATCACTCAAGGGCTTCTCTTCGACACTTAAGGCATCCGAAAGGCGGGCAATAGCACTTCCCGGCCTGAGGGGTTGTTGCTGTGACGCATGTGGCGCCCATCCCGTAAGCACAATCATTTCAAACGTTGCCGAAACCCTCCCGTCAGGCGCAGAGTGTTCGGCTGCATAAATTTCCATCGCGCGAAGCAGCACGGATCGTCTTGTAGGGACTTTTCTACGTGCGTGAAGCGCATTGTTTTCGCCCATTGCCCGCAGATCCTGCATCAAATGTCGTGCTGTCTTGTAAGTTAACTTCACAGTTACACAATCGGCCACCGGCAATGCAAAACCTGCTCGCTGAAGCAGTGCGCCCATCTCGCGGATGTCTGCCATAGGCAGAACGCGCGGCGAAAGCCCCCCAGAAACCTCACTTTCAGCGGTTGCCAACGCCGAACGAAGTTCATGCAAAGTCTGCCCACCGAAAGCAATGGCGAGAAATAGACCATCAGGAAGCAAGGCACGGCGACATTGAATAAGCTGACCAACAGGATCATTCGCCCAATGAAGCGCAAGCGCATGCACAATCAGGTCAGAAGACGATTCGGACAGGTCCAGCACATCTTCATCAGGAATAATTGCAGCGTCTGCGACAAGCTTTGACCATAAGTCCGGAAAACCTGTGATCACTACTGGTGTGGTAAAGCTTCTATTAACCATTCCAAGACGATCCTGAATCTCGTCCCGAGCAATTGTTTGCAAAAGCGGTTCTATCGCGCGGGCGCGGTTTCGGAGGAGGGCCGGACGGTCTGTAATGATTGGTGGTGTTGACATGAGCCAGACAATGCGGTGCGCGGCATGAACATTCAAGCCGCTCTCCATATGCTATATCCGCCGCGCTGCCTTTGTTGCGGCCTCTCTGTTGAGAGTGATTTTGGCCTATGTGGCCCTTGTTGGAAGGACACGTATTTCATCGATGGTCTTGTTTGTGATCGATGCGGCGCCCCGCTTCCTGGCTCTTCAAACAAAGCCGTGCTTTGCGATGAATGCTTGAAGATTACCCGCCCATGGGACCATGGGCGGGCCGCACTATTATACACCGCCAATGGGCGCAAAATGGTACTTGGACTAAAGCACGGCGATCGTTTGGATATTGTCCAAACAGCAGCCCGCTGGATGGTGAAAAGGGCGCATGGCATAGTGAAACCCGGCATGCTGGTTGCCCCCGTGCCCCTGCATTGGTCGCGACTGCTAAAGAAGCGATTCAACCAATCTGCCGAGTTAGGCAAACACGTCTCGCACGAATTGGATCTTGAATGGTGCCCGGATCTTTTTGTCAGGAAACGAAGAACGCCTATGCTAGAAGGCAAAGGCCGCGATGAACGGTTTGCAACGCTAGAAAACGCGCTGTTTGTCCGCCAAAGACACCGGAGGCGAATAGAAGGGCGGTCAGTACTCATTATTGACGACGTTCTGACCACTGGTGCGACACTAGGCGCAACAACGGAAGCCGCAAGATTGGCAGGGGCGGTAGAGGTTTCGGTCCTCGTGCTGGCGCGCGTTGGAAAGGAGGTATAGATCTAAGAAGCTTTCAAGAAATGCAGGAGAGTTCTATGCAGCCCGTCGAAATATTTACTTCCCCATTTTGCGGATACTGCCATGCGGCCAAGAAGCTCTTGAATAGCAAAGGTGTTGCCTTTGTTGAGTTCGATGTCGCAAAGGATCCAAGCCTGCGACCACAAATGCTTCAGCGTTCGAATGGGCGCCACACAGTGCCTCAAATCTTTATCGGCCAAACACATGTTGGCGGTTGTGATGATCTCTATGAATTAGAGCGCGCGGGCAAACTTGATACGCTTTTGAAAGGCTAATTGATGCGCGCAGCCCTTGTTCAGCTCTCATCTGGCGATGATCCCGCCGCCAATCTGGCGTCGACCGCAGAGTGGATCAAGCAGGCCGCTGCAGGCGGCGCTGATTTCATCCTGACGCCAGAAGTCACAAATTGTGTGTCGTCAAGCAGGCAACATCAAATGGACGTCCTACAAGACGAGGCGAGCGATCAGACCTTGGCAGGCATCCGCTCCCTTGCGGCCGATTTGAGGAAATGGGTGCTGATTGGGTCACTGGGCCTCAAGACAAATGATACCGACGGAAGATTTGCTAACCGATCATTCTTGATAGGCCCGGATGGGAAGGTTTTGGCGAAATACGACAAAATCCACATGTTCGATGTCGATGTTTCAGCGACAGAAACATATCGGGAATCAGCAGGATATCGGCCTGGGGCCGAAGCGGTTTTGGCCCAAACGCCGTTCGGCACGATTGGAATGACTATTTGTTACGATGTACGATTTGCACACCTGCATCGCTCCTTGGCAAAGGCAGGCGCCCACATCATAACCGTTCCAGCCGCTTTTTCTCCGACCACTGGCGAGGCGCACTGGGAAGTGCTTTTGCGCGCACGGGCCATTGAGACGGGTTGTTTCATTCTTGCTCCAGCGCAGACTGGGTTGCATCCAAGCACCACAGGCCAAGAGCGTCGCACATATGGCCACTCTTTGGCGATTTCGCCTTGGGGAGAAGTTTTGGTTGATGCTGGAGAGGACGAAGGCGTGACTTTCGTTGATTTTGACCTCGAAGCCGTGGCAAAAGCACGAGGGCGGGTGCCGTCTTTGCTGCATGATCGCGAAATTAGTGGACCTTATGCCTGAATCCACAAATGCCCTTGCTGTCGCGCTCTTTAGCGAAATTCTTACGGTCGATCAGCTCGTTCGTAACAGACTGACGCGTGTCTTGCCCAAAGGCATGGAAATAAGTCACTTTTCGGTGCTCAATCATCTGGCTCGATCAAACGGCGAGCGAACGCCGGCGCAGCTGGCGAAGAACTTCCATGTGACGCGTGGTGCGATGACCAATACGTTGGGAAAGCTCGAATGGGCTGGATATGTGCATATACGCCCAGATTGGGATGATGCGCGCCGAAAATTGGTGGCAATCAGCCCAGCTGGCCGCGTTGCACGAGATGCCGCTTTGGCGGCAATCAGCCCTGTATTGACGGAACTTCTTTCAGAAATGGGAGAAGAGAAGGTTAAACCGGCGCTCCCGATTTTGCGGGAGCTCCGGGTCAAGTTGGAAGCAGAGTAATCGTTAGCCGCGGAAAATACTGGCGGTAACATAGTTTACCGAAAGATCGCGGTCCGATAAGCGCCAGTTCCAGCTGATCGGATTGAATACAAAGCCTTTTCGATCTACCGGATCAAGACCGGCGTTGGTGAGTAGCGTAAAGAGTTCATCCGGGGTGATGAATTTCTGCCATTCATGCGTTCCTTTTGGCAGCCACCGCATGACATATTCGGCACCGACAATCGCCATGGCAAAACTTTTCGGGTTGCGGTTGATCGTTGAGCAAATATGCAAACCACCTGCGCGCAAAAGTTGGCGACATGCCTCCAAATATAGGGGAGGGGAGGCAACGTGCTCTATCACTTCCATATTGAGAACCACGTCGAATTTCTCATGTGCTGATGCCATGGCTTCTGCCGTCGTGTGCCGATAATCGATTGTTAGACCCGATTGTTCAGCGTGGACCCGAGCAACTGGAATATTGCGCTCCGCAGCATCTGCCCCAACGACCGTGGCCCCGAGTCTCGCCATTGGCTCAGACAAAAGGCCTCCTCCACACCCAATATCAAGAAGGCGAATGCCCTTGAATGGTAGCTCCTGGGAGAGGTCTCGGTCGAACTCACCAGCAATTTGCTGACAAATATAGTCGAGCCGGCAAGGGTTTAGCATATGAAGAGGCTTGAACTTACCGTTCGGATCCCACCACTCGGCGGCCATAGCTTCGAATTTGGCGAGTTCCGCAGGGATAGTTGTGGTGGCTTGCATTCCCAGTTCCTTGGCTATCTTCTTATGGCAGTACGTTATATGTAGGACGACTATGGACAAGGTCCTGAGCCAAAAGAGCGCAGTGCATTATTTGCACGCCCCTATCGACCCATTCGATCAGCGTATGATTGAGGTGGGCGAGGGACATGTGATCTATATGGAGCAGTCAGGCAACCCCGATGGTCAACCTGTTGTGGTTTTTCATGGGGGGCCGGGGGGGGGGTGTAGCCCGGCTATGCGGCGGTATTTTGATCCGTCGCATTATCGCATCATCTTATTCGATCAGCGCGGATGTGGACGGTCGCGGCCTCATGCCAGTGTTGAAAACAACACGACCTGGCATTTGGTCAGGGACATCGAAAAAATTCGGAAACTTTTGGACATCGAAGCTTGGGCCGTTTTTGGCGGTAGTTGGGGCGCAACGCTGGCGTTGATCTACGCGCAAACCCATCCGGAGCGGGTAACACATCTGATTTTACGGGGCGTCTTTTTGGCGACGCAGTCGGAGCTGACATGGTTTTACGGCGGCGGCGCAGGGCGTTTTTGGCCCGAGACATGGGCCCGCTTTGCCGACATAATTCCGAAAGACGAGCAAAGCGATCTGATTGCCGCATATCATAAGCGATTGTTTTCCGGCGATCTTTCGACGGAAATTCGCTACTCTAAAGCCTGGTGTTCTTGGGAGAATGCTTTGGCTTCGATGGCGTCAGATGGGCATGGTGGCGATAGTCCGGGGGACTATGCTCGCGCTTTTGCCCGACTGGAAAATCACTATTTTACCCATAATGCCTTCTTGGATTTTGATGGTCAGATCCTCGCAAATATGGGTCGGATCGGGCATATTCCCGGCTTCATCGTTCAGGGTCGCTACGACATGATTTGCCCGCCCGAGTCCGCATGGCGCGTGGCCAAGGCATGGCCGAACGCTGATCTTCATCTGGTCAGAAACGCAGGTCACGCGCTTTCAGAGCCGGGAATCAGCTCGGAGTTGGTGCGGATCATGGACCGGATTGCCGACGCTGCACGGTGCGCGGAATAGCCAAAACTAATGTATGATTTGCGTATGTTTGGCGTATGGTTAGCGTCATGACGTTTGCGCGGTGTTGGCTTCATGCAAATCATGTCGCCAGATCACTGTCCCGCTTCAAATCGCGACCGGCTGCGGGGCAATCGATCAGATTGAATTGAGGGTCACTCTGTGGTGCGTCCAAGATGATCACTGTCAGGGCCAACAATTCAGACCGCTATAATCCTCTCATCGTGTGGGGCTTGCACCATAGGGCGATTCCACCTATACGCACCTCAACAGCGGTGCTGCGGGGTCCACACCCGGAGCCCACCGGAGAAAGACCAACGGGCCGCGCGCCCGTTTTTTTATGTTTGGACACATGAACACATTAATCGCGAAAGCCGCAATTGACCGCCGGATGGCCGAGATCATCACACCTGTCATCGAAGACATGGGGTTTGAGCTTGTGCGCGTGCGCTTGATGGGCGGTCTGACCAAGACGCTGCAAATCATGGCGGAACGCCCAGAGGGCGGCATAACTGTGGATGAGTGCGGCGCGATTTCGACTGCCGTTTCGGCCGTTCTGGACGTAGAGGATCCGATTTCGGAAACCTACACCTTGGAAGTGTCGAGCCCCGGCATCGACCGGCCCCTGACGCGCTTGAAGGACTTTGAGACCTTTGAGGGCTATGAGGCACGGATAGAGACCGAAGAAATGATCGATGGTCGCCGCCGATTCAAAGGCGTGATTGCCGGTGTGGAAGACGACGAAGTACTGATCAATATCGAAGGTCAGGGCGACGAAGAGCAAACCATTGGGCTTAAATTTGACTGGCTCTCGGATGCGAAGCTCGTGCTGACGGAAGACCTAATCAAGGAAATGCTGCGCCAACGGAAGGCTTCCGAGCTGGACGAAGGGCAATTCGATGACATTGAAACCGAGAACGGTTCCGAGGAGGACTGACACATGGCCATCACATCCGCAAACCAGCTTGAGCTGTTGCAGACCGCCGAGGCGGTGGCCCGCGAGAAGATGATCGACCCCGGTCTCGTGGTTGAAGCGATGGAAGAGTCGCTCGCCCGTGCGGCCAAGTCGCGCTACGGCTCGGAGATGGATATCCGCGTTCATATCGACCGGAAGACAGGCCGGGCGATGTTTACACGCGTTCGGACGGTCGTGGAAGAAGAGGCCTTGGAGAATTACCAAGCCGAAATGACCGTGGAACAAGCCAAGCAATATTTGGCAGACCCGCAAATCGGCGATACCTTTGTTGAAGAGGTCCCGCCAGTTGACCTTGGGCGGATCGCGGCTCAATCGGCCAAGCAGGTTATCTTGCAAAAGGTACGCGAAGCCGAGCGGGATCGTCAGTATGAGCAGTTCAAGGACCGCGCTGGCACCATCATCAATGGTGTGGTGAAGCGGGAAGAATACGGCAACGTCATGGTGGATATCCAAGGCGTGGGCGAAGCGATTTTGCGTCGCAACGAGAAGATTGGCCGCGAAGCCTATAAGATTGGCGACCGTATTCGCTGCTTCGTGAAGGATGTGCGCCGCGAGACGCGTGGGCCGCAGATTTTCCTGAGCCGGACTGCACCGGAATTCATGGCTGCACTCTTCAAGATGGAAGTGCCCGAGATTTATGATGGGATCATCGAAATCAAAGCCGTGGCTCGTGATCCCGGCTCGCGCGCCAAAATCGGTGTGATTTCCTATGACAACTCGATCGATCCTGTCGGTGCCTGCGTTGGTATGCGCGGGAGCCGCGTTCAGGCGGTCGTGAACGAACTGCAAGGTGAGAAGATCGACATCATTCCATGGTCCGAAGATCTGCCGACGTTCTTGGTGAACGCGTTGCAGCCTGCGGAAGTGTCGAAAGTGGTTCTGGATGAAGATGCAGAGCGCATCGAAGTTGTGGTGCCGGATGAGCAGCTGTCGCTGGCGATTGGTCGTCGTGGGCAGAACGTGCGGTTGGCCTCGCAGTTGACGGGTCTCGACATCGACATCATGACCGAAAGCCAAGAGAGCGAGCGCCGTCAGAAAGAATTCGAGACGCGCACCCGTCTGTTTATGGAAGCGCTGGATCTGGACGAATTCTTTGCTCAGCTGCTGGTTTCGGAAGGCTTCACCAACCTTGAGGAAGTCGCTTATGTCGACCTCGATGAATTGCTGGTTATCGACGGTGTCGATGATAGCACGGCAACTGAATTGCAGGCGCGCGCCCGAGATTACCTAGAGGCACAATCCAAGGCCGCCGTTGCGCGGGCTCGGGAGCTGGGTGTTGAGGATAGCTTGCTGGAGTTCGACGGCCTGACCCCACAGATGATCGTGGCGCTGGCCGAAGACGGGATCAAGACGCTCGAAGATTTCGCCACCTGTGCGGATTGGGAATTGGCGGGCGGCTGGACAACGGCAAATGGCGAGCGCGTCAAGGATGATGGCTTGCTTGAGAAGTTCGAAGTTGACCTGACAGAGGCACAGAACCTCGTGATGACGGCGCGTGTTATGCTGGGTTGGGTCGATCCGACCGAGGGCGTCGTTGAAGATGACGAAGATGATGAGGATGAGGGCGACGCAGAAGAATAATCTGTAGAGCTTTTCTTTGGAGTGATGGAATGACACGCGGCGGAGCGGATAAAGCACGGGAAGATGGGGCGGAGCGCAAA
Organism: Paracoccaceae bacterium; assembly: GCA_003512825.1. Classification (GTDB taxonomy): domain Bacteria; phylum Pseudomonadota; class Alphaproteobacteria; order Rhodobacterales; family Rhodobacteraceae; genus UBA9554. Next base: position 8,808 of record DOOI01000119.1, on the reverse strand, counting down.
TGCATCGCCACTGGAGACGTGCAGCCCAAGTTTGGGTTGATCCGCTTTGTCGTGGGTCCGGACAATCAAATCGTCCCTGATCTGGCAGAAAAGCTGCCGGGACGGGGAATCTGGGTGGCAGCATCCAGGGCGGCCTTGGAACAGGCCGTGAAGAAGAACCTTTTTAGCCGCTCGGCCAAAATGCCGGTTCAAGTGGCGGACGATCTGCCCCAACAGGTGGAAGCCTTGTTGGCGCGACGGGTGATTGACCTGCTGAGTCTTGGCCGGAAGGGTGGCCATGCCTTGGCGGGGTATGAAAAGGTAAAAGACATGCTGATGAAGGACGAGGCAGAGGTGCTTATTCAGGCCTCTGACGGGTCCGGTCGGGGCAAATCAAAGCTCTCAACGCCAGAAGGCGGCCGTTTTATCGGCTGGATGACGGCAGATGAGCTCGGTCAGGCGTTCAACCGTGAAAAGGTTATTCACGTTGCGCTGGCGACTGGTGGTTTGGCTCGACGTGTTGTAGAGGAGGCCGCAAGACTAAAGGGTCTGCGCGCTGAAGACGGCGGCCAGACCGCCGGAAAGGATAGAAGAGCCACATGAGCGACACCGACGGTAAGAAACCTCTCGGGCTGCGTGGAGCAGGGGCGAACCCCGGCAACGTGAAGCAAAGCTTCAGCCACGGCCGCACCAAGAACGTCGTGGTGGAGACCAAGCGCAAGAAGGTGGTCGTGCCGAAGCCCGGCGTGGCGACCAAACCTGCGGGTGGGGCCGGATCGTCTTTTGGCGATCCTTCAAAACGTCCTGCTGGGATCTCTGACGCGGAAATGGAGCGCCGTCTGTCGGCGCTACGTGCAGCCAAGGCGCGCGAAGCTGACGAAACAGCGCAGCGTGCCGCCGACGAGCTGGCCCGCGACGAAGAGCGCCAGCGCCGCCGCGACGAAGCGGAGGCAAAGGAACGCGAAGAGCGTGAGCGCGAAGATATGCTCCGCCAAAAAGCGGAAGAAGAGCAGCGCAAAGCAGAGGAAGCTGAGGCGGCCGCAGTAAAAGCGGCTGCGGTCAAGGCAGCACCTGCGGCAGAAAAGTCAGCACCTGCGGCACGGGTCGCAGCGGCACCGACGGGGCCCAAGCCTGCAACAGGCGATGCGGTTCGCAAGCGTGAGCGTGAGAATGAAGATCGCGCTGGCCGTGGCGTGAAGGCGCGGGACGATGACAATCGTCGCGCAGGCAAGCTTTCGCTGAATCAAGCTTTGGGTGGTGATGGCGAAGGCGGCCGTCAAAAATCCATGGCGGCGATGAAGCGTAAGCAAGAGCGGATGCGCCAGAAAGCCATGGGCGGCACGCAAGAGCGTGAAAAGGTCGTGCGCGATGTGCAGGTACCCGAAGCGATTTTGGTGTCTGAACTGGCAAACCGGATGGCGGAACGCTCGGCTGACGTCGTGAAGTCGCTGATGCGTATGGGCATGATGGTGACGGCGAACCAATCAATTGACGCGGACACTGCGGAATTGATCGTGGAAGAGTTCGGCCACAAGATTGTGCGCGTGTCGGACGCGGATGTGGAAGACGTGATTCAGCATATCGTGGACGCGGCAGAGACGCTTGTGCCACGGCCTCCGGTTATCACGATCATGGGCCACGTTGACCACGGCAAGACATCATTGCTCGACGCAATCCGTAAGGCCAATGTGGTTTCGGGAGAAGCCGGCGGCATTACCCAGCATATTGGCGCCTATCAGGTGACAACTGATTCGGGTTCGGTGCTGACGTTCCTCGACACCCCCGGCCACGCTGCGTTTACATCGATGCGGGCACGTGGCGCGCAGGTCACGGACATTGTTGTTCTGGTGGTCGCAGCAGATGATGCTGTGATGCCTCAGACAGTCGAAGCACTAAACCACGCGAAAGCGGCGGGTGTGCCGATGATTGTCGCGATCAACAAATGCGACAAGCCTGCTGCAAATCCGCAGAAAGTGCGGACCGACCTTTTGAACCACGAAGTTGTTGTGGAGCAGATGGGCGGCGAAGTGCAGGATGTGGAAGTTTCGGCCAAGTCCGGCATGGGCCTAGAGACACTGCTTGAAGCAATCGCGCTTCAAGCGGAAATCCTCGAGCTCAAGGCTAATCCCGACCGTTTCGCCGAAGGCGCTGTGATCGAGGCGAAGCTTGATGTGGGCCGCGGTCCGGTGGCAACGGTGCTGATCCAAAAAGGCACGCTCAAACAGGGCGACGTTTTTGTGGTTGGCGAACAATGGGGCAAGGTGCGCGCATTGATCGACGATCAGGGCGGCCGCGTTTCCGAAGCTGGTCCGTCGGTACCCGTTGAGGTGCTTGGCTTGAACGGCACACCGGAGGCAGGCGACGTTCTGAACGTGGTGGAAACCGAAGCACAGGCCCGCGAGATTGCCGACTACCGTGCCAAGGTGACCAAGGATAAGCGCGCCGCAGCTGGTGCTGCAACGACGCTGGATCAACTTTTGGCCAAGGCGAAAGCCGATGAGAAGGTCAAAGAGCTGCCAATTCTCGTCAAGGCAGACGTGCAAGGCTCGGCGGAAGCAATCGTGCAGGCCTTGGAAAAGGTCGGAAACGACGAAGTCCGCGTCCGCGTCTTGCACTTTGGTGTGGGCGCCATCACGGAAACGGATGTTGGGCTTGCGGAAGCAAGCGGAGCGCCGATCATTGGCTTCAACGTGCGTGCCAATGCAAGCGCGCGCAACACGGCCAACCAGAAGGGCGTCGAAATTCGCTATTATTCGGTCATCTACGATCTTGTGGATGATGTGAAAAAGGCGGCGAGCGGCCTGTTGTCGGCAGAAATTCGCGAGAAGTTCATCGGCTATGCGAAGATCTTGGAAGTGTTCAAGGTTTCGGGCGTTGGCAAGGTTGCTGGCTGCCTCGTGACCGAAGGCGTGGCGCGTCGCTCTGCGGGTGTTCGCCTGTTGCGTGACAACGTCGTGATCCACGAAGGCACGCTAAAGACGCTCAAGCGCTTCAAGGATGAAGTCAAAGAAGTGCAGTCCGGTCAGGAATGCGGCATGGCGTTTGAAAATTATGATGACGTGCGCGCAAATGACGTGATCGAGATTTTTGAGCGTGAGGAATTCGAGCGGACGCTTTCATAAGCGGCTTTTCGGCCAAAATCGACTTGAAGAAAGAAAAAGGGCCGCGAAAAAGCGGCCCTTTTTTATTAACCGAGGCGTGTCACGCCGCGCTTTTGGAAACCGGGAACCCGGTAAATTCTTTATCATTTGCACGAATAACGATGCGACCGTCGCATAATGCGCGAACGAAAACGCCCTGAACAGAGACGCAGGAAGCGATAAAAATCGTTCTAATCACAGAAAGCCCCCCATGGCTGACATGAGTGAAGATACCACATGAGCCGCTTTTTGATCCTCTCATTTTTATCCTCAAGATTTGGCGAAGAAAAAACGGCGTCGTTAAAGCCAGTCGCGCAAAATTGGGATAAGCGGAATATCGGCGGGCGGCATAGGATATTCGCGTAAGTCCTTGGCGTAGACCCACTTTAAGGTTTGGCCCTCGCGAGGTTGGGGGGTGCCTTGCCAACGACGGCAGGCGAAAAGCGGCATCAATAGGTGGAAGTTTTCATAGGCGTGGCTTGCGAAGGTAAGGGGCGCGAGACAGGAAGCCCATGTGTCGATTCCGAGCTCTTCATGCAATTCGCGGATGAGCGCCGCCTCGGGTGATTCGCCTTGCTCCACCTTGCCACCAGGAAACTCCCACAGTCCGGCCATGGATTTTCCTGGCGGACGTTGTGCAAGTAGAATGCGGCCGTCGCTGTCGATAAGAGCAACGGCCGAAACGAGAACGGTTTTCATCCGCGCCTCTTTTGGTTTGAAGGAAAGAAAAAGCGTGCCATCTGCTTAAGATCGGTAGTCGGCGTTAATGGCAATGTAGCCATGCGTCAAATCGCAGGTCCATACGGTAGACGCCCCCTCTGCGAGACCAAGATCCACTTTGATCGTGAGGTATTCGCCCTTCATATAGGTCGCGCTGTCATCTTCCTTGTAGGCTGGGTTGCGCCACCCTTTATCTGCGACGAGATGGTCGCCAAACCAGATGGAGAGACGATCGCGATCTGCAGCGGCACCGGATTTGCCGATTGCCATGACAACACGGCCCCAATTGGGATCTTCGCCCGCGATCGCGGTTTTGATCAGGGGGGAGTTGGCAATGGCCATTGCATGAACCTTTGCGTCCGCGTCGGTCGCAGCGCCAGTTACTTCGATGGTGATAAACTTGGACGCGCCTTCACCGTCACGGACGACTTGATGGGAAAGGTCAAGCATGACGGAATGGAGCGCGTCGCGGAATGGACCTGTGGGTGCGGTGATCTCTACGCCGCTCGCGCCTGTCGCAGCAAGGAGCAGCGTGTCAGAGGTGGACGTATCGCTATCAACCGTAATGCAGTTAAATGTGACGTCGGTGAGTTCTGAGAGCATGGATTGCAGCAGCGCGCGCTCCACTTTGGCGTCGGTAAAGATGTAGACAAGCATTGTGGCCATGTCGGGCGCGATCATGCCGGACCCTTTGGCGATTCCTGCGATCTTCACGGGCTTTCCATTGACGACGAGCGTGGCGGTGGCACCTTTTGGGAAGGTGTCCGTGGTCATGATGGCGCGTGCCGCATCTGCGATAACCGCAGGTGATTGGGCGGCGTCAAGCTCGGCGATCTTGGCGGTGATCCGATCATGCGGCAGCGGCTCACCAATAACGCCTGTGGACGATGTGAAGATACGCGTTTGCGGCAGACCTGTTTGAGCGGCGACCGCGGCTGTTATCGCACGCACGCTTTCGACACCATTTCGGCCCGTAAAGGCGTTTGAGTTGCCGGAGTTCACCAAGATTGCAGCACCCTCTTGGCCATCCAGCGCGATTTTGGATTGGCAATCAAGGACGGGTGCGGAACGGGTCGCGGACCGCGTAAACACGCCTGCCATTGCAGTGCCGGGCGCAAGGCGCGCGAGCATCACATCAACGCGACCTTGATATTTCACACCAGCCTGAGCCGCCGCGAAAGTAACGCCGTCGATGACGGGCAAGTCAGGGAAAGCAGCAGGAGCCAGCGGGGAAACAGCGGTAATTTTACCCATTTTATTTTTCCAGGAGATCGATGTTGGAGAGGAGGGATGGATCGAGTTCTGCGCCCGGTTTTTCGATTTTGGCATCCTTGGTCAGCTCGGCGATGCGGGCATCTAGAGCAGTTTTCTGGATCTCTTGCTGAAGTTCATCACGAACCTCGTCAAGCTTTGGGGCATCGACGACCCGCGTCTCATTAAGCTTGATCACGTGCCAGCCAAATTGTGTTTCGATTGGAGCGCTGATCTTGCCTGCCTCCATAACGGCAACCGCCTCTTCAAAGGCGGGCACCATCATTCCGGGACCAAACCAACCCAAGTCACCCCCATTAGGGCCAGAAGGGCCTGTGGATTTTTCCTGTGCCAACGCAGCGAAATCCGCGCCGGCTTCGAGCGCCTTCACCAGATCATCGGCTTCTTCGCGTGTGGTGACAAGAATATGGGAAGCATTCCATTCGCGCGTCGGCTCGGAGGCTTCGTATTTTGCTTTGTAGGCAGCCAAGAGCGCCTCTTCGGAGACGGAGGCCAACAATGCCGCTTCGATCGCCTCACCGGCCAATATGCTGCGGCTTTCATTTTCAATCGCTAGGCGAACTCGTGTGCTTTGCTCGGACACGGAGCCAGCGAGAAGCGTTTGATTGACCAGTTGATCCAGCAGCCCGGGGAAAAGAACCGCATCTGGCAATTGTTGATACTGTGGCGGCAAGGATTGGCGGGCTGTGATCAGGTGGCCCAATGTAATCTCGATACCATTCACGCGGGCAACCACGCTCGCGCCCGTTGGAGCATCCTCGGCCCGTGCGGGAAGAGAAAGGGCGAGGGCCAGCACGACTGCTGCCGTAAACGTGAAACGATTGTGCATAGAATGGTCCTTATGAGCGAGGGCGGTGTGGCCCTCGGCGTTGACACTCAGCGAGCCGCCGCTTACATCGACGATGGCTTTTCGACGGCCCATCGCCGCCCGTTTTATGCGGTGCACTGCAAGGGGGCAAGCGGATGGCTTGCACGAACCTGTCAACGACGATCGGAAAAAAATATGCTGGGTTTCGGTACACTCGCCAAAAAGGTCTTCGGAACGCCGAATGATCGTAAAGTTAAGGCGACCCGACCGTTCATTGAAAAGATCAACGCGCTTGAGGCGGATTTTATTGCGCTGACTGATGAGGGTTTGGTGCAAAAGACCGCTGAGCTGACCGAGCGCGCGCAAAATGGCGAGAGCCTTGACGCGCTTTTGCCAGAGGCCTTTGCCAACTGCCGGGAAGCGGCGAAGCGCTCTTTGGGGCTTCGTGCGTTTGATGTGCAGCTCATGGGCGGCATTTTCCTGCATCAAGGCAATATTGCGGAAATGAAGACAGGCGAAGGAAAAACGCTTGTTGCGACCTTTCCAGCCTACTTGAATGCTCTGACCCGTAAGGGCGTGCATGTTGTGACGGTAAATGACTATCTTGCCAAACGCGACTCGGAGTGGATGGGCAAGGTTTTTGCGGCCCTCGGCCTGACAACTGGCGTGATTTATCCGCGCCAGCCCGATGCCGAGAAGAAAGCCGCCTACGCTTGCGATATTACCTATGCGACGAATAACGAGCTTGGGTTTGATTATCTGCGCGACAATATGAAATCGGACCTCGCGCAGATGTATCAGCGCGGACACAATTTCGCGATTGTTGACGAGGTTGACTCGATTCTTGTGGATGAGGCGCGAACGCCACTGATTATCTCGGGCCCAGCGCAGGATCGCTCGCATCTCTACAAAGAGATCGACACGCTGATCCCCCTGGTGCTGCCGGAGCATTTCTTGCTGGACGAAAAGACCCGCAACGTGACCTTCACCGATGCCGGGCATGAGTTCTTGGAAAACCAATTGGTTGCACGCGGACTTTTGCCGGAGGGACAGAACCTTTACGATCCGGAATCAACCACATTGGTGCATCACATCAATCAGGGTTTGCGCGCGCACAAGCTGTTTCAGAAGGACAAGGAATATATTGTCCGCGACGGTGAGGTGATGCTGATCGACGAGTTCACTGGCCGGATGATGCAGGGACGCCGATTGTCTGACGGCCTGCATCAAGCGATTGAAGCCAAAGAAGGCGTCAAGATCGAAGCCGAGAACGTAACCTTGGCGCAGGTGACCTTCCAGAATTACTTCCGCCTTTACGGCAAGCTGGGCGGGATGACGGGCACGGCGGCAACTGAGGCCGCTGAGTTTATGGAAATCTACAACCTTGGTGTTGTGGGAGTTCCGACGAACCGCCCGATCGCGCGACAAGATGATGACGATGCCGTCTATCGCACTGCTCGTGAGAAGTTTGCCGCGATCATTGAAACGATCAAGGAGTCGAATGCCAAGGGCCAGCCGATCTTGGTCGGCACGACATCGATTGAGAAATCGGAGTTTCTGTCGAGCCTGCTGAAGGCCGATGGTGTACCGCATAGTGTTTTGAACGCGCGCATGCATGAGCAAGAAGCCCAGATTGTTGCCGATGCTGGCAAACTTGGGGCTGTGACGATTGCGACGAACATGGCGGGACGGGGCACGGACATCAAGCTTGGCGGTAACGTCGAGTTCAAGGTAATGCAGGCGATTGCGGCCACTCCCGATGGCGATCACGTAGCGATCCGCGCACAGATTGAAGAAGACCACAAAGCCTCTGAGGAAGCCGTGAAAGCAGCGGGCGGGCTTTTTGTGTTGGGCACGGAGCGCCACGAGAGCCGCCGGATTGATAACCAGCTTCGCGGACGCTCGGGCCGTCAGGGTGATCCGGGGCGGTCTTCGTTCTTCTTGAGCCTCGAAGACGACTTGATGCGTATTTTTGGTTCGGAGCGTCTGGAGTCGTTATTATCCAAGCTCGGGATGAAAGATGGTGAGGCCATTATTCACCCATGGGTGAATAAGAGCCTTGAGCGCGCACAGGCGAAGGTGGAAGGGCGAAACTTCGACATTCGTAAGCAGCTGTTGAAATTTGACGATGTGATGAACGATCAGCGCAAGGTGATCTTTGGTCAGCGTCGTGAGATCATGGAAGCGCAAGATTTGTCGGAAATCGTCACGGATATGCGTGATCAGGTTGTCGATGATTTGGTTGATGAGTTTTTGCCGCCTAAATCCTATGCGGATCAATGGGATGCCGAGGGGCTTTATGCGGCTGTAATTGAGAAACTTGGTCTTAATCTGCCCATTTTGGAGTGGGCGGCTGAAGAAGGCGTAGACCAAGACGGCGTGGCAGAGCGGATTTCGGAAGCGGCCACGGCGAAGATGCTCGAGAAAACGGCGGCCTTTGGTCCGGAGAATATGCGCTCTATCGAGAAGCAGTTGCTGCTCGATGCGATTGACAAAAAGTGGCAAGAACACTTGCTGCGGCTGGAACATTTGCGTTCGGTCGTCGGCTTTCGGGGTTACGCACAGCGTGATCCATTGAACGAATATAAGTCGGAAGCTTTCCAGCTTTTTGAAAATCTTCTGGACAGCCTGCGCGAAGACGTGAGTGAGAAGCTTGGGCGTGTGCGCCCGCTCACGGAAGAAGAGCAGCAGCAGATGATGGCGCAATATGTCGCTCAGCAAAGCGGCGCATCGGCGGCCCCGCAGGCGGCAGCCGCGGCGCCCGCGCCTACGGCAGCAGCGCGCGAGGGCTTTGATGCCACGGATCCAACGACGTGGGGCAATCCGGGGCGCAATGAAACCTGCCCTTGCGGGTCGGGAGAGAAGTTCAAGCACTGTCACGGGCGCATC
>DOOI01000138.1:429-3621 GCA_003512825.1 Paracoccaceae bacterium | reverse complement strand
GTCGATCGCTTCAAAGCCAAGGCTTCCAAAGCGAAGCAAGCCCAAGCGCGCGTCAAGATGCTCGAAAAGATGGAAACCATCCGCGCCCCTGAAGAGGCCGCGCGCACCGTGTTCACCTTCCCGGAACCCGAAGAGCTTTCGCCCCCGATCCTCGCATGCGAAGGCACTTCGGTCGGCTATGGCGATACGGTCGTGCTGAAAAACCTCAACCTCCGGATCGACCAAGACGACCGGATCGCCCTCTTGGGCAAGAACGGTCAGGGCAAATCCACCCTCTCCAAACTGCTTTCGGGCCGCTTGGCCCCGCTGACTGGGTCGCTGACCCGGTCCTCCAAGCTGCGGATCGGCTTTTTTGCCCAACATCAAGTCGATGAATTGCACATCGACGAAACCCCGCTGCAACACCTGCAAAGCGCCCGCCCCGGCGAGCACCAATCCAAACTCCGCGCGCGACTGGCGGGCTTTGGCCTCATGGCTGAACAGGCCGAAACCGTGGTCGGCCGCCTTTCGGGGGGGCAAAAAGCGCGCCTCTCGTTGCTTTTGGCCACGCTCGACGCCCCGCACCTGCTCATCCTCGACGAACCAACCAACCACCTCGACATCGAAAGCCGCGAAGCATTGGTCGAAGCGCTCACCGCCTATTCCGGCGCGGTGATCCTCGTCAGCCACGACATGCACCTTCTGTCGCTGGTGGCCGACCGCCTCTGGCTCGTCAAAGACGGCAGCGTAACCCCGTATGAAGACGATCTCGACAGCTACCGCACCTTGCTCCTCACCCAAGACGGCCCCCCCCGCGGCGACAAATCCAAAGGCGGCAAAGCCCCGAAACGTGCCAGCCGCGACGAAATCCTCGCCCTGCGCGCCGAGGTTCGCAAAGCCGAGGAGCGGCTGGAGAAACTCGCCACCATGCGGGCAAAACTCGCCGCCATCATGGCCGACCCCACCCTCTACGAGGACCGTCGCCGCACCGATCTCGAAAGCTACAACCGCAAATTCGCGGAACTGGAAGACGCCGAAGGCAAGGCCGAGGCCCTCTGGATTGCCGCACAAGACCGCCTCGAAGCCTCTGGCGGCGCCTGACACATCCACAGCAAAAGGGGGGCGCAGAACACACCTGTGCCCCCCACCTGTGCCTCCGCCCAAGATATTTCCAACCCTGAACGCCCAACTGCCGCTTGCGGGAGGGCGCGCTTGATTGTTAGGCAGTGACATGGACAGTGTCTTTCTCGCCACCGCTTTCGCCACGCTTTTCGTTGTGATCGATCCCATCGGATTGACGCCGCTGTTTGTGGCATTGACCCAAGGGATGGAAGCGCGCGCGCGGCGTGCCATCGGGTTCCGCGCCTGTTTGGTGGCCTTCGGCATCCTTGCGCTCTTTGGGCTTTTTGGCGAAGCGGTGTTGGGGTTTGTCGGCATTCGCATGCCGGCTTTTCGGATTGCCGGGGGTGTCTTGCTGTTTCTGACCGCGCTCGACATGCTCTTTGAACGCCGCACCAAACGTCGGGAAGACAGCGCAGAAGAGCGCTCCGATCCCTCGATATTTCCATTGGGCATGCCCTTGATTGCCGGGCCCGGTGCGATTGCCACGATGATCTTGCTGACTGGCCAGCAGCCGGGCGTTGCGGGCTACCTCTGGGCTGTGGCCGTGATGGCCTCAGTCCTGTGCATCGTGTTTGTCCTGTTCTTGCTGGCTGGACCGATCGAGCGCGCTCTGGGCCGCACTGGCACCAATATCGTGACCCGACTTTTGGGCATGCTTCTGGCGGCTTTGGCTGTGCAATTCGTGGTCGACGGGCTCTTGGCCTTCGGTTTTGGCACAGGTCTCTCCAACTAGGTCTCGATTTTTGCCGAACGCGCCCCTAGATCACTCAGATGGATAACGGATCTCTCGCATCACTGGCTTATCTCGCGCTGCTTTTGCTGGCTCTGGCCGGGTGGTTTGTCGCGCAGGCACGCCGCAAACCGGGTCAAACCGCGCAACACGCGATGATCTGGGGCCTCATCTTTGTGGCGGTCATCGCCGGGGCCGGGCTCTGGGGCGATATCCGCCGCACGGTCTTGCCACAACAAAGCATTGCCGCAGACAGCGGACAGATCATCGTGCCACGCGGGCCGAACGGGCATTACCACCTCACCGCCATCGTCAACGGCACACCACTGCGCTTTGTCGTCGATACCGGGGCCACCGATGTCGTGCTCAGCACCTCAGATGCAGAACGCGTCGGCATTGACCTTGACACGCTGGTCTACTCAGGGCGCGCGCGCACAGCCAATGGCGAAGTCCGCATCGCCCCTGTCCGCATCGACATCACCCTTGGCGATACCCAAGCGCGCGGCCTGCGTGCCTCGGTCAACGAAGATGATCTCTTCCAATCGCTGCTTGGCATGTCCTATCTCTCGCGCTTCTCGCGCGTCGAAATTGCCCGAGGCGAATTGATCCTCACCCCCTGAGAGACCCCTCCATGACCGCAGATGAGCTCATCGCCACCCTAAACCTCGCCCCCCACCCCGAGGGTGGCTGGTATCGCCAAACCTGGATCGCCGAGGCGCCCTCGGGCGAGCGGCCGTCGGGCACCGCAATCTATTTCCTGCTCAAAGCGGGCGAGCGCAGCCATTGGCACCGCGTCGATGCCACGGAAATCTGGCTCTATCACGCGGGAGCGCCCCTGATGCTTTCGCTTGCCGCCTCCGAGCAAGGCCCGGCGCAGGATCTGGTCTTGGGTCCGGATTTCACCAAAGGCCACGCGCCACAGCGCCTTGTCCCGCCGCATCACTGGCAAGCGGCCCGCTCCACCGGGGATTGGACCCTTGTGTCATGCACCGTCTCGCCCGGATTTGACTTCGCAGGGTTTACCCTCGCGCCTCCCGGCTTCGACATTCCACGCGCCGCCACAGCAAACTAAGCCGCTCCCCATAGCAAAAGGGCGCCCCGTTTCCGGAGCGCCCTCTCTTTTTGTGCAATCCTTACTTCGTCAGGATTTCCGGCCCCATCAAGGTCGTCGGCAACCATGTCGAGATGATGGGCACATAGGTCACAATGATCAGGAACACGAAGAGCACCGCAAGGAAGGGCAGCGCGGCTTGCACCACCCGCATCATCGGCATTCCAGCAACGCCAGAGGTCACGAACAGGTTGAGACCCACTGGCGGCGTGATCATCCCGATCTCCATGTTCACCACCATGATGATGCC
>DOOI01000138.1:0-168 GCA_003512825.1 Paracoccaceae bacterium | reverse complement strand
GCCCAGATGGATCGGATCGATCCCAAGCTCCATGGCGATCGGGAACACCAACGGCGCCACGATCACGATCAAGCCCGAGGGCTCCATGAACTGCCCACCAATCAACAAGATCACGTTGACAATGATCAGGAACATCACCGGACCAAAGCCTTGATCCAACATGAAACT
>DOOI01000124.1:1560-4683 GCA_003512825.1 Paracoccaceae bacterium | reverse complement strand
CAAGCGCCCGGCGATTGAAATGGCTGAAGATCGCAAGCTCTTTCGCGAAGCCATGGATAGGCTCGGCCTCGAAAATCCACGCGCCACCATTGCTGAGACGATGGAGCAATGTATGGCCGCGCTTGATGATATTGGCCTGCCCGCGATTATTCGCCCGGCCTTCACCTTGGGCGGTACAGGCGGCGGCGTGGCCTATAACCGAGAGGATTACGAGCATTTTTGTAAAACCGGCTTGGACGCTTCCCCAGTCAATCAAATCTTGATTGATGAGAGCCTCCTGGGCTGGAAAGAATATGAAATGGAAGTGGTGCGCGACACCGCGGATAACGCAATCATCGTCTGCTCTATTGAGAATGTAGACCCGATGGGCGTGCATACTGGCGACAGCATCACCGTGGCCCCGGCCCTGACGCTCACCGATAAAGAATATCAAATCATGCGCAACGCCAGCATTGCCGTTCTGCGGGAAATTGGCGTTGAAACCGGTGGCTCGAATGTGCAGTGGGCTGTGAACCCGGAAGATGGCCGGATGGTGGTCATCGAAATGAACCCGCGCGTCTCGCGCTCATCGGCGCTCGCCTCCAAGGCAACTGGATTTCCCATCGCGAAAATCGCAGCCAAATTGGCCGTTGGCTATACGCTAGATGAGTTGGACAATGACATCACCAAAGTCACCCCAGCCAGCTTCGAGCCCTCCATTGACTATGTCGTGACAAAAATTCCGCGCTTCGCATTCGAAAAGTTCCCAGGATCTCAAGCGGTGCTCTCCACAGCGATGAAATCTGTTGGCGAGGCCATGGCCATCGGCCGTAGTTTTCATGAGTCGGTGCAAAAGGCACTGGCCTCTATGGAAACCGGACTCACAGGTTTTGATGAGGTCGAGATCGACGGCATGCCCGGAGCGGATGATTTGGTCCTGCGTGACGGGATCTTAGTGGGCCAAAGCCCTGACGCTCAAATGGCGATCGACAAGGCGCTGACCCGCGAGCTTGCGATCCAGTCTCCCGACCGGATGCGGGTCATTGGACACGCGATGCGCTTTGGGTTCTCCGATGATGAATTGCACAGCATCACCCGCTTCGATCCGTGGTTCTTAGCGCGCATTCGTGAGATCATCGAAATGGAAACGCTCATCAAGGCCAAGGGCCTGCCCCGTGATGAACAAGAGCTGCGCCGCATCAAAATGATGGGGTTCACCGATGGCCGTCTTGCTATTTTAACGGGCCGCACCGAGGCTGATATTCGCAACGCGCGGCAATCGCTTGGCATTGTTGCCTCCTTCAAGCGGATCGACACTTGCGCGGCCGAATTTGAAGCCCAAACCCCCTATATGTATTCCACCTATGAAGCTCCAGCGATGGGCTCAACCGAATGCGAAGCCCGGCCATCTGATCGCAAAAAAGTGGTTATTCTGGGCGGCGGTCCAAACCGGATTGGGCAAGGCATTGAATTTGACTATTGCTGCTGCCACGCCTGCTACTCTCTCACAGATCAGGGCTATGAGACCATTATGGTCAACTGCAATCCTGAAACGGTAAGCACAGATTATGATACCTCAGACCGACTGTATTTCGAGCCTCTGACCTATGAGCATGTGATGGAAATCCTGCGAGTTGAGCAAGAGAACGGCACGCTGCATGGCGTGATTGTGCAGTTTGGTGGGCAAACCCCTCTCAAGCTTGCCAACGCGCTCGAAGACGCCGGCATCCCGATCTTGGGCACCACACCCGATGCAATCGACCTGGCCGAGGACCGCGAGCGGTTCCAAGATCTGGTAAATACCCTCAAGCTCAAACAGCCCAAGAATGGCATCGCCCATTCTGACGCTGAAGCCTTGGAGATGGCGGCCGACATTGGGTTCCCTTTGGTCATTCGCCCCTCTTATGTCTTGGGCGGCCGCGCCATGGAAATTGTCCGCGACCAAGCCAACCTTGAGCGCTATATTTCCGAAGCCGTGGTGGTCTCGGGCGACAGTCCGGTGCTGCTCGACAGTTACCTCTCCGGTGCGGTTGAGATTGACGTCGACGCGCTTTGCGACGGCACGCATGTGCATGTTGCAGGGATCATGCAGCATATCGAAGAGGCCGGCGTGCATTCGGGTGACAGCGCCTGTTCTTTGCCGCCCTATTCTTTGTCACAAGACATCATTGACCAATTGAAACGGCAAACCGAAGCCTTGGCACTGGCGTTGAACGTTGTCGGATTGATGAATGTGCAATTCGCCGTCAAGGATGGCGATATCTACCTGATCGAAGTCAACCCACGCGCCAGCCGCACCGTACCTTTCGTGGCCAAAGCTGTGCGCAGCCCAATTGCGGCCATTGCTGCCAGAATCATGGCCGGGGAAACCTTGAGCGATTTTGACCTGGTTGATCCAGCCAGCATCAAAGGCTTCGCGGTGAAAGAGGCGGTTTTACCCTTCGCGCGCTTCCCTGGCGTGGATACGCTGCTTGGTCCCGAAATGCGCTCTACGGGCGAGGTCATGGGATTTGACAGCAAATTCCACCGTGCCTTTTACAAGGCACAATTGGGCGCCGGCACGCAATTGCCCACCGCTGGCAAAGTCTTCCTATCCATCAAAGATGATGACAAGAGTCCAATGTTGATCGAAACGGCCAGCTGTTTGGTGGAAATGGGCCTCAGCCTTACGGCCACCTCTGGAACCGCAGCCTTCCTTGCCCAGTCTGGAATTCAAAGCACCGTGGTTAATAAGGTCTATGAAGGCCGCCCAAATATTGTTGATCAGATCAAAGATGGCGATATCGCCCTCATCTTGAACACCACCGAAGGCGCGCAGGCCGTAGACGATAGCCGCAGCATGCGGGCCGCGGCCTTAATGGATAAAATTCCTTATTTTACCACCCTGGCCGGCAGCCATGCCGCCGCTTTCGCCATCAAAGCCCATGCTGAGGGCGATGTGGGTGTCAAAGCCTTGCAAGGATAAATACGCATGCACCCCACCCCTGCGGAGTGACCGTTTGGGGAGGGGGCTACCTAAATTATATGTCTTTCAATGAGACGCGTTTATGCAGCTCTTCCGCCGTCTCAACGCGTTCTGAATAGCGATCCACGAGCATCTCCTTGCGCCCACGCGTCATTACGGTGAAACGCGCCAGCTCCTCC
>DOOI01000124.1:0-1248 GCA_003512825.1 Paracoccaceae bacterium | reverse complement strand
CTCCATCACATCCACAACCCGATTGTAAAAAGGCGACGGCTTCATCCGTCCATTTTCAAATTCAAGCCAAGCCTTTGGCAAAGAGCTCTGATTTGGGATTGTGATCATCCGCATCCAGCGCCCCAGGATCCGCATTTGATTGACCGAATTAAAAGACTGCGACCCGCCGGAAACCTGCATCAATGCCAGAGTCTTCCCTTGTGTCGGGCGCACTCCTCCGATGGCAGACAGTGGGATCCAGTCAATTTGAGTTTTAATAACCCCGGTCATCGCCCCGTGCCGTTCCGGACTCGACCAAACCATTCCCTCGCTCCACAGGGCCAATTCGCGCAGCTCTTGCACCTTGGGATGGCTGTCAGGCGCGCCATCGGGCAGAGGCAGACCAGTGGGATCAAAGAACTTTGTTTCACAGCCCAAGGCGCGCAGAATTCGTGCACCCTCTTCGGCCACCGCCCGCGAATAGCTTTGCGGCCTCAATCACCCGTAAAGCAGCAAGATGCGCGGTGCATGCCCATCATCCCCCTGTCCAGCCAATGCCGAGAAATCAATCGGACGCAGCATGTTGGGATCATAAAGCGGCACGTCAGTTTGGGACATTCTCCCCTCCTCCGGTCAATGTGTGGCGCGCAATTAGCACCATTACAGGTGCAAGAAAAGCCGTGCGCACCTCCCTATGGATTGGCCCCGGCCTCTTGCATCGCCTTCGCGCTCGGGGCACATAACCATATGGCTAAGCTCTACTTCAACTACTCCACGATGAATGCCGGAAAATCGACCTTGCTGCTGCAAGCGTCGCATAACTATAAAGAGCGCGGCATGCAGACCTATCTGCTCACCGCGCAGATGGACACAAGGGCAGGACAGGGAAAAATTGCCTCCCGCATCGGCATTGGCGAAGAGGCAGACACTTTTACCCCTCACGATGATCTGTTTGAGAAGATAAAAGCCCGACTGGCACAGGGCCCCGTCGCTTGCGCCTTTATTGATGAAGCGCAGTTTTTGACCAAGGATCAAGTTTGGGCGTTGGCCCGGGTGGTGGATGATCTTGGCCTGCCGATCATGTGCTACGGTCTGAGAGTGGATTTTATGGGAGAGCTATTTCCGGGATCCGCCGCGCTTTTGGCCCTGGCCGATGAAATGCGTGAGGTGCGCACCATCTGCCATTGCGGCAAAAAGGCGACGATGGTGGTGCGTTTTGACAGCACGGGCAAAGCGGTCACTGCCGGGGATCAAGTGCAGATTGGCGGC
>DOOI01000043.1 GCA_003512825.1 Paracoccaceae bacterium | reverse complement strand
AACTGAATACGCCAAAATCGTCTTGGGCTTCGGCGCGCACATGGGATTGGTCTGCCCCCCACGCAAAGGTGGTAGCCAACGAAGGCGCGCTCGGCATAACACCGCGTTTTAGGTCTCCAGACGCGCCGACCGCTGCCGCCCCTCACAAAGCTGAACCGCGACCGAATTGGTTGGGCGCGCAAACAGGCTTATGCGGAGCTGCAGCATGTCATTATCTTCATTGCACACGGTAAGCGCGCCACTCTGCACCTCGGCATAGATCAAGCTCATCGGCAGCCATGCGACACCCAAACCTGCGATTGCCATAGCCTTGATCCCAGCCGTAAAGGCCGTTTCCGCAATCATGCCACCCCGATGCTGCGAATACGCCGTTGCGCCACGGTCCAGCATTTCGGCAAAAAAGCTTCCCGCCGGGTATCGGATCATTGGAGCCATTTCGGGCACACGCCCATTATCAAGCACAGTAAAGCGCAGCGGGCCGCCCACCACAGGCACTAAGCGATCACGCCCCCAAAGGGACCGCACCACGCTCGATCCGAAAGGCAACTCCACGTCGCCCTCCCGCTCATAACACATCAACAGCGCGGCCTCCCCACTTAGAAACAGCGAAATGCAATCGTTGTGATTGGCGGCCCGGGCGCGAAAGGCAATCTTGGTAAAATGTCGCTGCGCCGACATCACGAAATCCGGCAAGGCCGACACCATCAAGGAATGCTGCGCTGTGATCGTCAACGTGGTCTGGCCCGGATCAAACCCGGCAATGCGGCCCCGCAATTCCCGCACATGCCCAACCAACGCCTGAAGCTCGGCCGCATTTTGCAACAGGGCCGGCGCAATCTCGACCCGATTTGTGGTGCGCGTCACAATGGGCCGCCCCAGCCAATTCTCAAAACTCCTGATCCGGCGTGAGAACGCAGGCTGGGTGACGTTCCGTCGACGCGCCGCCCGGCTCATATTTCCTTCTTCCAGCAAAACAAGCACATCGTCGAATAACGTCAGATCCATGGAATGCTCCGGCTTGCTCATACCATTTGTATGGGTAGCCCTACAAAATAGCATTTTTCACCGCGATAAAAGAGCGATTACCCTGCATGCAGTGTTGAATGGGAGAGAATTGATGAGTCAGCCACAGCTATCCAGGGAGAGTGAGGCAAGCCTGAATGCAGGCATTTCCGCTGCCAGCCGCAAAGACCTTGCAAGCGCTCTGGCCGCATTTCCTCGGATCCGTCTGGGGCATTTGCCGACGCCACTCGAACCGATGGATCGGCTAAGCGAGCATCTTGGCGGGCCCCGCTTTTGGGTGAAGCGCGATGACTGCACGGGCCTCTCTTCGGGCGGCAACAAGACGCGCAAACTTGAGTATCTCATGGCAGAGGCCATTGCAGAGGGCGCAGACACGGTGATCACCCAAGGGGCGACACAGTCAAACCACGCCCGCCAAACCGCAGCAGCAGCGGCGCGCCTTGGCTTGAAATGCCATATCCTGCTCGAAGATCGCACTGGCTCAAACGACGCCCAATACACATTGAACGGCAATGTGCTCCTCGACAGGCTCCATGGGGCGAGCGTTTCGAAACGATCCGGCGGCGCAGACATGGCCGCCGAAATGATCGCCTTGGCGGACCACATAAAACAGACAGGTGCACGCCCCTACATCATCCCTGGGGGCGGATCGAACCCTACCGGAGCACTTGGCTATGTGAACTGCGCGCTCGAATTGAGCGAGCAAGCCGCCATGATGGATTTGAAAATCGATGCGCTCGTACACGCGACCGGGAGTTCCGGCACACAAGCGGGCCTCGTCGCGGGCCTCGCCGCCCTCGATAGCCCGATACACCTACTTGGAATTGGCGTGCGTGCCCCGCGTGAGAAGCAGGAAAGCATGGTCTTTGATCTGGCCCAGCGCACCGCTGCCCGCCTTGGCGGTGACATCACTGTGCGCCGGGAAGATGTGCGCGCGAATTGTGACTATGTCGGTGCGGGCTACGGCATTCCCACACAGGGAATGGTCAAGAGCATCCGCCTTCTGGCCGAGCTTGAAGGATTGCTCTTTGACCCCGTCTATTCTGGCAAGGGCTTGGACGGTCTGATCGATCTCACCCGCAAGGGGGCCTTCGACGGCATGGAAAACGTCGTGTTTCTTCACACTGGCGGGTCGGCTGCATTGTTTGGATATCCAGAAGCCTTCGATCTCCCCGGTTACCAAGAGGCCTAGACATCCCCAAGCCGGAGATACTCCGCGCCCGACCAATCCCCATCACCACTCCATGAACTGAACGAACAATGACGCCGAGGTATGGCGCTTTTTGACAGAGGACAAGACCATGAAACCAAAACTGAAATCATTTTTGCTTGTTGGCGCCACGTGCCTACTGCCGCTGCAAGCTTTCGCAGAACAGGTCAAAATCGGGGTGCCATCTTGGACAGGCGCCCAAGCCATCGCCCATGTCTTGGGCGAAGTCGTCACCTCGCGCATCGGCGGAACAGTCGAATATGTGCCCGGCAACAATGCCACGATTTTTCAGGCCATGGATCAGGGCAAAGGTGACATTGACGTGCACCCCGATGTCTGGTTGCCAAACCAAGAGAGCTTTACCAAAAAATATGTCGATGAAGCAGGCACAGTAACCCTGTCGTCCAACCCCTACGAGGGCAACCAAGGCTTCTGCGTTTCAAAAGATTTTGCAAAAGCCAACAACATCACAGACATCGCCGACCTCGGCCGCCCAGACGTGGCAGCAAAGATGGATAGCGATGGGAATGGCAAAGGCGAGATGTGGATCGGCGCGCCGGGCTGGGCTTCTGCCAATGTGAATGAGGTAAAGGTTCGCGATTATGGCCTGCTCGACTTTGTCGAACCCATCCGGGCCGAAGAAGCAGTGAAAACGGCACGGATCAAGGACTCGATTGCCAAAGGCGAAGGCTATGCCTTCTACTGCTATACCCCCCACGCGGTCTGGTACATGTTTGACATCGAAATGTTGACAGAACCCACATACGATCCGGCCAAATACGTGATGATCCAGCCCTCTGATGACCCGGATTGGTACAATAAATCAAACGTCGCATCAAAAGACGCGCTCAAGCAGGTGCAAATCGCGTGGTCCAACTCCTTGGTCGAACGCTCGCCCGCCATCGCAGAGTTCTTCCAGAAATTCCAACTGACCTCAGATGATGTCAGCAGCCTTGCTTATGAGATCAGTGCAAAGGATCGTGATCCGGCAGAGGTCGCCAAAGATTGGGTCGCTGCGAACTCCGCCCGCGTCGATGCAATGCTCGGCCTGTAACCAATAATCACTCAGCCACAGCATCGAACTACACGGTGCTGTGGCCCCTCTCAAACGACAAGGCGGGCAGAATGCTGGACGACACGGTCATCGATATTTCCAATGTCTGGAAGATCTTTGGAGCCAAGCCTGATCTCGCCCTAAAAGCGATACGCGACCGCGGCCTCAGCAAATCCGAGGTCTTGGCCGAATTTAACGCAGTCGTCGGTGTGGCCGATGTGAGTTTGACTGTAAAACGAGGTGAGATTTTCTGCATCATGGGCCTGTCGGGCAGCGGAAAATCAACCTTGGTCCGCCATTTCAATCGCCTTTTAGAGCCCACCGCAGGCAAGATTGAAATTGAAGGCACCGATGTCATGGCGCTCAGCCCGCGTGATCTGCAGCGGTTTCGCAATCAGAAAATCGGCATGGTCTTCCAGAACTTCGCCCTGATGCCGCATCGTTCAGTCTTGGATAACGTGGCCATGCCCTTGGAGATCCGGCAAGTCGCCAAGAATGAGCGAATGCGCCAAGCGGCGGCTATTCTCGACATCGTCGAACTCGGCGCATGGGGCGCAAAATTTGCCCATGAACTTTCCGGGGGAATGCAACAGCGCGTCGGCCTCGCCCGCGCTTTGGCCGCTAATCCAGATGTGCTCTTGATGGACGAGCCCTTTTCGGCCCTCGACCCGCTGATACGCCGCCAACTCCAAGACGAATTCATCCGCCTTTCAAAAATCCTGAAGAAAACCACAGTTTTCATCACCCATGATCTCGATGAAGCCGTTCGCATCGGTGATCGCATTGCGATCATGCGAGACGGCAAGGTTGTCCAAATGGGCACCCCTGAAGACATCGTGATGAACCCTGTCGATGCCTATGTTGCCGATTTCGTGGCAGGAATTTCCCGTCTCAAAGTTGTCCATGCTCATGCGGTCATGCAGCCCATGGACGCCTATCTTGGCAAGCATGGAACAGTTTGTGCCGACCATCGCCGCGTCGCCGGGAGCGAGACCCTCTCCAATCTCATCACCATGGCCATCGACGACGAAACCCCAATCCTTGTGCATGATGGCCAAACCGAAGTCGGCGTTATCACCCGCGCAGATCTTTTGCGGACCGTCATTGAGGGAACCGAAGTATCATGACTGACCTAGGCGTGAACCCGCTGGAAGACACCGAGAGCGCGGCCGCATTGGCCTATGCCGAGAAACGCCGCAGCAATATTCGGCTCTTCGTTCGGACCAGCCCGGACTATTACATCCGAAATTTTGACCGCATCGGCGCGTCCTCGCGCTTTACGCCCACATTCAATTGGGTCGCTGGCCTGATGGGCCCGGTCTGGTTTGGTGCGCGCGGGCTTTGGTCTTGGGCCCTGCCCTTCTTGATTGTCGAAGTGCTCGCCATAGTCCAAATCGCACGTGGCCTCTTCGGCGATCTCGCCTCTGACGCCATGGCCCGGATCACGTCAATTGAAGGCACTTTGGAATTGCGTCGCCAACAACTTGCTGCCGCAATAGAAGCAACTTCAGACAAAATCGACGTTTATCGGCGCACCGTGGACTCGTTGGAGGCCAATATCGGCGGCATCAAAGCCGAGGCGGAGGCGCTTGCGGCTCAAGGCCCCAGCATCGCCATGACGGGTCTGGCGCTTTTGCTCTTGGGTAAGGCCGCGCAATCCACTGTCGCCAATTGGGCGCTCGAAGCGCGGTTCTCTGATTGGCTCAGCGACCGCACCATACGCTCAGGTATGCCCATTTCCCAAGTTGTTTTCAGTGCTGTTTTCATGGCGGCAATCGCCATGACCGCGACCATGCACTATAGCTTTCCCAATCAATTCCCCCTCCTGAGCGCCTTCCCCACCACACCCGAAATCCGTCTCACCAGCATTGATTGGGTCGAGAAGTTCTTCAATTGGGCCGTGTTGAATGGCGACGCTCTTTTCGATGCCATCACCTATGCCATCCGCATGGTTCTTGATGCGTTGGAGCTTGTTTTTGTAAGCACCCCTTGGATCGTGGTTGCTGCGCTGATTACTTTGCTCACATGGCTTACCGCTGGCGTGCGAACCGCGATCTACTCTGGCGCATTCCTCTCCTACATGGGTCTGCTCGGCTTTTGGGAAAAGGCGATGACAACCCTCGCTCTTTTGGGCACAGCCGCTTGTCTCTCCATCCTTATCGGCATCCCCCTTGGCATGTTCGCCGCGCGCCGCCCTCGCTTTTATTCCTTCATCCAGCCGATCATGGATTTCATGCAAACCATGCCTGCCTTCGTGTTCATGATCCCTGTGATTGCCTTTTTCGGCACAGGAAAACCCGCCGCTGTCGTGACCACGATGATTTTCGGCGGCACCCCCGTCGTCCGCCTGACGGTCTTGGGTTTGCGCGGGGTGCCGGAGAGCGTGCGCGAAGCCGCCATCAGTTTCGGCGCCAACAAGTGGTATTTGTTGACCAAGGTCGATTTACCCCTCGCCGCTCCCTCAATCCGGGCAGGCATCAACCAAACCATCATGCTGTCGCTTGCAATGGTGGTGGTGGCTTCGCTGATCGGGGCCAAAGGCCTTGGCGAAGACGTTCTTGAAGCGCTGCAATACGCCAATGTCGGCCAAGGTATTCTGGCTGGGTTCTCGATTTTGTTCTGTGCCATGATCCTTGACCGTATCGTCCAAGGGGGCAAACGGTGACACCACTTGTCCTCGTCCATGGCTTCATGGGCGGCAGCGCACAATGGGCATTGCAAGCCCCACTTGCGGCCCAACGCCCCCTCATTTGCCTCGATCTCCCCGGTTATGGCCAAAATGCAGCCCTCGACGCGTTTGACAGTATCGAAGCGAATGCTGTTTGGGTGTTGGACCAGCTTGATCAGCGCGGGATTGATCAGTTCTTTTTGCTTGGCCATTCGATGGGCGGCATGATTGTTCAGGAAATCACCCGGCGCGCGCCCCACCGCGTGCAACGGCTCATCCTTTACGCGACGGGCGCTCTTGGCCTCCTCCCGGGGCGGTTTGAGACGATCGAGCACTCGATTGATCGTGCCAAAGCGGAGGGTGCCGCTCGCACCGCAAAACGCATCGCCGCTACTTGGTTTCTGCATCGCGAAGCCGCAGCAGAATATCCAAATTGCAGCGAAATCGCCGCGCAGACCCAGCTTTCGGCGCTGATCTGTGGCCTCACAGCCATGAAGCACTGGTCGGGCGAGGTGGCGCTGCCGAATATCTCCTGTCCCACGCTGGTGCTCTGGGGCGATGGTGATCGCACCTATCCGTGGTCACAAATCGAAACCCTCTGGAAAACGATCCCAGACGCCCGGCTCGCCGTCTTGCCCCATTGCGCCCATGCCGTTCACATGGAACGGCCGGATCTGTTCAATGCGCTGATCACGGGCTTTCTCGACACCGTCGAAGCCACTCCGCCCGCGCCTCAGCTCCTTTAGCGCGTTGACACTGAACACCATCAAGGCGCAAGACACCTGAGATGCCCGCGGCCGCTGGCGCGACAAGGCAAAAGGAGCCTCACAAATGAAACTGGTAAAATGGGCAATCGCCCTCGCCTTGCTGGGCGGAGTTTCTGTGGCCGCCGTGACCGTATTGCCAATTTTCGCGCCCCATATGGATCACGACGCCATGCACCAACGCATGCATGGGTCCGGTCAGATGTCCCATGATGAAGCCAATATGCCGGGCCTGCGCGGTCGCAATGCCACGCCAGAGGAAAGCGCCGAGTTGGCAGTAATGTTTCGCGGCTTCGAAACCCTCTCGCGCAGCGTCGAAAACCTGCCCAACGGCATCCGCACGCTCACCAACTCATCCGATCCGCATGTGATGGCCGCATTGACCAGTCATATCATCGGCATGATCGACCGCGTCGATACAAAGAATGACCCGGAAATCATCGTCCAAAGCCCGACACTCGACATCTTCTTCCAGCGGGCCGAAAGCATCACCACGGAAATAGATATCACCGATACAGGGATCCTCGTGGTTCAAACTTCAGACGACCCAGAGATGGTAGCCGCATTGCACAAACACGCCGCGGAAGTCACCGCCATGTCCGAGCGCGGCATGCAAGCGCTCTATGAAATGATGATGGAACGCCAAGGCGGCTAATGCGCGTCCTTGGCGATATCAACGCATCACAAACGGATTGGCCATGGGTCTGTCCGACGTGTTGATCCATGTGGTCTTGGTTCGGGTGTAATCCAGGACACTGTCCATCCCCGCCTCCCGCCCATAGCCCGAAGCATTGAACCCCCCAAAAGGCGCAATCGGCGAGATTGCACGATAGGTGTTGATCCAGCAAATACCGGCACGCAGCCGCTTTGACACGCGATGCGCCCGTGCCAAATTTTCCGTAAATATCCCCGAACCCAGCCCATAGTCCGTGCTATTTGCCAGTGCGATCGCCTCTTCTTCGGTATCAAATGCCAGCAGCGACATGACAGGGCCAAACATCTCTACCTTCAGCGTTTCCGTCTCGGGCCCCATGCATTCCACCAAAGTCGGCGCCATGAAATTCCCCGGTCGCGCCACTGGCGCGCCGCCGAAATGCACAATCGCCCCCTGCGCGCGCGCTTTGTCCAACGTGTCCACAATCAGGTCCACTTGGGCGCGGGTGCATAGCGGCCCCACATGCGTTCCCGGCTCCAAAGGATCGCCAATGACAATGCCCTGTGCCTTTTCCTTGATCCGCGCCACCAGCTTCGGCATCAAAGCCCGCGCGACAATCCCCCGCGTCCCCGCCACACAAGACTGCCCCGACGCGCCAAAATTTCCCGCAATCAGCCCATTGGCCGCGCCTTCCAAATCTGCATCCTCAAACACAAGGATCGGTGACTTACCGCCCAACTCCAGCGTAGTGACAGCAAAATTTTCTGCAGAATTCCGCACAACGTGCCGCGCGGTTTCCGGTCCGCCAGTAAAGGCAATCCGATCCACCAAAGGATGACGTGTCAGCGGGGCCGCGCAATGTGCGGCGTCGCCCGTGATCACCGAAACCACACCCGGCGGAAACCCAGCCTCCTCGATCAGCCGCGCAAACTCCAGCATCGGCACAGGGGCCTGCTCCGAGGCCTTCAGCACCACGGTGCACCCTGCCGCCAACGCCGGGCCCAGCTTCGTCGCAGTCAAGAACATCTGCGCGTTCCAAGGCACCACAGCCGCCACCACCCCTATCGGCATCCGTGCGGTAAACACATGCATGTCAGGCTTGTCGATCGGCAAAACTGCGCCCTCAATCTTATCGGCAAGCCCGGCGAAATAGCGGTAGTAGTCCGCCACATAACGCGTCTGGCTTGCCGTCTCCGCCAAGAGCTTGCCGCTGTCTGTGGTCTCTACCGCACCCAACTCTGCGGCATGCGCCTCAACCAGATCCGCCAACCGATAGAGCAACTTGCCCCGCGCGGTCTGCGTCATGTCGCGCCACAGCGGGTCGCTCAGCGCGCGCGCCGCCGCGCGCACCGCCCGGTCAACATCCGCCTCCGATGCACAGGCAAACCGCGCCCAGACTTCACCATTGGCAGGATTGGTGGTTTCCATCAACTGCCCCGTGCTGCCATCGGTCCATGCACCATCAATGAAAAGCTGGTAAAAAGGCTGTGCGGTCATTGTCTTTCCTTCAGGCAAAAGCAGGCATAACATCATCGATAAACCGTGCCAAAGAGGCGCGCTTGCGTTCAGTGGTCATGCCGCTATCGACCCAGAACGAGAACTCATCATAGCCCAGATCCTCATAGCGTTTGATCTGATCAATCACCTGCTGCGCTGTCCCCATCGTCAAATCGCGCTGCAAATTCTCCGGTGACATCGTGGTATTGGCCGCAATCTCATCATCAGACAAAGGCGCGATCAGCCCCTGCGTGATCGGCCGCTTGTTTTGAAACCATGCGCCAAAATAGCAGTAATAGCGGCTAAAATCTCGCGCTGCCTGCGCCACGTCGTCATCATCCTTGCCCACATAGGCATGATGCAACAACATGATCTTGGGTCGTTTTCCGCCATGCGTTGCACACGCATCCTTGAAACGCCCCATCAAGGTCTCCACCTCGGCCATCCCCAACCACAGCGGCGTCACTTGCACATTAAATCCGTTTTGCACGGCAAACTCATGGCTGTTGGGGTCGCGCGCCGCGATCCAAATCGGCGGGCCGTCCTTTTGCACCGGCTTGGGGGCCGAACTGGTGTTGGGAAAGGAATAGTAAGTGCCTTCATGGGCGCAATCACCCTGCCACAGCGGGCGCAAAAGCGGCGCAGACTCGCGCATGCGCTGGCCCGCGTCCCATGCATCCATCCCCGGCATGATCCGTTCATACTCGAAATTATAGGCCCCACGCGCAATGCCCAACTCAAGCCGCCCGCCCGTCATCAGATCAGTCATCGCAGCTTCGCCCGCCAATTTGATCGGGTGCCAAAACGGCGCAATGATCGTGCCCGTGCCCAGTTTCACCGATTTGGTGCGGTGCGACAGGTCCATGATCGCGAGGAATGGATTGGGCGAAATGGTGAACTCCATCGCATGATGCTCCCCCGTCCAGATCGCCCGCATACCCCCTTGATCGGCCATCTCGCACAAGCCGACAAACTCCTCATAGAGGGTCTCATGCGCCTGCTCCGGCCCTAGCCGCTCCATATGGGCAAATAAAGAGAAGTCCACGCTTCAGTCCCTTTCCTCAAGAATAATGAATGTCGCCCCCATCGGCATCACCGATGAAAAGGCCGAACAATCCGGTTTGATATTCCGTGGCATAACGCGCCAAAGTTGCCGCCTGCCCCGGCACTGCGTAGTCCAGCCTTGCCAAGTCTTCGACGGCGACAAAGGCTCCCTCGCGCGGCACCGCACCGTGGGTTGTTGCGCGAAAACAAGTGTGGTGCTCGCCCGTCGCCGCTTGATCGAAGATCGAATAGACCTGCGCCAGCCGAGCGCCCAATTCGAGTGTCGCCAAATGCTCTTGCAAAGCATCGCGCAGCAATCCACGCCGCGAGACCACCACTTGGGGCAAAAAATATCCCGCCGCATCGCGCTGCAAATACACAGCTCCATTCTGCTCTATGATCGCAGAGGCCACGTTCTTCAGGCCTTGCTTGGGCGCACGTGCCGCGCTCTGCTCCAGCCCAAGACTGAAATATTTGCCACCCGCATAGCCCAGCCCGCGCCGGGCACTGTGGTGAAAATGCTTGACCTGCCCAATCAACAGCGCGTGGTCCCCTGCCTCCATCACCTGCTGCTTTTGACAACTGAACACGGCCACCGCCCCGGCGATCACAGGAACGCCATGCAGATCATCGTCGGTCTCAACCCGCGCAAACCGATCCCCTTTGAAACTGGCGAAGGTATTGGAAATCTCTTCCTGCCCCTCCGCCAGAATGCTCACCGCGAAGACATCGCAGGCCTCGAATTCGGCATAACTCGACAAGAACTTCCCCGGACACACCAACAGCAACGGCGGATCAAGCGAAACAGACGTAAACGAGTTTGCGGTAAACCCATAGGCTTGCCCCGCCCGATTGCGCGTCGTCACCACGGTTACCCCGGTCATGAAACTGCCGAACGCCGCGCGCAAGGCCCGCGCGTCCATCGGGGGGATCTGCACCGCTGCGCTCATGCCGCGCACCGTCGGAAAAACTGTGCCAAAATTCCATTGACCTCGCCTGCATGGGTCATCGGCATCATATGCGCCGCCCCTGCCAAAATCTGCACCTCCCCTTGGGGTGCCAATCGCGCCATCTCCCGGCTCATGTCACCAGTCGAATTCGGTTCCTTTTCACCCGTCATGAAAAGCGCGGGCATGGCCAGCCCCTCCAGATCGGCGGCCGCGGGCCCCGCCTTGCGCGCGCAAAACCTTTAGGCCGCCCG
>DOOI01000106.1:755-3267 GCA_003512825.1 Paracoccaceae bacterium | reverse complement strand
GATGGACATCGCAACCGCGAAAAGCCCCATCGTCACTAGGGTGAAAATGCAACCTAAAAAAGACATCAAAAATCGGATCACGCGCGCGCCTCTCGCCTTTTGCGGGTCTCTCTACACCCGGAGCCGGGGAGCGTCAAAACACGATTACCCGATCCGCGCGAGAAGCCGCCGAAACACCCCCCGCTCATTGCCGCACCAAAGGCGCACGCGCCGCATCGCTCTGCGCCCAATCCAAGATTCCCTCCCGCATCGCGGTCACAAACCGCGCCCGCCACGCGGCATCCCGCAAATTGGCCAAATCGCGCGGCGAAGACATGAACCCAACCTCGATCAACACCGATGGAATATCTGCCGCCTTCAGCACCGAAAACGCCCCCCGCCGCAACGGTTTGCGATTCAGCGCCAAATTCTCCGCCGTCATTGCCGCCAAAAGCCCCCGCGCCAAGGCTTCCGCCCGGGGTTCGGTCTCGATCCGGGCCAAATCCATCAACACACTGGCCACCACATCATCCTGCCCGGTCAAATCAACGCCACTCAACAACTCATCGCGGTCGTGACGCTCTGCCAATAGCGCTGTCGCCTCATCGCTGGCACTCCGCGATAACAGATGCATCGCTGTGCCCGTCGCCTGCCCTTCCGACAGCGCATCCGCATGCAGTGACAAGAACAGATCCCCCCGCACCTCATGAGCAATCGCCACCCGGCCTTCGAGCGAAACAAATCGATCATCTGTGCGGGTCAGCACCACGTCCATACCTGCGCGACGTAACTCCTCGGTCAATTCCTTGGCCAAAGTCAGCATCAAGGTCTTTTCATTCACCCCATCGCGCTCGGCTCCCGGGTCAATACCGCCATGCCCAGGGTCAATCACCACTGTCAGCGGGCCTTTCGGCTTTTTGACCCCTGCAATCACAGCAGGCGCTGGCAAATCCCACCTTGGATCGCGCGGCGCGCCAGCGGCTTTGGCAAAACTCTCCGCATCCGTCGGCACAAGCTGCAACCGCAGTGCCGCGCGCCCCGTTTCTGGCGATACCCGCAACCCCGCCTCAGCCACCGCCATTGGCGCGGCCAACTCAACCACCATCCGGCTCCAGCCGGGCCGAAACGTCCCGGTCCGAACAGAAATAGCATGCTCCGAGCGGTCAAAATCCAACGGCAGTCCCGCAAAATCGACTTCGCGGAAATCCACTACCAATCGCCGCGGCGCATCCAGCGTGAAAAGCCGCCATGGCACCCCCTGTGACAGCCCCATCTCCAAAGTGACGCCGCGCGCCTGATCGTGCAATTTCGCGCCGCCTTCGATCCGCGCCAAGGCACCAAACCCGGCGGTTTGCGCCTGCACAGCCCCATGGCCCAACACTGCGATCAACCCGATCACCAAGAGGCAAAGCCAAATAAACCTGCTCATCCGCCTGCTCCGCCGCCCTCTTGGCTGTTTCGTCCCCCAACCCTAGCGGAAATTCTGCCGCTTCGCACTATCCCTTGCGATTGGTGCGCCGATCTCGTCCCGCCATGAACGCAGTCAATCGCGCCAAGCCTTCTTCGATATCCGCAGTCGCACGCGCATAGGAAAACCGAAGGGTTTGCGCGCCCCGGATCGGATCAAAATCCAAACCCGGCGTAACAGCAACTCCTGCCTTTTCAAGTACTTCCTTCGCAAAGCTCACGCTATCATCGGTCCAATCCGAGACATCCGCATAAACATAAAACGCCCCATCAGGCGGTGCGATCCTATCAAATCCGGCCTTGGGCAACCCCTCCAGCATCATTTGGCGGTTCTTTGCGTATTGGGCCAAATTTTCCTGCAATTCAGTCTCACAATCCATCGCCGCCAGCGCTGCTACCTGCGCGGCATGGGGCGGACAAATAAACATGTTTTGCGCGATTCGCTCTACGGCACGCACCTGCGCCTCTGGCACCACCATCCAGCCCACGCGCCAACCCGTCATGGAATAGTATTTCGAGAAGGAGTTGATCACATGACACGTATCACTCACCTCCAGCGCCGTCACCGCACGCGCCTCATATTCAATCCCATGGTAAATCTCATCCGAGATAAACGCCGCCCCCTCGGACTCCGCCCAGCCCATCAATGCGGCCAATTCATCCCGCGACAGCATTGTTCCCGTCGGGTTAGACGGCGAAGCCATCAAAAGCCCGTCTAGTTTTTGTCCCATTAAATCAGCAGGCTGTAACTGATACCGCGCCTCTTCTCGGGCGGGAATATCCACCGGGCACAAATCCAACGCCTTTAGAATTTGGCGGTAACTCGGATAGCCGGGCGCACCAATCCCCACCCGCGCACCGGTGTCAAACAGCGCCGTAAATGATAAGATAAAGGCCCCCGAGGACCCCGGCGTCACCACCACCCGCTCGGGGTTCACATCCACCCCATGCCGTTCGCCATACATCCGCGCGATCCGCGCCCGAAGTGCCGGCAACCCCAAGGCCACGGTATAGCCCAAGGCATCGCGCTCCATTGCTTGCGCCAAAGCAGCCCGCGCTCCTGCGG
>DOOI01000106.1:0-436 GCA_003512825.1 Paracoccaceae bacterium | reverse complement strand
CGCCGTGCCGCTTCCATCACATCCATCACAATGAAGGGATCAACTGCCCCGCGCCGCGATAACCGCATTGAGTTCCCCTTTACTCTCCCGCATTCTTTCCCCGTCCAATCACGGGAGGCCCCCAAAGGTCAATGCGCCGTTCACTTTCCCTTATTGTGCTGCTCTGCCTCGTCGCGTTTCCCGCGCGCGCGCAAACCATGCTGCGCGACGGTGACATTGAGAACGCCCTGCGCGCCTTGGCCGCTCCCGTCCTTGCCGCCGCTGGCCTCTCGACCAGCCGCACCCGAATCGTGGTGCTGCAAGACCGCCAGATGAACGCCTTCGTGCTGGACCGAGAACATATCTTTCTGCACTCCGGCCTTATTTTGCGCCTCAAGACAGCGGAACAGCTGCAATCCGTCATCGCACATGAAGCGGCCCATATCGCAGGCGGTCA
>DOOI01000145.1 GCA_003512825.1 Paracoccaceae bacterium | reverse complement strand
CCGGCTCCGGGTGTAGAGAGACCCGCAAAAGGCGAGAGGCGCGCGCGTGATCAGATTTTTGATGTCTTTTTTAGGTGGCATTTTCACCCTAGTGACGATGGGGCTTTTCGCGGTTGCGATGTCCATCGGTGCGGTGTTTTACATCTATGGGCGTGATCTGCCGAGCCATGAGAGCCTGTCACAATACACCCCTCCCACCATTAGCCGGATTTATTCGTCTGAAGGTCAGATTATTGATGAATTCGCGCAAGAGCGCCGTTTGTTCACCCCGGCCGATGAAATTCCGCCGCTGGTCAAATATGCGTTCATTTCGGCAGAAGATAAGAACTTTTATTCGCATCATGGCTATGACATGCGCGGGATTGCCTCGGCGGCGGTGGATGCGGTCAAGAGCCGGGGGCGCGACGTGCGGGGTGCCTCGACCATCACCCAGCAGGTGATGAAGAATTTCTTGTTGGGTGGTGAAAAGAAATTCGAGCGCAAGATCAAGGAGATCATTCTTGCGACACGGCTCGAAGAGACCCTGCCCAAGGACAAGATTCTGGAACTCTATCTCAATGAGATTTTCCTTGGGCAAAATTCCTATGGCGTTGCCGCTGCCGCGCAGACCTATTTCAACAAGACCTTGATCGAATTGGCCCCGCATGAGGCGGCCTTCTTGGCGTCGCTGCCGAAAGCACCGTCGGATTATCACCCCGTGCGGCGCAAAGAGCGGCTTCAGCAGCGGCGCGACTTTGTGCTGCGGGAAATGGCAGAGAATGGCTATATCACACAGGCGGTTTATCAGGCCGAGGTCGTGCAGCCGCTGCGCTCGGTGCAGAACGGTGACTTTGACGGTTTCAAGAATGCCTTGCCGCCACGCGATTATTTCACCGATGAAATTCGGCGGCAGTTGAGCCAGAATTTTGGTGAAGAACAGTTCTTTTCTGGCGGTATGACAGTTCGGGCGACTGTGGACCCAGAGATGCAGCAAGATGCGGCTGAAGCGCTGCGTCGCGCCTTGGAGAAGTTTGACCGTGGCACCGGTGTCTGGCGGAGCACGGAGAAGTTTCTGCCGCTTGATAGCTTGGCGCAGGAGGCAAACTGGCGCGAAGCTTTGGCCAAGGTTGATATTGCGCGTGACATTTTCTTGGTCGCGAAATGGCAGCCCGCGGTGGTTTTGGAGATCAGCGATAAAGGCGCGCGTCTGGGAATTGAGGGCGTGGCCGATAGTGCAGAGGGCCATTGGATCGTCGATAAGGACGTGCAATGGGCGCGAAAACGACTGGCGGATGGCAAGCTGGGCAAAAAGGCGCAACGGCCGGGAGACTTGGTCGAAGTCGGTGAGGTTGTGCTGGTTCGGGCAATGAGTGATGACGCGTCGGGTGCGTTTTTGCGTTGGACCTTGCGACAGGTTCCAGAAGTGCAGGGCGGGTTCATGGCGATGGACGTGAACTCGGGCCGGGTGATCGCGATGCAGGGCGGGTTCAGCTATCAGCATTCCGTCTTTAACCGCGCGACACAGGCAAAGCGCCAGCCCGGCTCGTCGTTCAAGCCGTTTGTCTATGCTGCGGCTTTGGACAGTGGCTATACGCCAGCGACGATTGTGATCGATGCTCCGATTGAGATCAACACACCGCAGGGATTGTGGCGGCCAAAGAATTCGTCAAACAAATATTATGGCCCGACCCCGATGCGGACAGGGATCGAGCAATCCCGGAACCTGATGACTATTCGACTGGCAGAAGAGGTCGGAATGGATGTGGTGGCTGATTATGCCGAACGGTTTGGGGTTTATGACAAGATGAACCCGTTCCTTGCGAACGCTTTGGGAGCAGAGGAATCGACGCTTTATCGGATGGTGGCGGCCTATGCGATGTTTGCCAACGGCGGGCAGCGCGTGGAGCCAACACTGGTTGACCGGATCCAAGACCGATATGGCAATACGATTTATCGCCATGACAAGCGGGTTTGCGAAGATTGTGCGGATCCCATGATCCCGTCGAATGAGAGCCCGCGGCTCTTGTCGAACCGGGAGCGGGTGATGAATGAGGTGACGGCCTATCAGCTGACATCGATGATGGTGGGGGTGGTGGAGCGTGGCACGGCGGCGCGCACGGTCAATCTGTCGGTGCCAGTGGCAGGCAAGACGGGCACGACCAATGACTCGCTGGATGTATGGTTTATCGGTTTCACCAACTCCATCGTGGCGGGCTGTTACATTGGCTATGATACCCCGCGCTCGATGGGAGATGGTGCTTCTGGCGGCGGGGTTTGTGGCCCGGTGTTCCAAGAGTTTATGGTGGAGGCTGTCAAGAAATACGGCGGCGGGCGCTTCCGTATCCCGAAAGACGGCCAATTCATCAAGATCGACCGCTTTACCGGTGCGCGTTTGTCGGATGATGCAACGGGAGATCACGTGGTTGCTGAATTCTTCCGTGATGGGGAAGAGCCGATCTTTGGTATAACCTTCGATGGTGGATTTGCGATGGGTGCAAACCTGCCACTGGTCGAAGAGGTGAACCAGCGGACGGGAACAGCGGTAACAACGGCGACAGGCAAGAAGGCGGTTGTTGCGCCCAAAGCCAGCCTTGGGGCCTTGTCCTCAGGTGGCCTTTACTGACGGCGCTAGAGGGGCGCAGATCCGGCGTCTTGGGCGTCTTGGGCGTCTTGGGTGTCTAGCGCGTCTTGGGCGTCTTGGGCGGCCCATTCAGCCTCTTCTGCTTCGCCAGCTGCGACCACAAGGCGATATAGGTGCCACGTGGCATGGCCCAAGAGCGGCAAGATGAAGAAGAGGCCGAGAAAGGCCGGGATCATTGCCACAAACGTCACAAGCGCAATGAAGAGACCCCATGCCAGCATTGGTGCGGGGTTTGCGGCGACGGTTTGGAAACTTGCGATCATGGCCGAGACATAATCCACCTCGCGGTCCAACAACATGGGCAGAGAAAGCGCGGTAAGTGCAAACAGCAAAAGCGCGAAAACAGCGCCGATGGCGGTGCCGACGGCCAGCATGGTGAGCCCGTTGGCTGTGAAATAGACCTCATAGCTTGAGGAGATATTCGTCATGGTCGAGAGGCCCAGAAAAAGCGCAAAGATCATGTGGCCGATGAAGAACCAAAAAAGAAAGATGAACAGC
Source organism: Paracoccaceae bacterium (assembly GCA_003512825.1). Taxonomy (GTDB): domain Bacteria; phylum Pseudomonadota; class Alphaproteobacteria; order Rhodobacterales; family Rhodobacteraceae; genus UBA9554. Next base: position 642 of record DOOI01000145.1, on the reverse strand, counting down.
ACCAGAGCCGAGATTGACGGTAACTGGCGGCGAGACTGCAGGGCAATGACCCCGAAGATTTGATAGAGATCGAGGGGGCGGCCCAGTTGCAGGCGGCGGCTGACCTCATAAAGGCCAACTGCGGCGAAGGGGCCGACGAGGGGAAATCCGACGGCGGCAAAGACCAGCCAGTAGCTTTGCCCTGTCGCAAGGGTCACGCCGAGAATGGCAAACCCCATGGCCACATAGACCGCAGCGAAAACGATACCGAAACCGGGCGCGCGTTTGATATCGGCGACCGCAAGGCGCAGGGCCTGACCGATCATCGGCAAGGTGACGGTGCCTAAAGGCGGGACGCCGTGGACAAGACGATCTGGCATAGTTCCTCCCAGCCGCCTGCGAGGGGCGGTTGTGTGATGTATGCGCGTTCGTGAATAGATTGACGCGTGTCAGGGTAAGAAATCAAGCCATGCTTGTGGGAGGGCGGGTATTTGGCCAGTTTGTGACCTCATGCCAGCCTTGAGCAAGGCGCAGGAGTGCTGCGTCTGCCCCGATCGGGCCAAAGAGCTGGAGGCCCATAGGCAGGCCGTTGCTGCCAAACCCCGCAGGAACGGCGGTGCAAGGCAGACCAAGGAGGGCGACGGGCACCACAACTTCCATCCA
>DOOI01000010.1 GCA_003512825.1 Paracoccaceae bacterium | reverse complement strand
TCTTACGGCTTGGGGGGAATTGAACCGGGATAAGGCGGCGGGGACGAAGAATTCAGACGCGCCTCTCGCCACGCCAAAAGACCCGCACCTGACAAGATCACGCTCGCTCCAACAACCGAGACGGCATCGGGCCAACGCGCAAATACCGCCCCATCGTAGAGCGCAGAAAAGATCAGCGTGGCATAGGAAAAAGGCACGATGAAGCTCGCTTCGGCCCGTGCCATGGCATTCACAAAGCAGGCCTGCGCGGCAGCCATGATTCCGCCGATCCCCATCAGCGCCACCCATTGCGTGGCCGTCGGCGGTGTCCACACCCACAGCACGGCGATACTCGCAATCACCAGCCCTATGGCATTGTTGACCAACAAAATTTGAAAGGGCGGCTCGCGTCCTGAAAGCCGTTTGATGAAAATCACCTCTGCGCCCAGCATAACTGCCGCGGCCAAAGCCAGCAAAGCTGCGGGCTGAAATGCAGCAGGGGTGGGGCGCAACAAGATCACTGCTCCCACAAGCGCAATGGCGGCAGCTGTCCAGCGGACCCGTCCAACGCGCTCTCCGAGGAAGAAGATCGCCAAGACCATGGCAAAAACCGGATTGAGAAAGCTGATGGCAGTCGCGTCCGCAAGTGGCATCTGCGCCGCCGCTGCAAACATCAAGGTCACCCCGGCCCAGCCTAAACTCGTCCGTCCCAAATGTAGCCCCAAAGCTGGCCGCCCAAATGACGGACGGCGCAAGGCGGCCATTCCACCAATTGCCAAGAACGCAAACAAAAACCGCCCATGGCTCACCTGCATCGGATGCAGCGGCGCGCCCAAACTTCCGTTCCCGATTGCCTTGGCCAAAAGCGTTGTTGCCGCAATGAACGCTGTTGCCGTCAACATCAAGGCAATCGCGACACGCGGGTTGGGAGAAATCAGTTTGGTCATTCGTTCTTTTGTGCCTTTTCCGAGACAGCCGCAATGCAGTCAAAAAACCTGCTAGGCAGAAAGACCGGAAACGCGTAAGAGCGCCGCATGGAACATTTGTCTGCCTCCTTTGTTGACAACCGACGCCGACGCTTTCGCGCCTGAACGCCAAAGTGCTGTTCCCTCGTGTGCACTCTTGCACGCCCCCCCTCAAAGCTGTTTCACTGCGCCTATCCCCCAAACGGGGCTAATCCAGCGCTCCCAATAAGGATGATCCGATGATTCCGTCCGTCTTGCCGACCTATAATCGTGCGCCCCTTTCCTTTGTAAAAGGCGAGGGTGCTTGGCTCTTTGAGGCCGATGGACGCCGTTTTCTGGATCTTGGCGCAGGTATCGCAGTCAATGCTTTGGGGCATGCGAACCCTGATCTGGTCAAAACGCTGACGGAGCAGGCTGAACGGCTTTGGCATGTTTCGAATATCTACAAGATCCCCGAACAGGAAAAGCTTGCTAACCTGCTGATCGACAAGACTTTCGCTGACACGGTCTTCTTTACCAACTCCGGCACGGAAACCGCTGAGCTCGCCATCAAGATGGCGCGCAAGTATCATTACGACAAAGGGCATCCCGACCGGACCGATATTGTCGCCTTCGAAGGTGCCTTCCACGGCCGCTCCACAGGGGCTATTGCCGCAGCAGGTTCGGAGAAGATGGTTAAGGGGTTCGGCCCATTGATGCCGGGATTTGTCCATCTGAAATGGGGCGATCATGATGCTTTGAAAGCGGCCATCACCGAAAAGACCTGTGCTGTGATTATCGAGCCAATTCAGGGAGAAGGCGGTATTCGTCCAGTTCCCGACCAATGCCTGAAGGGCCTGCGCGAGCTATGCGATGCGACGGGCACATTGCTGATTTTTGATGAAGTGCAATGCGGTATGGGGCGCACAGGCCGCCTGTTTGCCCATGAATGGGCCAATGTCACGCCAGATATCATGATGGTCGCAAAAGGTATTGGCGGTGGCTTTCCGCTCGGAGCAGTGCTGGCGACGGAAGATGCGGCAAGCGGTATGGTGGCGGGCACGCATGGTTCGACATATGGCGGAAATCCCTTGGCTTGCGCTGTTGGGGCACGGGTGACGGAGATCATTTCAGACCCCGCTTTCCTCGCAGAAGTGAACCGAACAGCGGGAAGGCTGCGTCAGGGGTTGGAAAGCCTGATCGCGCGGCACCCTGAGGTGTTTGAGAGCATTCGAGGCCAAGGATTGATGCTGGGGCTTAAATGCAAGGCGCTCAATACTGACATCGTCAAGGCCGGCTATGACGCGGGCGTGCTTACGGTGGCGGCGGCAGACAATGTGCTTCGGCTCTTGCCACCCTTGAACCTGACCGAGGCAGACGTGGCAGAAGCTCTGACCCGTCTTGAGGCGGCAGCGGCACTTCTTGAAACCCAAAAGGCAAGCTAACATACTGCTTTTCTTTTAAAAATATCCCAGAGGCCGGGGCGTCGCCCCTATCTCTGGAGACGAAAGACCAAACGATGACTCATTTTCTTGATATCCATAAAACTGATGCAGCCGCTTTGCGGGGTATGATCGACAGCGCGCAAGCGATGAAAACAGCACGTGCAGGCCGTCCAAAAGGTGCGCCCGATGATGAGCAGCCTCTTAAGGGCCGCATGGTGGCGTTGATCTTTGAAAAGCCCTCCACCCGTACGCGGATCTCATTCGATGTTGGTGTTCGCCAAATGGGCGGTCAAACCATGGTGCTGTCCGGAGCAGACATGCAACTTGGCCATGGGGAAACGATCGCGGATACGGCGCGTGTTTTGTCTCGGTATGTCGATTTGATCATGATCCGCACTTTCGAAGAGCAAACTTTGCTCGAGATGGCAGAATATGCCGACGTTCCGGTTATCAACGGTTTGACCAACCGTACGCACCCCTGCCAGATCATGGCGGATGTCATGACCTATGAAGAACACCGTGGAAATATTGCTGGAAAAAAGGTGGTTTGGTCTGGCGATGGCAATAATGTCTTTGCTTCTTTTGCTCATGCGGCGGGGCAATTTGGGTTTGATTTAACTTTTACAGGGCCTGAAACTCTGGATCCGGAAAAAGCGTGGCTCGATTATGCGGCGTCCAAAGGGCGTCCGATCACTGTGGAACGAGACCCACACAAGGCTGTTCAGGGCGCCGATTTGGTGGTCACAGACACATGGGTGAGCATGCACGATCCGCAATCCGCGCGGGAGCGGCGCCACAATCAGTTGCGTGGGTATCAGGTGAATGCACAACTTATGGCCAAAGCAAAGGAGGATGCGCTGTTCATGCATTGCTTGCCGGCGCATCGGGATGATGAGGTGACTTCGGAGGTGATGGATGGGCCGCATTCGGTCATCTTTGATGAGGCGGAAAATCGGTTGCATGCTCAAAAGGCCGTGATGCGCTGGTGTCTGGGCCTCTGAAATTTGTGATGAATTTCCCAAGAAAGGCGGTTTCACCCGCCTTTTTTTAATTTTCTTTTTGGTTAACGTCGAAAATCATTTGCAAAAAATCTTGTCTGGTTTGCGTATGGCTCGCGTCTGGTTGGCGTCATGACGTTGCAGGTTAACGGGCGCGCTGGGCAGAG
>DOOI01000012.1:30089-30330 GCA_003512825.1 Paracoccaceae bacterium | reverse complement strand
CGTCAAAGGCGCCAACGAAGACGAGGCACAAGCCCAGCCCGGCCAAGCCCCCGAAGCCGAACAAAAAGACAGCGCGCTTGCCAAATACTGCGTCGATCTCAACGTCAAAGCCAACAAAGGCGATGTTGACCCCTTGATCGGTCGCGAAGCCGAAGTAGAGCGCTGCATTCAGGTTCTTTGCCGCCGCCGCAAAAATAACCCCCTCCTCGTGGGCGACCCCGGCGTCGGCAAAACCGCCATC
>DOOI01000012.1:27652-29843 GCA_003512825.1 Paracoccaceae bacterium | reverse complement strand
CAACCCATTATATGTCGGTGAACCCGGCGTCGGCAAAACCGCCATCGCCGAAGGGTTGGCGCTGAAAATCGTGCGCGGCGAGACCCCGGAAATCCTGTCGAAAACCACCATTTTCTCCCTCGATATGGGCGCGCTCCTCGCCGGCACTCGGTATCGCGGCGATTTCGAAGAGCGCCTCAAGGCCGTCGTAAACGAACTCGAAGCTCATCCAGATGCCGTGCTCTTCATCGACGAAATCCACACGGTGATTGGCGCAGGGGCAACGTCGGGCGGCGCAATGGACGCCTCCAATCTGCTCAAACCTGCCCTTCAAGGCGGCAAGCTGCGCTGCATGGGGTCGACCACCTACAAGGAATTCCGCCAGCACTTCGAAAAAGACCGCGCCCTCTCGCGCCGCTTCCAGAAGATCGATGTAAACGAACCTTCCGTCGAGGATACCATCAAGATCCTCAAAGGCCTCAAGCCCTATTTCGAAGAGCATCACGGCGTCAAATACACCGCCGATGCGGTCAAATCCGCCGTGGAACTCTCTGCGCGCTACATCAATGACCGCAAGCTCCCCGACAAGGCCATCGACGTGATCGACGAGGCCGGGGCCGCACAACATCTCCTGCCCGACTCCAAACGCCGCAAAACCATCGGCGCTAAAGAAATCGAAGACGTCGTCGCCAAAATCGCGCGCATCCCGCCAAAGAACGTCTCGAAAAATGACGCCGAAGTCCTCAAAGACCTTGAGGCCTCGCTCAAGCGCGTGGTGTTCGGCCAAGATAACGCCATCGAGGCCCTCTCTTCTGCGATCAAACTCGCCCGTGCAGGCCTGCGCGAGCCAGAAAAGCCCATCGGCAACTACCTTTTCGCAGGCCCCACCGGCGTCGGCAAAACCGAAGTCGCCAAGCAACTCGCCTCCTCACTTGGCGTCGAATTGCTCCGCTTCGACATGTCCGAATACATGGAAAAGCACGCGGTCTCCCGCCTGATTGGCGCGCCCCCCGGCTATGTGGGCTTCGATCAGGGCGGCATGCTCACCGATAAGGTCGATCAAAATCCGCATTGCGTGCTCTTGCTCGATGAAATCGAAAAAGCGCACCCAGATGTCTACAACATCCTTCTGCAAGTGATGGACCACGGCAAACTCACCGATCACAATGGCCGCACAACCGATTTCCGCAATGTCATTGTCATCATGACGTCCAACGCCGGAGCCGCGGATCAGGCCAAGGCCGCAGTAGGCTTTGGACGCGACCGTCGCGAAGGCGAAGACACGGCTGCAATCGAGCGCCTCTTCACACCGGAATTCCGCAACCGCCTCGATGCCGTTATCAGCTTCAAGCAGTTGCCAAAGGAAACCATCCTGCAAGTGGTGGAGAAATTCGTCCTACAACTCGAAGCCCAGCTGATGGACCGCCATGTTCACATCGAGCTAACTCGCCCCGCCGCGGAATGGCTGGCCGACAAAGGCTATGATGACCGGATGGGCGCGCGCCCCCTTGGCCGCGTGATTCAGGAAGAGATCAAGAAGCCGCTGGCCGAAGAACTGCTCTTCGGGCGCCTGATAAAGGGCGGCCTGGTGAAAGTGGCGGTCAAGGATGGCAAGCTCGATCTGCAAATCGAAGGCCCCGAAACCCGCCGCATCAAAGGCGACAAGCCTCCGCTGCTGACGGCCGGATGATCCGCGCAGGGGCCTTTTGCGTCTTGCTTTCCGCCCTCCCTCTGGGGGCGGAAACCCTCTCTCTTTCTCCGCCCATCGCCTGCGATTTGGAGAAAGATTGTCACATCCAGCAATATGTCGACCACGACCCCGGCCCCGGCGTCACCGATTTCACCTGCGGCTCGCTGAGCTATGATGGCCATAAAGGCACCGACTTTGCTCTCCCCTCTCTGGCGCGCATGCAAGAAGGCGTGGACGTCCTCGCTTCCGCTGCAGGCCGCGTCGTAGCCATCCGCGATGGCATGGCCGATATGCCCTTCACAGGTTCAGGCGACGATGACGGCAAAGAATGCGGCAATGGTGTCTTGTTGCGCCATGAGGGCGGCTGGGAAACCCAGTATTGTCACCTGCAAGAAGGCTCCGTCATTGTCGCCAAGGGGCAAAGCGTCGCCACAGGCGACGTGCTGGGGCGCGTCGGCCTCTCGGGCAAGACCCAGTTTCCCCATGTTCATCTTTCCGTACGGCACAACGGTGCCGTGATCG
>DOOI01000012.1:21880-27387 GCA_003512825.1 Paracoccaceae bacterium | reverse complement strand
GGCACAACGGTGCCGTGATCGACCCATTCGCTCCGACCAAACCCTCCGCCACGACCTGCACCCCCCCAATTGATCTTGCCGCTGCCCCCACACTCTGGGCCGCCCCCCTCGCCTATGAGCCCGGCGGGCTCATATCTTTGGGCTTTGCCTCTGCCGTGCCCGCCTATGATGCAATCAAAGCCGGTACTGCGGCGGCGGCTGTCCTGCCCACAGCATCGCCCGCCCTCGTGCTTTGGGCCCATGCCTATGGCTCTCGACCGGGCGATGCACTTGCGCTCACCATCGATGCCCCTGACGGGCCATGGTTTGCCATCGATGTTGTCTTGGACAAAGCGCAAGCACAGTATTTTCGTGCTGCGGGCCGCAAATCCCGCGCACCGCTCCCGCCCGGCACATGGCGCGGCACGGTGATCCTCTTGCGGGACGGGCAAGAAATCGACCGCCGCGAAACCCAGATCACCGTTCAGTAAGTTTCAACTCGATCCGACGGTTCTGTGCGCGCGCCTGCGCCGAATTCTCCGCATTCAACGGCTGATATTCCCCAAAGCCATTGGCCGCCAAACGATTGGGCGAAATGCCCAAATCTCCCGCCATGTAGCGCACCACCGACAAGGCCCGTGCTTGCGATAATTCCCAATTGTCGCGGAACTCCCCTGCCCCAGACAACGGCACATTGTCTGTGTGACCATCCACCCGGATAATCCAGTCAATGCCTGCGGGAATATCGCCTGCAACACCGCGCAAAATCGCTGCGACCTTGGCAATTTCCGCCTCGCCCTGCGCCGATAACTCCGCCCGACCAACATCAAACAACACCTCAGAAGAGAAAACGAAGCGATCCCCGACCACCTTCACCCCCTCTTGATTGCTCAATATCTCCCGCATCCGCCCAAAGAATTCGCTGCGATACTTCTGCAAATCCTGCGCCTGCGCCGCCAACCGCGCCCGTTCCGCTTCCAGACGCTCCGTCTCCGCCTCTTCCAAAATGCGCCGCTTGCGCTCCTCTGCGGCCGCCCGCGCCAAGGCCGCGTTCAGGTCCGACCCCAGTGATTGCATCTGAACCTGTGCCGCCGCATCGCGCTCTTTGAAATCATCCAGCAAAGCTTGCAACTGGCCCAATTGTGTCCGCAACGCTGCGACTTGCTGATTGAGCAACGCCGCTTGTCGCGCCGCATCAGCCCCTTTGTCCGTTTCCTCCGCCAGCCGCGCTTGCGCGGCCGCCAACAAGGCGGCTTTCTGCTCTGCTGCGGTTATCTGCGCCTGCGTTTCGGTTTCTGCCGCCACCTGCGCCGCCAAGGCCGCGGCCAAAGCCTTCTGCGCCTCCGTTTCACTCAACTGCTGCGCGCGGGTCGCCTCATCAAGCGCCGCACGCAAAGCGGCCAATTGATCCTGCGCCGTCTGGCCCTCTGCGCTCGCCGCATCCCGCGCCAATACCGCAGCGGCCAAACGCGCCGTCAAATCGGTGCGCGCCGCATCCGCCGCCGCCAACAGCGTCAGCGTCTCTTCCGCCTTCTTGCGCGCGGCTTCCAGCGCCAGCGTCATCGCCGTCAGTTCGCCATCTGCCTCCGCCAGTTTCTCGCGCAGCGCCGCCGCCGCCGCCGCATCCGCCAGCCGCGCCGCTTCCCCATCCGAAAGCCGCGTCTCCAGCTCACTCCGCTCGCGGATCAACTGCGCCTCGCGGCTTCGCAAATCCGCCAACAACGCCTCCAGCGCCTCGCGCCGCGCTGCTGCCAATCGGGCAGCCTCTGCGCCCGCATCAATCTCGCTGCGCGCTTGCGCCAAGGCCGCGTTCAACGCCTCCGCTTCCGTCAAAAGCGTAGCTTTCTCGCCCTGTAACTGCCCGACCTGCGCCACCGCCTCATCGCGCGAGGCAATCAAAGCCGCCACCTGCGCCTCAAACGCAGTGATCTTGCCCGCAGCCTCCGCCAAGCCCGCCTGCGCCACGTCGCGCTCTTGGGTCAGCGCCGCAATCAGCGCCTGTTGCTGCACGCCTTCTTCGCGCAGCCCCGCCAGCGTCGCATCCAGTTGCCCCACCCGCAGCGTCAAATCAGCAGACTTGCGTTGCTCCAGCCCCAAAGCTTGCGACAATGCCGCAATCTCGGTGGCAAGCGCATCAAGTTCACGGTCCTTGCCCGAAATCGTGTCACGCAGCACGAATTGCACCACCATAAAAATGGTCAGCACAAAAGTCAGCACCATCAAAAGCCCGGTCATCGCATCGACATATCCGGGCCAGATCGACGCCTGAAACCGGGCGCCCGTGCGCCGCGAAAGCGCCACGGCTCAGGTCTCCTCGTCCGGGGCAGGCCGCACCGGTCGCGGCGTCACGATCCGCTCATTGCCCCGGCCACCCGCCATCGAAATCACCCGCGTCAGCGCGGCCAAATCGGTGCGAAGCTCCGTCATGGTTTCCTGCCGCCCGGCGCTGATTTCTTCCAGTATCCGCAGCATCTGCACGTCAATCGACCGCAGCCGCATGCGGCTTTCCGCATCCATCCCCTCGCCGCCGCGCTCACTGGCTTCCAGCACCGAGGCCAAGCGCTCTTGCGACGCTGCCAACCGCTCCAACGCTGCCGCCGCAGGGGTGTGCGTCTCCAATTGCGTAACCAAGCCCTGCACCGCTTCTGTCAGACTGGTCAGCTTCTGCTCAACCACAGCGCGCGACACGTCCGACTGGGTGAACATGGTTTGCAACGCATCAACCTGCGTGCCAAGTATCTCGCTCACTTGGCCGTTCACCCCGCCCTCGCCCTCACTGGCTCCGGCATAGCCCACGCGGGTAAAGCCCGTGGTCCATTCCTCCAACTCACCATAAAAGCGGTTCTGGCCATGGCCCGCGAACAGCTCCAAAAGCCCCACCACCAGCGAGCTGGCCAGCCCAAGCAGCGACGAGCCAAACGCCGTGCCCATGCCCGAAAGTTGCTGATCAAGCCCCGACATCAACCGACCAAAGACAGCGACGCCATCTTCGCCATCTTGCGGCGCAAGCCCCCGGATCGTCTCCACCAGCGCCGGCACCGTAGTCGCCAAGCCGTAAAACGTGCCCAGAAGACCCAGAAAAATCAACAAGCTGACGATGTAGCGCGTGATCTCGCGCCCTTCATCAATTCGCTGAGCCACCGAGTCGAGGATCGAGCGCTGCGACGAGGTGGCAATCTGCATCCGCGCCCCGCGTGACCGCAAAAGCTGCGCCAATGGCACCAACATCTGCGGCGGCGCTTCCTCGGTGCCCCCGGCTTTGGCAAAACTCTCGATCCAGCGCACCGCCTTGATGAGCGAGACCACCTGCCACACGCAGGCCCCGACCCCCAAAACGAAAACAAACAGGATGAACCCGTTCAAATAGGGGTTTGATTCAAACACCGGCAAAACCCGCGGCAAGGCGAGCACCAGCACAAGACCAGACAGCCCCAAGACCAACAGCATCAGAACAATCTGACGCACGGGTTGAGAGAAATGTGGCTCGGCCTCGTGGTCTGGCTGGTCCATGTCGGACAGCTCCTGACACTGTTATCGTTGCGCTAAATGTAGGGGGTCAGCCGCCTGAAACGCAAGTATTTATGCATCTTTCGTCTGGGATAAGGCAGCGACCCGGTCGGAAAGCCAGTCCAGATCGGCATCTTCAATGCCCAAGGCGCGCAAATGATCCGCCGTGTTCCACAGATACTCCCGGTTCGGCCCCCGCCCACCGACTGCGCGCGCAATGATCCGGGCTTGCGCCTCCAGCGACAGCCGCCCGCAATACTGCTCATGCGCCCGGTCCACTACATAGACCAACGCCTCTACTGCACGCCCATCTGTCAGCGTCACGGCCAGCCGCTCCTCCAGATAGGCCGAGGAGACCAACTCGCGCTCGCGCAAATAAGCCAGCGTCGCCGCCTCCGTTCCCGGCTCCGCCCGCAGCGCAACACCATGGCACACCGCCCTTTCTGCTGCATCCAGCGCCAGCACCAGTCCCGGCGCCTCGGGCCAGCCCCGATGATGGATCGAGCGCATGCAAAACGACCGCCGCCAGCCCTCCAGCCGTGCCAAAGCCTGCTCCGCCACCTCAAAGCCGGGATTCCACAAAAGCGACCCGTATCCAAAAACCCATAGCGACACTGCTGGCCCTCCTTGTCTCAATCGGGGTAAACAAGCGCGATCCGATTGACAAAGGGGCGTCTCATGCACCGGCTTCTCGCACTCATCCTCATCGCTGCTGTCCTATGGGGGGGATGGTGGGTGCTTGGGTCGCGTGGGGCCGATCGCGCCTTTCAAACTTGGCTGGAGGAACGCCGCACCGCTGGCTGGGTCGCAGAGGTCTCTGATCTTTCGGTCCAAGGCTTCCCCAACCGCTTCGACACCACGTTCACCGATCTCCGCCTCGCGGACCCCGCCACCGGATGGGCATGGGATGCGCCATTCTTTCAGCTGCTCGCCCTGTCTTACCAGCCAAACCACATCATCGCGGTCTGGCCCCCGAATAGCCAGCTTGCCACCCCGCTTGAGAAATTCGACCTCACCTCTGCGGATCTGCGCGCCTCGCTCAAGGTGGATGCCTCCACCAGCCTCGCCATTGACCGCGCCACATTGGTGAGTGACAGCCTCACCATCACGGCAGCCTCCACAGGCGAAGCGACCCGCATGAGTGCGCTACGTGCCGCGATCGAACGCAGCCCATCAGCGCCAACCGATTATCGCATTGGCCTCTCTGCCGAAGGCCTCAGCCTGCCCCCACGCCTGCGCGCCCAGCTCGGTGCCGGCTCTGACTTGCCAGACAGCTTTTCCGCCTTCAACGCCGACCTCACAGCCAGCTTTGACCGCCCCTGGGACCGCCGCGCACTGGAAACGATCCGCCCCCAACCCACGGCGCTGACGCTCCGTATCGCCGAGGCCAAATGGGGCGCGCTCGAACTCGCGCTCGCCGGGGACCTGACCCTGACCGATGGCACCCCCGAGGGCCGCCTCACCATCAAGGCCCGCAACTGGCAGGAAATCCTCACCATGGCCCGCAGCGCCGATCTGCTCTCGCCTGCGCTCGCCACACAGGCCGAAAGCGTTCTGGGCATGCTCGCCCGCGCCGGAGGCAATCCCAAAACCCTCGATCTGCCGCTCGATTTCAAACGAGGCATGCTGTTTATCGGCCCCATCCCCGTTGCCCCAGCCCCGCGGATCTTTCTGCGCTAAACCTCTAAAATCCTTTAGGATTTTTTGACGAACTCCGTCAAAATCACAATCCGCTGGCCCTCGACACGGCCCTCGATATGGCCGGCATTGTCGGCCACCAATGAAATCCCGCGCACTGCAGTGCCGCGCTTGGCGGTAAAGTCTGCGCCCTTGACTGGCAGATCCTTGATCAGCGTTACGGTATCCCCCGCCGCCAGCACAGCCCCGTTGCTATCGCGGTGCACCAGTTGCGAAACTCCCTCCGCCAATGCCCAATCTCGCACCGAGGGCTCCGGATCACACATGTCGATCACGTCATTCGCCCATGGCGCACCCAACTTGTGCAGCACCCGCCACGCCAT
>DOOI01000012.1:19827-21645 GCA_003512825.1 Paracoccaceae bacterium | reverse complement strand
CCCCCAACTTGTGCAGCCCCCGCCACGCCATGCCCTGAACCACCGGGTCCACCGACCACACCGCCTCATGCAAACACTGCCAATGTGGCCCATCGCTGACCTCTCCCGCCAGCGCCGCCGTGCAAACGTCACAAAGCACAGCCTCCCCCGATGGGCTCAAGGCTTGCACCACACCGCCTTCGGCTCCACATAATTGGCACTGGCTCATCAGATCTTCCTTTCACTCACGCTGCCGCCTTATGCGCGGCGGCCCAGCGAAAGCCAAGCCTTACGGCTCGCGAAAGGCTTCGCGGCTCTTGTAAAGCGGCTTGAGCAGGTAGTGCAGTACGGTCTTTTCGCCTGTCTGCAATTCCGCAGTCGCCTGCATGCCGGGCCGTGTTTCAATCCGGCGCTGCCGCTCTGTCAACGCCTCGCTGTCGATCCGCAACGTCACCTTGTAATGCGCGCTGGCATTGGGGTCACGGGCGCGCTCATCTTTGAAAGTATCGGCCGAAATCACGTCCACCCGCGCCTTCAACGTGCCCCAGATCGTGTAATCATAGGCCGAAAGCTTGATCGTTGCTTCTTGTCCGGGCCGCACACCCGCGATGTCCTCTGGCTTGACCCGCGCTTCCACGAACATTTCCTCATCCAAAGGAATGATCTGCGCGATCTCTTCGCCCGGTCGCACCACGCCGCCAATCGTCGTCACAGCCAGATTATTCACAATCCCCCGCATCGGGCTCAGCAACACTGTCCGGTTCAACTGATCCTCGCTCGACTTGAGGTTCTGTTTCAGCGTCGCCAATTCCTTCAACGTGTCGGAATATTCTTGTGCCCGCTGCAATTCCGTCTGCGTCACCGCTTCATCTAGACGGATTTTGGCATCCGCATGCGCCTTGCGCGCCCGCGTCACCTCAATCAACGACACGATCTTCTTGTCCAGCATCGCCTCCAGCAGCGACAATTCCTTCGCCGCCTGATCCAGCACGCGCTGCGCTCCTTCGCGGCGACTGACAAAATCCGACTGGCGCGCCTGCAACAGCGCCCGCTCTGACGCCACCATCGTGGGCGTCCGCACCGCAACCTCACTGGGCACATCAAAATCGAACTGCCCCGCCAATTCCGCTTCAAGCCGCAACTGGCGCACCTGCAAGGCCGCCACCTGATCCATCAAATCATCCACCGACGAGCGAAACTGCGTGCCATGCAACCGCGCCAGCACATCGCCCCGATTGACCACATCACCTTCCTTGACCAGCAACTCCGCCAGAATGCCGCCCTCAAGGTTTTGGATGATCTGCGGGCGCGACGAAGAAATGAACTCTCCCGGTGCGCGCACAATCTCATCCACCCAAGCGAATGCCGCCCAGAAAATAAACAGGAAAACCGAAGCCGCGCACATCCAGATCATATAGGATGGCCCCTTGAGACGCGCTTGCAATTGCGCCGTCAAATTCGTGGTCGCTGCACTCATCCCTGACCTCCCTGCACGGCCATCACTGGCGCAGCCCCGCCACGCGCGAGATGCGCCAAGACCTGATCACGCGGCCCGTCCACCGAGAGGCGCCCCGCCTGCAAAATCGTCACCCGGCTGGTCAGTTGCAAAATCGGCACCCGATGGGTCGCGATGATGGCTGTGCGCCCCTCCAGCCATGGCCCCAGACGGCTCACAATGGCCGCTTCCAATGTCTGATCCAAGGTCGCGGTGGGTTCATCAAGCAACACCACCTTTGGGTTCTGCAACCACAGGCGCGCCCAGCCGATCGATTGGCGCTGCCCGCTCGACATTCCCATTCCGCCGTCCATGATCGGCAGGTCCAGCCCCTTGGGATGGCT
>DOOI01000012.1:17325-19528 GCA_003512825.1 Paracoccaceae bacterium | reverse complement strand
CCAGCCCCTTGGGATGGCTCGCCACAAACGGCCCAAGCCCTGCGAAATCAAGCGCTTGCATCAGGCGCGCATCGTCGCGCTCCAAGAGGTTTAGGTTCAGGTTGTCGCGCAATGTGCCCGCAAACAGCCGCACATCCGCACCCAGATACCCAATCAAACGCCGCAAGTCGCGCGGTTCGATCTGCGCCATATCCGTGCCGTCAATCATGACCGTGCCGCGCGTTGGCGCATATAGCCCGGTCAAAAGCTTGAGAAAGGTCGACTTCCCCGAGCCATTCGCCCCCAGAATGGCCAAATGCTGACCCGGCTGGACCATCTGTGCAGGAATATCCACCACCTGCGCGGTATCCTCATCATAGCGAAACTGCACCTCGCGCAACTCAAACTGCCCCTTGAGTGTTTCGCGCCGCAAATAGCTGCGCTCCTCATCGGCATCTTGCGGAGCGGATACGATCCCATCCATTGCCGTCAACGCCGCCGAGACGTTATTCCAACGCGCCCAAAGATTGGAAAGCTGCGTCAGAGGCGCCAGCGTGCGCGAGGTCAGAATGCCCGTTGCGATGATCGACCCCACGGTGAATTGCCCGGCAAACACCATATAAGTGCCCGCAACAACGGCCATCACATAGGTCCCCTGCTGCACGCCTTGGCTCCAGATGGTCAAAGCCGAGGCAATGCGCCGCTGCTCAGAGGATTTCAGCGCCGTCAGTGCCGTCAACTCGGTCCACATCCGCCGGATCCGGTCTTCGGCCCGCTGCGTCTTGATTGTATCAAGCTCAAACAGCGCCTCTTGCAACAGCCGCGAGGATTTGGCCGAGGCACCTTGCATCTCATGGGTCAGCCGCACCATGCGCCTTTGCATGAACAGCCCCGGCAGCACCATCAAGATACCACCCCCCACCAAGATCCACACCACCGGCCCCGCGATCGACGCCACCAGCATCAAGAACAGGAAAATAAAGGGAATATCGGCCAATGTGCCCACAGTGGAGGCCGTGAAAAACTCCCGCACCGAGCCAAATTCGCGCATGGTTGCAAACAGTTGCGAGGGCGACCGCCCCTTGAGATCAGAGCGCATCCCCAGCAACCGATTGAGCAGCATCTCTTGCACACCCAATTCAATCTGCCGCCCCGCCCCATCCATCAACTGCGCGCGCGCGCCCTTGACCAACGCCTCCATCAACAGCGCCAATCCAGCGCCTGCCGCCAAAACCCAAAGCGTCGCTTCGGATTGGTGCGGGATAACCCGGTCATAGACCTGTAATGAAAACAACGCGACCGCGACGGCCAGCATATTGCCCACGAGCGATCCCAGCGCCACTTCCGCAAACTGCCGCTTAAAGCGCGAAAACCCGCTCCAAAACCAATGCTCACGGGCGAAGTCGGGCATATGATTTCGCGCGATCCGCTCCAAAGGCGCTTCCGCGCGTACGACAGTGCCCGTGAAATAGGGCTCGAAATCCGCCACCGGCACATGGGCGCGATTGTCCGGACAGGTGGTGTCGAAAATCACCAAATCGCCACGCGATTGACCCATCACCAGCAAGAACTGCCCCGAGGTCATCTGCGCCAACGCTGGCCAAAGGTCGTCTGTAGCACGCGATACCGTCTCGACCGCAGTCAAGAGCCCCGCATTTTCCAAAGCATAAGCAATGGTTTGCGGCGCCACAGGCATATCCGGGCGCTGCAAGACGGCGATCCATTCCAATATGTCAGAGGCCAGAACCTCGACCCCCAGAATGCCCGCATAGACCCGCGCCAATTCGGCCCGCGTCCGCGCGCGCTCATCAAAACGGTGCGTTTCTGGCGCGGTCCCGCTGCCTGCATCCACGGATTTGAGCCGCGCTTTACCGCCCGTGCCCGTCACCGCCAGTCGCACCGCCCCGCCCGTCAAATCTCGCTCCCATCCGCCAATAGTCCCAGATCGCGGGCGATCTCCAGCCGCGCCAAAACCGCGCGATACTTCAGCGAAGCCGCCGATTGCGCGGCGCGGGCATAGGTTTCATAAACCCCCACCACATCCATCACCTGACGCTGACCCGCATCATATTGCTCTTGGAACAGGTCCAGATTTGCCTTGGCCTGCGCGGTCAGCGCCTGCGCCTCCATGCCCTGCCGATCAAGCCCCTGCGCTTCTTGCATCAGCCGCGCGATGTCGCGCCGCGCATCCTCATCCGCTTGCGCCACCCGGCGTGTCGCGGCC
>DOOI01000012.1:8093-17060 GCA_003512825.1 Paracoccaceae bacterium | reverse complement strand
GCGGCCTCTGTGGCCGCTTCAATCGCCTTAAGGCTCGCCCCGGTGCCAAAACCCAATGGTTTCGCTGTTACAGCGGTGACACCTGCCGAAACGCCGCCAGTGCCGCCAATCACCTGCGCGCAAATCACCGGCATATGCCCGGCACGTTCCGCTTGCGCGCCAGCAACCGAGCGCTCCTTCTCTGCCTCTGCCAGCACCACTGCCAAGGGCCGCGCCCCTGCCGGATCAACCGACACCGCAGACAGCCCCGAAACCCCATCCAATTTCTTCACCGACATTGCGTTCAACTCAGCAAAAGACGTTTCCGCCGTTTCGCGGCTCATCTGCTCGGATGACCGGATTTCCGCCAGTTTTTGCCGCAGAATGTTCAAATCAGAGGTGTCGGAAATTCCCCCGTTCACCCGTTGCTCCATGATATAGGCAAACCGCCCCATATCTTTCAGCGCCGCCGCAGACAGCCCCGCTTTCTCGCGAGCCTCTTGCGCCAGAACATAAAGCGCCAGCGCCTCATAAACCCGGCGATTGGTGTCTTCCGCCAAACGGACAGCCGACACTTCGACATCTGCCTTGGCAAAATCACGCTCTGCCTTGCGCTTGCCCCCATCAAACAGCACCTGATCAATCACCAGCTGCGCGATGACTTGACCCAACGAGGTCAAGCTGATCTGCGGCCCCAAGGTTGGCAACCAGTTCTTCGATTGCGCCTCTGCACGCAATCGTGCCGCCCGCAGCTCGGCCTCAGCCGCCCGGCTGTTGGCCGCCAAAACCGCCGCCGCCACTTGGTCAAACGCGCCACCCTCAGGCAAAATCGAACGGCGCGACTGCAATGTGGAAATCACGGGTGATTGGGCCTCTGCCGGCAAAACCGCAGGCTCTGCCTTGGGTCCGCTTCCCATTATTGTCGGCGCATTCAGATCAGAAGTGCGGGCGCGCGTAACATCGCCACCCAACTCCATACACCCCGCCAAACCAAGGCTCGCCGCAAAAGCGATCCCTGCTCGAAACCCGTCTACCCGCCTCATACTCTGCCCCTTTTCTGGGTGCTTCTTTCTGGGAGGGGCAGTTTTATGCTGCCCTCTCCGGCCTTTATCGGCGCGCGCCTGTGTTCCGCGCGCCGTCGTATCGTTAGATCACCACCGAGATGTCTTCATCGATGATCAAGCGGCCATCCGCTCCCAAGGTGTAAACCACATAGCCCTGCCCATCGACTTGCACCGATCCCGCCGCAACCGCGCCGCGCGCGGTCACAGTATCGTCCACCCCACCATGAATGGTCACAGTGTCCGAATTGGTCGACAGCGCCTTGAGCTGCGCTTCTGTGATGGTCAATTGGCTGTCTTCGGCAAATTGCAGGTCAATCGCTTCGATCTGATGCGCCCGCAGACTTGATGGCAGATCCACCACCGAGGTCGTGGCCTCATCCAGCACGAGGTAAGTGCCCGAGGTATTTCCGGCTGCGTCAGAGGAGTTGATGATCAAATGCGACCCATCCGGCACGCGTGGCGAGAAGCTGAACAGCGTCTCTCCCAAAACATCCACTTCCACGCCTTCGGTGCGATCAACCACAATCGAATTATCCGCCCGCAATTCCGAGACCGACAGGTCTTCACCATTGGTCAGCACCGAAATCCGGCTGATGCCCACATGATCGCGGGTGTAGCTTTCGGCCAAAGGCCCGTCCGGGGCAATCGTATCCACGGCAAAACTGCGCGTGATCTCGGCATGGTTGCCCGCCGCATCGGTCGCCTGCACCAGAACCGTCGCGGTATAGTCGCCGCTGCGGATGTTTGCCGCCGGAATGGTCGCGGCCCATGTGCCATCTGCGCTCACGGTCGCGGCATAGGTCGCGCCCTCGAACACCAGATTGACCCTTGATCCCGCCTCCACCTTGCCCGTCAGGCGCACGCCGTCTGACGCTTCAAGCCGGTTGACGACGTTGTCGCCCTCGATACTGCCCGCGCTGTTATCCAGACGGTTTACAAACGTATCCACCTGCACTTGCTGGCTTACGGTATCCACGTTGCCGTGCTTATCGGTTGCCCGCACGCTCAAGGTAACAGGCTTTTCCCCCGTTGGCATATTTGCCGCCGAGAAAGGTGCCGACCACGTGCCATCTGCGTTGATCGTGGCTGGAACCATCTTGCCGTCAAGCGTAACCTCTACCGACTTGGACCCCGGTTCCGTCGTGCCACGGATCACCATCCCCGACTGTGCCGCCGTGCCATTGATTACCGAAGTCCCGGCAGGTGTCGCTTGTGTCACACCAAGGTTTTGCACCACCGTGTCCACCGCAATCTGCCCAGTCACCGTCGAAACGTTGCCTGCCGCATCGCTCGTGGTGGCCGTTACCGTCGCCGCTGCCGTATCGGCAGGGATCTCCGCCCGCGTAAAGCTTGCACTCCACTGGCCTTGATCGTTTGTCACCACTTGCCGCATGCCCGAGCCAAAGCTCACCTGCACCACCGCATTAGGCTCCGACGTGCCTTTGATCTCGACCCCGTCTTTTGCTTCGTCAAAGTTGATGACGTTATCGCTCTCCACGGCCTGCGCGCTCAGCGCAAGGCGATTGGGGATCGTGTCCACCCGGATACTCGTCGTCTCCGAGCGGACGTTGCCCGCCGCATCCTTCGCTGTTGCCGTCACCGGCACGCTCATGTCGCCTGTCGGCACTTGCGCGCCGCTGAATGTCGCTGTCCATGTGCCATCTGCGGCCACAATCGCGGGCACCGTGGTGACGCCCATCTTGACCATCACACTCGACCCCGGCTCCACCCGACCCGTCACCACAACACCTTCGCCATGTTCGGCAGCGTTGATCACCTGATCCACCCCACCCGGCGTCGAGGTCGCCGTCAGCGTATTGACCAGTGTGTCGATGTTCAGCATCGAATTGGCCGTTGCACTATTGCCCGCCGCATCCTTCGCTGTCACCGAAATCGGCACCTGCCTCTCGCCCTCCGGCAGACTTGCCGTGGGAACCGTCACAGTCCAATTGCCATTCGCCCCAACAGTCGCCGCATGCGGCACCCCGTTGACCGCCACGATCACCGACGTCGAACCCGCTTCCGCCGTCCCCGTCAGCACCAACCCCTCGGCGCGCTCATCCGCATTGATCTGCTCGTTGCCCCCGGCAAAACCGGGCGTAATCGCCACATGACCCAAAGTATCGACCCGGAACGATCCTGTCGCAGACGAGGCATTCCCTGCCCCATCCACCGTAGACACCTTCACCTGCGCGTCATATTCGCCACCTGGGAAAGTGCCCGCAGGCCAGTTTGCCGACCAAGTGCCATTGGCCCCCGTCGCTACGGTCTGAGTAAATGTCTGCCCCTGCGCCGTGACCACCACAGTCATCACTGCATTCGCAGTCGGCGTGCCCGTCACAGTCACGCCACTGGCGTCTTCTTCGGCAAAATTCACCGTGCCATTGCCGCCCACACTCGAAGACGCCACCGAGATCGGATGCGGCACCGTATCCACCACCAACTGATCGGTATAAGTGGCGGAGTTGCCATAGGCATCCGTCGTCACCACCACCACATCCGTGGTATATTCCCCACCGGGCACTTCACTCTGACTGTATTCGACCGACCACGAGCCGTCACCCAGCACCGTCGTCTCTTTTGTCACGCCCTTAACCGTGACCGCAATAGACGATCCCGCCTCACCTTGTCCGGTGATGGTCACGCCGTCGGCATACCCTTCCAGGTTCTCCACATGGCTCACCGATTGCGTGCCCTCGCGAAAGCTGAGGTCCGGCGGCGTCGTGTCCACAATGACATTCGGCCCCGTCAAATCGGTTTCACGGCCATCGCCCTCGCGCACATTCACCGCGACATCATAATCGCCATCGACTGGGAAATCCGTGCCGGAGAATTCCGCACTCCACGTGCCCCCAGAAGTCGCCGTCGTCACCACGGTCTCGCCGCCGATGACCACTGTGACAGCCGATCCCGGCTCTGCTGTGCCCGTAATGGTGATCACAGGCGCATCATCGCCCGCCCGCACCATCGGGTCCTTTTCATTGACCGAAGGCTCAATGCGCGTGCCGCCACCGCCGCCACCTGTGCCACCGCCGCCGCCACCCAGCAACACACCGCCACCGACCACCGCAGCCGCAGCCGCCGCTGCCGCACCGCCACCCGCAAAACCACCAAGCAGCGGCAGAGCGGCCAGCATCGACACCTCGTCATCGCCCGCAGGCATGCCCGCAACTTGGGTCGGGGCAATCAGCGAACCATCTTCATTCAGGAAAATCAGCGCCTCATCCGGGCTCCATTTCCCCCATTCTGCTGTTGGCCCATATTGCGCGAACATCGCATCGCCCGAGCCCTCGATCAGCGTCACCTCATTGAGATAACCATCCGCCGAAATGAACAGACGCCCCACTGGCAAATCGCCCGAGAAGTAATCTTCGATCACCCCACCCGGCCATCGGCCAGCGTGATTTCAAGACTGCTTCCGTCGCGCGCATAGCCCGCCACATCCGCCTGCCTCAAATTCAGGGAAATCTCCGATCCTGCTTCCGCCGAGATCTGGCTCTGTCCGCCCGAAGCTGCAACTTCACCAAACTGAACTGCGCCCGCACTTGTACGGACGACGAAATCAATCGCCTTCATGACACCACCGCTCTAGCCTCTTGGCGGTCCGGTTCGAGCCGAACGCCTGTTTGTTTCTGCGTCAACCATAACAAATGATGGAATCTACGACTAGATATTATTTAGTCCGTTTGGGCAAAATACACATCCAAAGGGGGTATATGCTGCCAATTTGCCATGACGGGGGCATATTTCGTGTGTATTTAAAGGGAAATAAGCGGTTTGGAGAGAACAAAAATGGACTATTCGGCGCGGATAGACAGCGAAACATGGCAATTCATCCACCGCACCGACAGTTTCTACCCCCCTGAAACCGCCAGCTTTCCCATCGAAAAACAACGCGCCATCTATGATGGAATGTGCCGCGAATTCTTCCAAGGATATCCCCAAGGCATCGTCGTTGCCGATAGCCTGCTCGCAGGCGTGCCCTGCCGTCACTACCAAGGCCCCACCCCAAGCGCAGTCCGCGTTGTCTATTTTCATGGCGGTGGCTTTGTCGTCGGCGGGCTGGATAGCCATGACGACATCTGTGCCGAAATTTGCGCCCGTACCGGGCTTAGCGTCACCTCCGCCGATTATCGCCTCTCGCCCGAGCACAAACATCCAGCCGCTTTCGAGGATGCTCTGGCCGTCGCGCAAGCCGCCCTCGCCCAAGGCCCCATCCTTCTCGTCGGCGACAGCGCCGGTGGCACCCTTGCTGCTGCGGTTGCCCACCGCCTGCGCGGCGCGCCCGGTCTGCTTGGTCAGGTGCTGATCTATCCCGGCCTTGGCGGCAATATCGACGCGGGCAGCTATCTTGAGCACGCCCATGCGCCAATGCTCACGCGCGATGACGTGCTCTTTTACAAAACCATCCGCGCCCCCAATGGCCTTGTGCCCGAGGGCGACCCCAGCTGGGCACCGCTGTGCGATACCTCCTTCGCCGGGCTCCCCCCCACGGTGGCCGTCGCCGCGGAATGTGATCCCATCTCTGATGACGCCCGCGACTATATCGCTGCCCTCCAGTCTGCTGGGGTCATGGCCGAGCTGATCGAAGAACCGGGTTTGGTGCATGGCTATCTGCGTGCGCGCACCACAGTGGCCCGCGCCCGCGAAAGTTTCACGCGCATCATCACGCGCATAACCCAATTAACCACTTAGAAATGCTTAACACCGCAGCGCATGACGCCAGCCATACGGCAACCATACGCAAATCATACACGCGATCTTGCTCATTTGGGCAAGCGTTAACGCCATAAACCGCAGCGCTCAGCTTTGCTTAACCTGTGCCTCAACAGGCTCAGGCCAAGAACGGCTTTGCAGTCATTGTTGCGGGAATAGGTGCCCCCAATCGGCTCAGGATCGTTGGCGCCAATTGCAGCTGATCGAGCATCACATCTGGTTCCGGCCCCTTGGCCGGGCCAAAGTAATACAGCGCAAACTCTTGTTGTAGTGGGGTTTTTCCGCCGTGATGCCCACGTTCATCTTGCCCGTGATCGGCCGTGACAATCACCTCATACCCCGCGTCCCGCCATTTCCGCAGGAAGGGGGCCAACATCTCATCCATCACATAGCAGGCATGGTCCATTTCCTCACAATCGTGATAGAAACGGTGCCCCATACTGTCGAGCGTGCAGGTGTGCAAGATCCCGTAATTCAGGCCAAAACGCCCGCAAAGCATTGAAAGCGTTGCAAAAAGATCCACGTCCGAAGGCGTCATCTGATTGATCTGGCCATAGCCGGTCATGGTGTGAAAGCGCCCATGATTTATGGTTTCGCTGTCTGGCTCATCATATTCGAGATCGCGCACCAGATCGAAAGGATGACGATTAAAGAACTGCGACCAGAAACTATGCGTCACCGCTCCAGTCACCCCACCACCCTTGCGGACCTGGGAAAAAACGTCTGGAAAATCAAGGCGAAAGACATTTCCATTGCCCGTGCACCCATGCTGCTGCGGCGTCACTCCGGTGTGAATCGACGCATAGCAGGAGGCCGAAGTCGATGGCAAAACCGAGCGCATCGTCCATGTCTGCGCTTCTCCCGAGGCCACCCATCCCTCAAGGTTGCCAAACAAGCGCCGCCAATTCCGCAGCGGCACCCCATCGAGAATAATCAGCAACAGCTTGTTTTCCATGGGACTTTCCTAGGCCTGACCGGATTAATTATCCGCACTCTGCATACGCCGCGACGCCAGAACATCTTCCAGCCACCCCAAGCGCATCTCTGGCACAGACCCCAACAGCAGGTCGGTGTAATCATCAAACGGCGGCGTCAGCACATCCGTTTTCGTGCCATAGCGCACCACCCGCCCCTTGAACATCACCGCGATCGAATCCGCGATGGCCTTCACCGTGGCCAAGTCATGCGTGATAAAGAGATAGGCCACATCCTCTGCTTTTTGCAGGTCTAGCAACAGCTTAAGGATGCCATCCGCCACCAGCGGATCAAGCGCCGAAGTGACTTCGTCGCAAATGATCAGCTTCGGCTTGGCCGCCAAAGCCCGCGCGATACATACGCGCTGCTTTTGTCCGCCCGACAATTCCGCAGGGTAGCGGTCGATATAGCCCGCGCCCATTTCGATCTGGTCCAGCAGTTCCTGAATCCGCTTTCGCTTCGCCTCGCCCCGCAGCCCAAAGTAAAACTCCAAAGGCCGCCCGATAATCGTCCCCACGGTCTGACGCGGGTTCATCGCCACATCGGCCATCTGGTAAATCATCTGCAATTCCCGCAGATCGTCGCGGGTTCTCGCCTTCAGATCGGCCGACAATCGACGCCCTGCGAAGGTCACGTTGCCCGCCGAAGGCGGCAAGAGCCCGGTGATAACCCGCGCCAACGTCGACTTGCCAGAGCCAGATTCCCCCACAATCGCAAGGGTTTGCCCTGCGCTCAGCGAGACGTTCACATCAGACAGCACATCAAACTTCGTGCCGCGGTAGCGTGCTGTAATCCCCTCGACTGTCAGCACAGGTGCCGCCGCCGCCTTTTCCTTGTGATCAATCGAGCGCACCGACACCAAAGCCTGCGTATAGTCTTGGGCGGGACGATTGATGATCTGATCGGTCTCGCCATGCTCAACCATCAGCCCGTTTCGCAGCACCATGATCTCGTCCGAGACCTGCGCCACCACCGCCAGATCATGGGTGATATACAGGGCGGCCACACCCGTATCGCGAATAGCATCCTTGATCGCAGCCAGCACGTCGATTTGGGTCGTCACATCCAAAGCCGTGGTCGGCTCGTCGAACACCACCAGATCCGGCTCCGGGCACAGCGCCATTGCCGTCATCGCCCGCTGCAACTGGCCCCCAGACACCTGATGTGGGTAACGCTCACCAAAGCTCTCGGGTTTGGGTAGGCCCAGCTTTTCAAACAGCACGATGGCACGCGCCTCGGCCTCAGCCCGCGAGCAGCACCCATGATGCACCGCCGCTTCGGTGACTTGCTCCATCAGCTTTTTCGCCGGGTTAAACGCCGCTGCGGCCGATTGTGCCACATAGGTCACTTCCGCGCCCCGCACAGCGCGCAACCCCCGCGCACCGGCCTTGAGAATGTCACGCCCGTTCAGGAAAACTTCGCCCCCAGTGATCTGGCAACCGCCCCGGCCATAAGCCATGGATGACAGCCCGATCGTCGACTTCCCCGCCCCGGATTCCCCGATGAGCCCCAAAACCCGGCCCTTCTCCAGTGTAAAGGAAACGCCTTTCACAATCTCAATATCGCGGGATTTCTCACCCGGAGGATGGATTGTCGCGCCAATTTTCAGGTCGCGCACATCGAGCAGAATATCGCCCATTAGCGGCCCCCTTTCAGCGAGGTGGTGCGGTTGAGAACCCAGTCCGCCACGAGGTTCACCGAAATGGCCAGAGTCGCAATTGCAAAGGCCGGCACCAATGCGGCGGAAATGCCATAGACGATACCTTCCTTGTTTTCCTTAACGATTCCTCCCCAGTCCGCACCGGGTGGCTGGACTCCAAGGCCTAGGAACGACAGCGTCGAAACGAAAAGCACCATAAAGATGAACCGCAGCCCCATCTCCGCCACCAAAGGTGACAAGGCATTGGGCAGGATCTCGCGGAAAATCACCCAGACTTGGCCCTCGCCCCGCAGGCGCGCCGCTTCAACGTAATCCATCACCGTGATATCCACCGCGACCGCCCGCGCAAGGCGATACACCCGCGTCGCATCCAACAGCCCCATCACAAAGATCAGCACCGTGACCGTAACAGGCATCACCGACAGCACCACCAGCGCGAAAATCAGTGACGGAATGGCCATCATCAAATCCACGAAGCGCGACAGCGCCTGATCAACCCATCCCCCAACTGTCGCCGCTAGAAAGCCCAAAACAGACCCAGTTGTGAAGCTGAGGATCGTCGCCATCGTCTGG
>DOOI01000012.1:0-7817 GCA_003512825.1 Paracoccaceae bacterium | reverse complement strand
AGGATCGTCGCCATCGTCGCGATGAAAATCGTCGTGCGCCCGCCGTAAATCATCCGCGTCAGCAGGTCGCGCCCGATGGAATCCGTGCCGAGCCAATGCTCCGCACTCATCGGCTCCCAAACATCCCCCACCACTTCGGCCATGCCGTAGGGGGCGATCACCGGGGCGAAAATCGCCGCCAGAAAATAGAGCGCAGTAAAAAACAGGCCAATCATGGCCGAGACTGGCATACGGATCATTTCGGGTGCCTCAGTCTTGGATTGGAGAGGATCGAGACAATGTCCGCGATCATATTCAGCCCGATGTAAACGGCCGCAAAGACCAGTCCGCAGGCTTGCACCACAGGCACATCGCGCTTGGCCACATGGTCCACAAGGTATTGTCCCATGCCCGGATAGACAAAGACCACCTCAACCACCACAACGCCAACCACCAGATAGGCAAGGTTCAGCATCACCACATTCACAATCGGGGCAATCGCATTGGGAAAGGCGTGACGCGCAATCACCATGAAGGATGACAGGCCTTTCAGCTCTGCCGTCTCAATATAAGCAGATTGCATCACATTAAGGATCGCCGCGCGTGTCATCCGCATCATATGCGCCAAAACGACCAGCGTCAGCACCATCACAGGCAGCGCAATGGCGTTGAGCTTTTCCAACAGGCTCATGCTGTCATTGATCATCGCAACCGATGAGAAAAGCCGCATCTTCACAGCCACGAAATAGATCAGCACATAGCCAATCAGGAATTCCGGGATGGAAATCGAGGCCAAGGTGACCCCCGAAATCAGCTTGTCAGGCCAGCGGCCTTCATAGCGCACAGCCAAAAGACCCAAGAAAATCGCCAAAGGCACCGAGATCACTGCGGCCCAAAACGCAAGGAACATCGTATTGCCCAAGCGTCGGCCCATCGTTTCGGCAATATCGAGCCGATTGGTCAGCGAGGTCCCCAGATCGCCCTGCAAGACACCGCCAAGCCAGTTGAAATACCGCTGAACCGGAGGCACATCGAGGCCGAGTTCCTGACGCAGATTAGCCAATGATTGTGGAGTTGCGGATTGCCCAAGGATTGACTGCGCGACATCACCCGGCAGGATCATTGTCCCAGCAAAAATCAGCGCCGAGGCGGCGAGAAGAAGCAGGAGCCCCAGCGCAATGCGCTGGAGCACCAATTTCAAAATCGGGTGCATCTATGCCAGACCCGGATCAGGCGAGCCAGCAAACTTGGCTGGCGCGGCCACCCATGAGTTCACCCGTGCCATCCTTTTCCCAGCCCTGAAGCTTGTCCGAGATACCATCAACATAGTCGTTGAACATCGGGCAGATCAGGCCGCCTTCGTCGCGCAGCATATTGGCCATTTCGCTGTAAAGGCCCTTGCGCTTGGTCTCGTCCAGCTCGGCACGAGCGGCCAGAAGCTTGGCGTCGAAGGCCTCGCTCTTGAACTTCGTGTCGTTCCAGTCAGCCGTCGAGAGATAGGCGGTGGAATACATCTGGTCCTGCACCGGACGGCCACCCCAATACGAGGCGCAGAAGGGTTGCTTGTTCCAGACTTCCGACCAGTAACCGTCGTTTGGCTCCCGCTTGATTTCCAGCGGAATACCCGCCGCAGCGGCCGACTGCTGGAAGAGCGCTGCCGCATCCACCGCACCCGGGAAGGCACCATCGGCCACACGCAGCACGATGGGGCTGCCATCATGGCCGGATTTCTTATAATGCTCTGCCGCTTTGGCCGCATCATACTCACGCTGCGGGATCGAGTTGTCGAAAAGCGGATAGGCACTGTTGATCGGGAAGTCATTGCCCACCGACCCATAGCCCTGCAGGATCTTGTCCACCATTTCCTGACGGTTGATTGCATATTTCAGCGCCAAACGCAGGTCGTTGTTGTCGAAAGGTGCGGTGTCGCAATGCATGATGAACACATAGTGGCCAGGGCCTCCGGTGTTTACCACTTGTACGCCCGGCGCACGGCTCAGAAGTCCTGCAACCTTTGGATCGACGCGGTTGACGATATGCGCCTGACCCGACTGCAACGCCGCCATACGGGCAGTTGAGTCGTTGATGACGATGATCTCGATCTCGTCCACATGGCC
Organism: Paracoccaceae bacterium; assembly: GCA_003512825.1. GTDB lineage: Bacteria > Pseudomonadota > Alphaproteobacteria > Rhodobacterales > Rhodobacteraceae > UBA9554. The sequence continues at coordinate 5,721 of DOOI01000012.1, read as the reverse complement.
GCGGGTGCTGTCCCAATAGTTCGGGTTCTTTTTCCACAGGTGACGCACACCCGGCTCGTCCGAGACCAGCATGTAAGCGCCCGAACCGATCCCCGCCGCTGGATTGTCAAAGCCGCCATCGGGCTGGATCATCAGGTGGTAATCCGCCATCAAATAGGGAAGGTCAGCGTTGGCCGTGCCAAGGTTGACGACAAACGTATCACCATCAACCGACATCGACTCGATGCCCTTCACGATGCCAAGCGCGCCCGACTTCGACTCTTCGTTCGAATGGCGCTCCATAGTCCGCATTACGTCTTGCGCGGTCACGGTTTGACCATTGTGGAACTCCACACCGGAACGGATCTTGAAACGCCAAGTTTTCGCGTCGGGTGTCGATTCCACGGATTCTGCCAAACGATAGCCGATGCTGCCATCGGCGGCGACTTCAACCAGCGTTTCGCCAAAGCTGTGCAGGTTGTGATAGGGCACTTGGCTCGCAGCCAATGCCGGATCCAGCGTGTTGGTGCTCTCGCCACCAACCGAACCGATCTTGAGCGTGCCGCCCTTGACAGGCCCCGCCGCTTTCGCGGCATTTGACAGCATGACATTGGCCATTGCCGCGGTCACGCCCAATGCGGTCATACGGCCAACGAATTCGCGCCGCGTCATGCGGCCCTTCGCTGCGAGTTTGGTAAAATGCGAGATCTGTTGATCGCGGTCGTTCATGGTAGCCTCCCTATTGGCCATCGAAAAGGCGCCCCGGTTTGTTCCGGTGACATTGACTGATGAGTCAACAATGCCCATTGCGCCCGGGTTATCAAGAAAAATCCCGAACTTTTTTGTCATTCTCTCATCTGTGGTCACGCGGCACGCGAGCACTCACCTTACGGCTGTAAAACAGTTTTTCACCCTCATAGGCCTCAATCCGCCCGGCAAGATGGAACTCTGCTGCGTCCGACCACATTTCCGTGAAAGTTTCCGTGCGAAGCACAATCCCGTCGCGCGCCATTTCCTCAGTCCAATGCGTCCGACCCCGCGCTGAAAGCGGGTCGTCAGGATGGATCGTCCACCACTCTCGCGCCACCGACCCCGAAATCAGCCCATGGTCCGAATCGCGCCGCAGGCCGAAATCATCCACAATTTCCAAGGTGATCTCGCCAGTTTTCATATCCGTCACCACACGACGGCTATTGTCGCCCGCGCGCAGCGGCTCTGTCTCCCACGCCGCCTCACTGTCTGGCTCTGGGAACACCCGCTCATCGCGCCGCGGGCGCACCACGCAAGGCACATCCACATAGCCCCCCGAGATAGTCAATTGCCCTGCTTCTGGGCTGGGCCACAGCAGCGGCCAATAGGCATTCGACACCGCCAAACGCAACCGATGCCCGGCTGGGACGCAATAGGCGATGTGGTCAAGATCCAGCGCCACCTCTACGACCTCGCCCACCGGCAGAGGCTCTGGGCGGGCGTGCCCATTGCGATGCGCCAGATTGAGCACGCCATAGGTGATCCGCGTCGTCGCGCCATCAGGATGCACATGGCACAGCCGCACCGCGATCTGCCCCAAGGGCTTGTCGGACATCAGCCGCAAAGCCACATGCGGCGCACCTGAAATCGCGCAGTCCTGCGCCAGCGTATCGCCCTCCCAAACCATCGAAAGCGCGTCATCCGCCCGCTGATCACCCGGCATTTCCGGGCCCAACCAAATCGCGCAATATTCCCCGCTATCGCCCCCCGTATGCTGCGGCGACGCCACCAAAGCCTCGACAGGCCCCGGTGTCGCGGCCAAAGCCTGCCCGGCCAAATGATGCCGCGTCACCTCTCCGCCCGAGGCATCGGCCACAATCCACCGTCCCGGCCGCTCCAGATACCACGTCGCCGGGCGCACCCCATCCATCAGATAGACCGTGTAATCGGGATCATCCTCCACCCCTGTCGGGGTATCCTTCAACCAACGCGCCCACCAGCGCTCGGCTTCCTGCAAAAACCCGATACGCGGGCCGGGCACAGCAAAATGCGGATATTTATGCACCCATGGCCCAACAATCCCCTTTGCCCCCGGCAAGGCCGCAACCAATTGCGGCACCGCGTTCTTGTAGCTGTCCCCCCAGCCGCCCACGGCCAAGGTCTTTGCCTTTATCGCGCTGAAATCCTCGCAAACCGATCCGTGCTGCCAATAATCATCCCGATTTTGATGGCGCAGCCAAACTTCCGGTAAAAACGGCTCATGCTCCAAACGCTCCAGCCAAATCTTGCGCCAATCCTCCCGCAAGGCCGGGTCCGGCGCGCGTGAGGAATAGGCCCACATCGTGGCCCCCCACCCCAAATTCTCATTCAACAGGCACCCGCCCTTGTAATGAATATCGTCAGCATACCGATCCACCGTCGAGCACAGCGTCACAATCGCCTTGAGCGCATCAGGTTGCAGCGCCGCCACTTGCAAGCTGTTGAACCCACCCCAACTGATCCCCATCATTCCCACCCGGCAATTGCACCAAGGCTGGGCAGCGGCCCATGCGATCACCTCGCAAGCATCGGCCAATTCTTGCGGCGTATATTCATCCTCCATCAGCCCTTCGCTATCGCCATTGCCGCGCATATCCACCCGCAGGCAGGCATAGCCCCGCTTGGCAAACCACGGATGCGTCAGCGCATCACGCGCGCAGGTGCCATCGCGCTTGCGATACGGGAGATATTCCAAAATTACAGGAACAGGATCGTCCGCCGCGTCCTGTGGCATCCAAACCCGCGCTGACAAGCGGCAACCGTCTGAAAGGATGATCCCCATATCCGGGGTTTCAAGGATGTCACGGAGCGCGTTTTGATGTGTCATGGCGCGAGCTTCCTCTGCCTCACACCCGCCTGTCAATCACCACAACGCGCCGATCCGTCCATCCCTCGGAATAGCCCGCCCGAACCCGGCGTCAGCCCCGGCCAATAAACGGCATCGCGCTCGCCATCACAGTCATGAACTGCACATTCGCCGACAGCGGTAGCTCCGCCATATGCAGCACCGACGAGGCCACATGCGTCGCGTCCATCACCGGCTCTACCTTGATCGACCCATCGGCCTGCGGCACGCCTTGCGTCATCGCATGGGCCATCTCTGTCAGCGCATTGCCGATATCTACCTGCCCACAGGCAATATTGAACTGCCGCCCATCCAGCGACAGCGTGCGCGTCAGCCCCGTCACCGCATGTTTCGACATCGTGTAAGGCACCGAGCCATAGCGTGGCACATGCGCCGAAACAGACCCGTTGTTGATGATCCGCCCACCTTGCGGCGCTTGCCGCCGCATCAGGCCAAAAGCCGCGCGCGCACACAAGAACATCCCCGTGATGTTGATATTGCAAAGGTTCATCCAATCCTCGACCTTGATCTCGTCGATCATCGTCGATTTCAGACTTACACCCGCATTGTTGAACAAAGCATCAAGCCGTCCGAACTCTGCTTCCACTGCGGCAAATCCCGCCTCAACGGACGCCGCATCAGACACATCCATCTGAATAATCCGCGCATTGGCATGGCCGCCTGCTGTTTCCACCAGCGGCGCCTCTCGCCGTCCCGTCAGGACAACATGCCACCCCGCGGCCAAAAACGCCCGCGCCGTCACACGGCCCACGCCGCTGCCTGCCCCGGTGATCATGATCGTTTTCATCGCTGGTCTCCCCCTGCCCGCAGCAGCTGTCTCTTTGCGGGCCAGTCTTTCCGGCCCGCCCTTCTATCACAAGGTCAATTTGACGCGAAAAATCGCGCGCTTAGTGGTTATCGCGCGGCAATTTCTGCGCCACACGGCGATAAACCGTCGCCAATTCCAAACAGCCCCCATCGGAAAGCTGCCCCACATGCTGGCGATAAATCTCCTGCCATGGCGTCTGATGCTCGATCACAGGCGGCACCCATGCCGCCTTGCGCCCCGCCCATTCATCCTCCGGCACCAAAGCGTCCAAAGTGCAGGCATTGAGATCAAGCCGCACCCGATCCCCCGTCTTGAGATAGGCAAGCCCCCCCCCAACGACCGATTCCGGCGAGGCGTTCAGAATAGACGGGCTTTCCGAGGTGCCCGACTGGCGCCCATCCCCGACGGTGGGCAAATGCTGCACACCTGCCCGGATCAGCGCATCAGGCGGTTGCATATTCACCACCTCCGCCGAACCGGGATAGCCCACACAGCCCACCCCACGGATGAACAAGATACACTCCGCATCAATCTCCAAAGCCGGATCATTAAGACGGTCGTGATAATCCTCCGGCCCTTCAAACACGATGGCCCGCGCCTCATGAATACCTTCCGCTCCGGGCTTGAGCAAAAACCGCTCGCGGAAATCTTTTGAAATCACCGAGGTTTTCATCAAGGCCGAGTCAAAAAGATTGCCCGAAAGCACCAAGAACCCGGCATTCTCCCGCATAGGCGCGTCATAGCTCTTGATCACATCCGTGTCTTCGCTTTGCCAAGGCGCAAGGTTCTCGCCCATGGTCCGCCCCGTCGCCGTCATGGCCCCCTGATGAATGCGTCCGGCCTTGCGAAGCTCTCCCATAACCGCAGGCACCCCGCCCGCGCGGTAAAAGCTCTCGCCCAGATATGCGCCCGCAGGCTGCATATTCACCAAGAGCGGCACGTCAAACCCGACAGTCTGCCAATCCTTCACATGCAGCTCCACCCCGGCATGCCGTGCAATCGCCTGCAAATGCGGCGGCGCATTGGTCGATCCACCAATGGCCGAATTGACGACAATCGCGTTCTCAAAGGCTTCCCGCGTCAGAATATCCGAGGGTTTGAGGTCCTCATATACCATCTGCACCGCACGCTTGCCCGTCTCATAAGCCATCGCCATCCGCTCCCGGAACGGCGCAGGGATCGCGGAGTTGCCTGTCAAGGACATGCCCAGCGCTTCGGCCATTGCGTTCATCGTCGAGGCTGTCCCCATCGTGTTGCAATGCCCCAAGGACGGAGCCGAGGCACATACCCGGCTCATGAACTCTTCGTAGTCAATCTTTCCTTCGGCCAAAAGACGGCGCGATTCCCACACGATCGTCCCTGATCCGGCACGTTTGCCCTTCCACCACCCATCGAGCATTGGCCCGCCATTGAGCGCAATCGCCGGAATATCCACCGTCGCAGCCCCCATCAAAAGCGCAGGCGTGGTCTTGTCACAGCCCGTGCACAACACGACGCCGTCAAGGGGATAGCCATGCAAGACCTCAACCAAGCTGAGGTAAGTGAGGTTGCGATCCAGCGCAGCCGTCGGGCGCTTTCCCGTCTCCTGAATGGGGTGCACCGGAAATTCCATCGGCACCCCGCCCGCATCCCGGATTCCCGCCTTGATCCGGTCCATCAAGAAAACGTGGATCTTGTTGCAAGGCGCAATATCGGACCCTGTGTTGGCAATACCGATAATCGGCCGCTCGCTCTGGATTTCTTCGCGCGTATAGGCCTGATTCTGATAGCGCTCGACATAAAGCGCCGTCATGCCGGGATTGTTGGGGTTATCAAACCATTCTTGACTGCGGAACCGCTTGTTTGCACGTGTATCAGACATTACATTCCTTCCCAGCGCTCCCGGGCGCCGCCCTCTTTAAAATGGTATACCATCAGTCTGGTATACCAAAATCAAGCATAATCGCGCAGCCTCCAACCAAGAGCCGCAGGCGACAGCGGCAGCATGAGGGGGCTGCCTGCCCCCTCAAACTCCCCCGGGGATATTTTTTGCAAAGAGAAAGCCATCAGCCCCTCTGGC
>DOOI01000006.1 GCA_003512825.1 Paracoccaceae bacterium | reverse complement strand
CAAGCGGAACTTCCGCGCATTGTGGATCCAGCGGATCAACGCAGGCGTTCGGGCGTTCGACATCGAGATGACCTATTCGCGTTTCATCAATGGCATGTTGAAGGCTGGGATCGAAGTGGACCGTAAGGTTCTGGCAGATCTTGCTGTGCACGAGCCAGCGGCGTTCAACGCGATTGTGGAAAAGGCGAAAGCCGCGCTGGTCTGATAGGCCGCGTTTCGGAATTGAAGAGGGCCGCTCGATTGAGCGGCCCTTTTTCGTTGCGCGATGAGTGGTGTTGATCACAGGCGTGTCGCGCCCATCTGTTTTGCGAGGGCGTGGATACTATCGTCGGCGAAGTATTCAGAGTTTTCTGCGGTCAGATAGACTTGGATTGCGGCGCTGGCCAGATCCTCGGGGGAGAGGCCCAAGAGAACGGCATAGCTGACATTGGCGCCTGCAAGGCTATCGGCCAAGCTTTGCGAGGTTACGGCGGGTTCAACCAATGTGCCGATGCCAAGGGGTGTCTCGATTTCCGAGAGCCGATAGTTGAGTGTGAGCGTATTTGCGCCGTTCTCTAGGGTCAGATCTGGTGCATGGACGCCGAGAAGGAGACCATCTTCGTTGGGGTCGAAGTCGGTGATGACTGCACCGGGGGTGCCGCCGGATTGGGTGTAGACCATGACGTGATCGGCGCCAGAGCCGAGCGAGATCAGGTTGACACCGTCTTCGATCAAGAGGCCGTCATTGCCATCTCCTGCGGAGATGACATCGGCATCAGATTGGCCGACATAGCCAGTGAGATAGGCGCTGTCGAAAATATTGTCGTCGCCCGCACTGCCATAAATGATGTCGCTACCCTTGCCTCCTACAAGAAGGTCGCCGCCGTCTTGGCCCGCGAGTATATCGTTGCCGTCTTCGCCAAAGACCTGATCAAAGCCGCCGCCAGCGAGGAGAGTGTCATCTCCGGTGTCGCCAAATAGCGCATTGTAAGCGGAGTTGCCGATCACGACATCGGAGCCGCCGCGCCCATCCACCATATCCATGCCGTCGGTGACGTCCTCGGGGATGACGGCAAAATCATCGCCTTCGGTGGTGATGGAGGTTCCTGCCTCAAGGTCATATTCGGCAAGGCTGAAACGGCTTTCAGGGGGTGGGGCGTCGGAGAGAATGGGATCGGAGCGCAAGGCGGTTTCGAGAGCGTCGAGTGCTCCGTCCTCAAGGAGGGGAAGCTTTTCTTCCAGCTCAGCGTCTTCGATGCTGTCGTTGGCGGTTTGGCTGACATCGCCGAATGCCCCCATGAAATCCGCCACTAAATAGAGTCCAGTTACTCCGGCCAAGCCCAAAAGGATCAGAGGGAACATGAAAAACCTCCACTTTACACAACACCAAAAGAGTGTGAGCTATTTTTTGGACTCAATCTAGAGGTTTTTGCCTGTTGCAGGCAGGGGGCGTTGGAGCAGCGAGAGCACGGCCCCTGTCAACAGAAGTGTCGCAACGACAAGGAGGCTCACACCGATGGAGCCCGCGAAATCGCCGATCCAGCCCGCCGCATAGGGACCGGCGGTTTGAGCGAAGGCGAAAACGACGGTGAAGAGGCTGATGGCGCGGGCCCACGCCTCGGGCGGGAGATTTTGCCGCGTGAAATTCGTGACGGCACCCGGGGCCATGAAAACGCACAGACAAAAGACAAAAGCAGAGGCAATAAGGCCCGTCTGCGTGGCCCAAAGCACAGGAAGGGAGAGCCGATGGCGATGCCTGAGAGGATCATCGCAAGCGGGGTGCCCCCGGCGAAACGGGCGAAAATACCGCGCCACAAGAAAGGAGAGACCGTGATGCAACTGCCCAAGAGCACCCAAGTCAGGGCGATTTGCATCGGATTGGCGGCCTGTTCGCGCATCCATGCGGAAAGGAAGGTCAGGTAGACGATATAGCCAAGGCCAAAGCTGGCGTAGCCTGCGTATTCGGGCAGCATGCGCCCGATGGGCAGGGGGGCTGGGCGGGCGGCGCGGCCACCGAGGTTTCGGAGGTGCCATGCGGCCCAAAGTCCGGGAGGCGTCATCAGAAGGCTGGCGCTGCCGACCATGACCCAAGCCCAAGGCCATGCCTCATCGCCTTGCAGGCCCAGCATAGGGGGAATGGAGGCTCCGGCCAGAACAATGCCCAAACCGCCGCCTGAACCGAAGAGTATGGCTATGGCAAGCGCGTTCTTGCGCGGCTCATTGGCAAAGAGCCCTGCGGTCAGAGCACCTGCTGTGGAGAAGGACATGGCCCCAAAAAGCCCCGCAGCGATGCGCCAGAAGGTTTGCCAGCCCAGAGCGGGCACCAGTCCTGTGGCTAGGAGGGAGAGGGTGGTTGTGAGGAGGCCGAACGCGAAGAGACGGGCAGGCGGGATGCGACCGATCAGGCTCATGGTTAGGATTGCGCCTGCGATGTAACCCATGGCATTGGCGGTGTTGAGCCAGCCCGCTTGGGCATAGCTCCACCCTAGTTCGGCGCGCATTGACGGCAGGATGAGACCGTAAGCGAAGCGTGCGAAGCCGTTTGTGACGGTGACCCCGAGGGCCAATCCGGCGAGAATGATCCAGTCGCGGTGCATGGGGGCTCCGTTTCGGCGCACAGGTGACGTCAGGCATCAAAGCCTGCATCTAAGGGGAGCGCAATGCTTGCATTCCGGGGTGCCTGTGGTAGCAGGAGCGCCAACCCGAGACCCCGAGGAAGACCCGATGACCCTTGACGCCCTCGCATCAAAATATCGTGCCGCAATTGCTGCTGCTGTGGATGAAGCCGCATTGGAAGATGTCCGTGTCGGCGCCATGGGCAAGCAGGGCGAAATCAGCCTGAAAATGCGGGAGCTGGGTAAGATGAGCCCAGAGGAGCGGCAGGTCATGGGGCCGGCGCTCAATGCGTTGAAAGATGAGATTGCGTCGGCTTTGGCGGCGAAAAAAGCCGGGCTGGCCGATGCGGCGCTGGATGAGCGACTGCGCTCGGAATGGTTGGATGTGACGCTGCCTGCGCGCGGCCGCCCAGCGGGAACCATTCACCCGGTGAGCCAAGTGACCGAAGAAGTGGCGGCGATTTTCGCGGATATGGGATTTGCCGTGGCTGAAGGCCCGCGGATCGAGACCGATTGGTATAATTTCGACGCTTTGAATATTCCCGGGCATCATCCGGCGCGGGCTGAAATGGACACGTTTTATATGCAGCGCGCCGAGGGGGATAACCGCCCGCCGAACGTGTTGCGGACGCATACAAGCCCGGTGCAGATCCGCTCGATGGAGGCGCAGGGTGCACCTATTCGCATCATTTGCCCCGGTGGTGTGTATCGCGCGGATTATGACCAGACCCATACGCCGATGTTCCATCAGGTGGAGGGCTTGGCGATTGATAAGAATATCTCCATGGCGAACCTGAAATGGACGTTGGAGGAGTTTTTCTCGGCCTTTTTCGGCACCAAGGTGAAGACACGTTTTCGGGCCTCGCATTTCCCGTTCACTGAGCCATCGGCGGAAGTGGATATTCAGTGTTCATGGGAAGGTGGCACGGTGAAAGTGGGCGAGGGCGACGGCTGGCTTGAAGTGCTGGGCTCGGGCATGGTGCATCCGAAGGTGCTGGCGGCGGGCGGGATCGATCCCGAGGTGTATCAGGGCTTTGCCTTTGGCATGGGGATCGACCGGATCGCGATGCTGAAATATGGCATCCCGGACCTGCGCGCGTTTTTTGAGAGCGACTTACGCTGGCTGCGTCATTACGGCTTTGCGTCGCTCGATGTGCCAACGCTGCACGGCGGCCTTTCCAGATAATGCAAGGCGGGGCATTCCCGCCTTCCCGGCAACGACGGGTTGAAACCTGTCCTACGGAACGGACTTGAGATCATGAAATTCACACTCTCCTGGCTGAAAGAGCATCTCGACACGCAAGCGAGCGTCGAGGAGATTGCGGAAACGCTTACGGACCTCGGGCTTGAGGTGGAGGAAATTGTCAACCCGGCAGCGCGTTTGGCGACATTTACCTTGGCCAAGGTGCTGCATGCCGAGCAACATCCTGATGCGGATCGGTTGCGTGTGTGCCGCGTGATGACCGACGAGGGCGAGAAGCAGATCGTGTGTGGCGCGCCAAATGCGCGGGCGGGGATCACGGTGGTGCTGTGCAAGCCCGCCGATTATGTGCCCGGTATCGACACGACGCTCGGTGTGGGCAAGATCCGTGGCGTCGAAAGCCATGGGATGATGGCCTCTGAGCGCGAGTTGGAGCTGTCAGACGAGCATAACGGGATTATTGAATTGCCGTCGGGCGAGGTGGGTCAAAAGTTCACCGACTGGCTGGCGCAAAATGCTCCTGAGAAGATTGACCCGGTGATCGAGATTGCCATCACGCCGAACCGCGCCGATGCATTAGGCGTTCGCGGTGTGGCGCGAGATTTGGCGGCACGCGGACTTGGGGAGTTGAAGCCCGCGCCTACGGCCTCGGTGGAGGGGCTGTTTGCATGCCCGATCTCTGTGACGATCGATGAAGATACGCGCAGCGAAGGCTGTGAGGTCTTTGCGGGGCGGTTGATCCGGGGTGTGAAGAATGGCCCCAGCCCCGCATGGTTGCAGCGACAGCTGACCGCCATTGGATTGCGTCCGATTTCGACATTGGTCGATATCACCAACTTCTTTACCTATGATCGCAACCGTCCCTTGCATGTGTTTGATGCGGATAAGGTGCAAGGCGGGCTGCGGGTGCATCGCACTGCGGGTGGCGAGACCATGGTGGGCTTGGATGACAAGAGCTACACCTTTGCCGCAGGCCAAGTGGTGATTTCCGACGATACGGGGGTGGAATCCATCGCCGGGATCATGGGGGGCGCCGCGACGGGCTGCACTGAGGAAACGGTCAATGTGTTCCTTGAGGCGGCGGTTTGGGAGCGCATTCAGATTGCGACGACGGGGCGTGCGCTCAAGATCAACACTGATGCGCGGTACCGCAACGAGCGTGGGATTGACCCGGCTTATAACATGCAGGGCCTCGAAGATGCGACGCAGATGATCTTGGATCTATGTGGTGGCGAAGCGTCGAGCGTGGTGGTTGCCGGGGCTGTGCCGGATGTGGCGCGCGCCTACAAATTGAACCCAGAACGTGTGCAAAGCCTTGTAGGGATGGAGATTTCCGAAAGCGAACAGCGCCAGACGCTGACGCGGCTTGGTTTTCGGATGGAAGGCGAGATGGCGCATGTTCCGACATGGCGGCCAGATGTTTTGGGTGAAGCGGATCTGGTGGAAGAGGTGGCGCGGATTGCCTCGCTGACGAAGTTGGTGGGCAAGCCTTTGCCGCGCGTGCAGGCCGGCGTGCCCAAGCCCATCTTGACGCAGTTGCAGGCGCGCGAGCGGATTGCTCGGCGGACGGCGGCGGCTTTGGGCTATAATGAATGCGTGAGCTATTCGTTTATAGATCAAGAGGCGGCTGCACTCTTTGGTGGTGGCACAGAAACGACCATGCTGGCCAACCCGATTGCCTCGGACATGAGCCACATGCGGCCGGACCTTTTGCCGGGCTTGTTGCGGGCAGCGGCGCGCAATCAAGCGCGCGGCTTCATGGATTTGGCGCTGTTTGAGGTTGGGCCTGTGTTTCATGGTGGCGAGCCGGGGGAACAATCGGTGCAGGTGACGGGGGTGCTGATTGGGCGCACGGGGCCGAAAGACGTGCATGGAACGGCACGGACTGTCGACGTTTACGACGCGAAATCAGATGTGGAAGCGATTTTGGCTGCGCTGGGCGCTCCCGCTAAGGCGATGATTTTGCGAAATGGCGCGGGCTGGTGGCATCCGGGGCGGCATGGGCAAATCGGTCTTGGTCCGAAAAAGATCCTTGCAACCTTTGGCGAGCTGCACCCGAAAGTATTGCGCGAGATGGATATCAAAGGC
>DOOI01000174.1:11504-12108 GCA_003512825.1 Paracoccaceae bacterium | reverse complement strand
ACATGCCCGCCTCTTCCTCCTCTTCGGCGTCGCCGAAGACCACGACTCCAACCCAATCAAGATGGGACTTGGCAAGCTGAAAGAGCGTGGCGCGCGCATCGTCGGCGTCAATCCTGTTCGCACGGGCTATAACGCCATCGCGGACGATTGGTTCTCCATCACTCCGGGCAGCGACGGGCTTCTCGTGCTGTCACTTGTCCACCTCCTGCTGAAAGCAGGCAAAATCGATCTCGATTTCCTTGCCCGCTTTACCAATGCCCCGGTGCTTCTCGACTCTGATCCTGCCTCCGCCAATCACGGGCTCTTCTTGCGCGATCCAGAAGGCCGCCCCCTCGTGATCGACCGCCGCACAGGCAAGCCCGCACCATGGGATGGAGAGGGCGTCGAACCAGACTTATCCGCAACGCATCGCACCGCAGGCGTCACCCACCGCCCGGTCTTTCACGCACTTGTTGAACGGTATCTCTCCGACGATTATGCGCCCGAGGCCGTGGCAGACCGCACAGGCATCTCCGCCGCACGGATCCGCGCCCTTGCCGCCGAAATCGCCCGCACCGCTTTTGAAGAAGCCGTGACACTCGACCGCGAATGGACCGATTTCCGT
>DOOI01000174.1:9237-11230 GCA_003512825.1 Paracoccaceae bacterium | reverse complement strand
GACCGCGAATGGACCGATTTCCGTGGCGTGACCCACAAGACCATGACAGGCCGCCCTGTCGCGATGCATGCCATGCGCGGCGTCTCTGCCCATTCCAACGGCTTCCAGACCGCTCGCGCAATTCATCTGTTGCAATCGCTGATCGGCGCGGTCGAAACCCCCGGCTCCATGCGGTTCAAGCCGCCCTATCCAAAGCCCGCCACCAGCCACCCGAAACCGCATTGCAAAGTCACCCCCGGCAAGCCCCTTGATGGCCCGCATCTGGGCTATCCCCAAGGCCCCGCCGATCTCTGCCTGACCGCCGACGGCAAACCGGCGCGCATCGACAAAGCCTTCACATGGGAAAATCCGCTCTCAGCGCATGGCCTGATGCATATGGTCATCTCCAATGCTCACGCGGGCGACCCCTACAAAATCGACACGCTTTTCCTCTACATGGCAAACATGTCTTGGAACTCGTCGATGAACACGTCCGGCGTCATGCAGATGCTCTCGGATACCGATGAGAACGGCGATTATGTGATCCCGCGGATCATCTATTCCGATGCCTATAGCTCCGAGATGGTCGCATATGCCGACCTCATCCTCCCGGACACCACCTATCTCGAACGTCACGACTGTATCTCCCTGCTTGATCGCCCGATCTCCGAACCGGGCGGGGCCGCAGACGCCATCCGTTACCCGGTAATCCAACCAGATCGTGACGTGCGCGGCTTTCAATCCGTGCTCCTCGACCTTGGTGCGCGCCTCGGCCTTCCGGCCATGGTCAACCAAGATGGCAGCCCTAAATTCGCCGATTACGCCGATTATATCATCAATCACGAGCGCAAACCCGGCATCGGCCCACTACATGGCTTCCGCATGGGCGAAAAAGGCGTGCAGCACGGGCGTGGCGCTCCCAATGCCGCCCAGATCGACGAATATATCCGCGCAGGTGGTTTCCACGTCTCCCATATCCCGGATGAAGCGGCGTATTTCAAACCATGGAACCGCGCCTATCAGGACTGGGCCGTGAAACTGGGCCTTTATGACAAACCCGACCCCTACCTTATCCAGCTTTGGGTCGAACCGCTCCGCCGCTTCCAATTAGCAGCCGAAGGCAAAGGCCCGGCACAGCCGCCCGAACATCTGCGCGCACAAATCCACCACACCCTTGATCCGCTGCCGCTCTGGTATGCGCCCTTCCTTGATGATGCCATCGACCCCGCAGAATACCCCATCCACGCCCTCACCCAGCGCCCGATGGCCATGTATCACTCATGGGGCACCCAAAACGCGTGGCTGCGTCAAATCCACGGCCACAATCCGCTCTTCGTGCCAACAGCAATCTGGCAGGCGCATAGCTTTCAAGACGGCGATTGGGCCGAAGTAACCTCGCCGCATGGCACTATCACCGTGCCCGTCGTTCATATGGCCGCGCTAAACCCGCATACTGTCTGGACATGGAACGCCATCGGCAAACGCAAAGGCGCATGGGCCCTTTCAGAAGATGCGCCCGAAGCAACCAAAGGCTTCCTTCTCAACCATCTCATTCATGAGCTTCTGCCCCCCAAAGGCGACGGTCTGCGCTGGTCCAATTCCGACCCCGTCACTGGCCAAGCGGCATGGTTCGACCTGCGCGTTAAAATCGCGCGCGCTGTGGCACCTCCAGAAAGCCAGCCCAATCATCCGCCACAGAAATCACCTGTTGGCAAAGGCCCTAAAACTCTCTCATGGCAGGTGCGGAAATGACCCAGCTTCCCGCAAATACCGAGCGTAAACTCGGCCTAGTAATCGACCTCGACACCTGCGTCGGCTGTCACGCCTGCGTGGTCTCGTGCAAAGGCTGGAACACCGAGAATTACGGCGCGCCCTTGTCCGATACCGATGCTTATGGCGGCAATCCCCTTGGCACCTTCCTCAACCGCGTGCACAGCTACGAGGTCACCACGCCCGAAGCTGCGCCACGCCTTGTCCACTTCCCCAAATCCTGCCTGCATTGCGAAGACGCCCC
>DOOI01000174.1:8775-8961 GCA_003512825.1 Paracoccaceae bacterium | reverse complement strand
CTGCCTGCATTGCGAAGACGCCCCTTGCGTAACCGTCTGCCCCACAGGCGCCAGCTACAAACGGGTCGAAGACGGAATCGTGCTGGTCAACGAAGATGCCTGCATCGGGTGCGGACTCTGTGCTTGGGCCTGCCCCTATGGCGCACGGGAAATGGATCCAGTCGAGAAGGTGATGAAGAAATGCAC
>DOOI01000174.1:7640-8471 GCA_003512825.1 Paracoccaceae bacterium | reverse complement strand
CTCTGCGTTGATCGTATCTATAACGAAAACCTCCCCGAAGAAGATCGCACCCCGGCCTGTGTCCGCACCTGCCCCGCGGGGGCGCGCCATTTTGGCGACTTTGCAGACCCAGACTCGAACGTCTCCCGCCTGACCGCAGAACGTGGCGGTGTCGATCTCATGCCCGAACAAGGCACCAAACCTACCAATAAATATCTCCCCCCTCGACCCCGCGATCAATTGGACAGCGATATCGACGTCCTCTCGCCCTTCCTTGCGCCAATTGCCGACACACCCACGGGCTTTCTCGGCTGGCTCGATCGCACGCTGTCAAAACTGCCCGGAGGAGAGCGCTGATGCATCCCGCCAAATCCATCATTGCCTTTACCACCCTCTCAGGGCTTGGCTTCGGCCTTCTCGCATGGCTTGGCTCGGGACTGGCCGATTTTTCCGGCTGGGTCGGCTTCACCTTTCACGCCATCGGCCTGCTGCTGGCCAGTGCTGGTCTTTTGTTCTCCACCTTCCACTTGGGCCACCCCGAACGCGCGCTGCGCGCCTTCACCCAATGGCGCTCAAGCTGGCTGTCGCGCGAAGCTTGGGCCGCGGCCAGCGCACTTACGCTCATGGGCCTGCATGCGCTGAGTGTCCTCAACGGAACTCCAGTGCAAGCCCTCGGCCTCGCAGGGGCCGCGCTCTCGCTCGCCACCGTTTTCACCACCTCAATGATCTACGCCCAACTCAAAACCGTGCCGCGCTGGCATAGCTGGGCCACACCTGCGCTTTTCATGGCGCTCGCACTCGGGGGCGGCGCCTTGCTCGCGGCCCAAACCACCGCGGCAGCCCCGCTTCTTG
>DOOI01000174.1:1452-7321 GCA_003512825.1 Paracoccaceae bacterium | reverse complement strand
ACTTCCGCCAATCCGACACCACGCTTGCCACGGCCACCCGATTAACCCCCGGCACCGTGCGCGCCTTCGAGCCGCCTCATACCGGCACCAATTATCTGATGCAGGAAATGGTCTTCCGGGTCGGGCGTCGCCACGCGCGCCGCCTGCGTGTCTTGGCCCTTGCCTTGGGCTACGGCCTGCCACTCGCATTGCTGATTTTGCCCATGGGCCACATGGCAGCACTCATCGCCGTGCTTTCCCATATTGCGGGCATCTTTGCGTCACGCTGGTTGTTCTTCGCAGAAGCCGAACATGTGGTCGGCCTCTATTACGGCCGCCCGCAATAAGCCGCGCGCAAAACGCCGCTCTCAGAACGCCGCCATCAGGCAAATTGCTCTTGGATCAGGCGCTCATCCAGCCCGTGACCGGGATCAAAAAGGATACGGTGACGTATACCGGGCTCTGATGCGATATCCACTCGCACCACATCACGCACCGAGCGGCTATCCGCATCGGCCATCACCGGGCGCTTATTGGGGTCAGACACCTCAAACCGCACCTTCGCGCCCGCCGCCAACAAGGCCCCACGCCAACGGCGCGGTCGAAAAGGCGCAATGGCCGTCAAGGCCAATACCTCGGATCCAATCGGCAAAATCGGCCCATGCGCCGAGTAGTTATAGGCCGTCGATCCGGCAGGGGTGGCAACCAATGCGCCATCACACACCAACTCCTCCAGCCGCAGCCGCCCATCCACCCAAATTTTCAGCTTCGCCGCTTGCGGCCCTTGGCGCAGCAGCGAAACCTCATTGATCGCCAAAGCTTCATGCACCTCCCCCGACACCGTCTCGGCCCGCATCGACAATGGATTGAGCACCGCCTCCTCCGCCGCCTTGAGCCGCGCCACCAGATCGCTCTCCGAGTAGCCATTCATCAAGAAACCCACCGTGCCGCGGTTCATTCCATAAACCGGAACATCCAGCGATTGGGTGCGATGCAAGGTGTGCAACATAAAGCCGTCACCGCCCAAGGCCACGATGACATCCGCCGCCCCCTCGTCAACAGCCCCATAGCGCGTCGCCAAAACCGCGCGCGCGGTCTGCGCGACAGGTGCGTCACTCGCTGTGAAGGCGATTTTCATATGCGGCTCCAAGGTTTCCGAAAGGCGTCCGGTTTTCAAGATGGAAGCACATCGGCGCGCCCGATGCCACCCCTGCCGCCATTCAAGGCCCTTGCGTCGCTTTGGGCTCTTCCCCCTCGGCAAGTGATAGCATAGGACAACGCCAACTCAGTTTCCAAGGGAGTGCACCCCATGTCCGACAAAGGCTTTTTCAACGAAAAACTCGCGACCCGTGACCCCGAACTCTGGGGCTCAATCACCAACGAGCTTGGTCGCCAGCGCCACGAGATCGAATTGATCGCTTCCGAAAACATCGTCTCCGCTGCCGTTATGGAAGCGCAGGGGTCGGTGATGACCAATAAATATGCCGAAGGCTACGCCGGAAAGCGCTATTACGGCGGATGCCAATTCGTCGATGTGGCGGAAACGCTTGCCATCGAGCGGGCCTGCCAACTCTTCGGATGCTCTTTCGCCAACGTCCAACCCAACTCCGGCAGCCAAGCCAACCAAGGCGTCTACACCGCGCTCTTGCAGCCCGGCGATACCATCCTCGGCATGAGCCTCGATGCAGGCGGCCACCTGACCCATGGCGCCAAACCCAACCAATCCGGCAAATGGTTCAATGCCATCCAATATGGCGTTCGCCAACAAGACAGCCTGATCGACTACGATCAAATCGCTGCACTGACCGCAGAGCATAAGCCAAAGATGATCATTGCCGGTGGTTCAGCCATCCCGCGTATCATCGACTTCAAGAAAATGCGCGAAATCGCTGATAGTGTCGGCGCGCTCCTTCTGGCCGACGTGGCCCACTTTGCAGGCCTCATTGCGGCGGGCCTCTACCCCTCGCCATTCCCGCATGCCCATGTCGCTACGACCACCACCCACAAAACGCTGCGCGGCCCACGCGGCGGCATGATCCTCACCAATGACGAGGCGATCGCCAAGAAAATCAATTCGGCCATCTTCCCCGGCATCCAAGGGGGCCCCTTGATGCATGTGATCGCGGCCAAGGCCGTTGCCTTTGGCGAGGCCCTGCGCCCCGAGTTCAAAGACTACCAAGCCAAAGTCATCAAAAATGCTCAGGCGCTGGCAGATGAGTTGATGAAGGGCGGCCTCGACATCGTCACCGGCGGCACCGACAGCCACTTGATGCTGGTCGACTTGCGTCCCAAAGGCGTCAAGGGCCATGACACTGAAAAGGCCATGGGCCGCGCCCATATCACCTGCAACAAGAACGGCATTCCCTTCGACCCGGAAAAGCCCACCGTCACCTCTGGCGTCCGCTTGGGCACACCTGCCGGGACGACGCGCGGCTTCGGCGAAGCTGAATTCCGTCAAATTGGCCGCTGGATCGTCGAAGTCGTCGATGGCCTTGCCGCCAATGGCCCTGATGGCAACGCCGATGTCGAAGCCAAGGTAAAGGCAGAAGTCGAAGCCCTCTGCCTGCGCTTCCCGATCTACCCGGACCTTTGATCCCAAAATCGGGGTTTGGGCCCAACGTCCAGAGCCTCCACAAAACCCAAACAGGCACCCCAGCGGTGCCTGTTTGCTTTTCCGCAAAACCTTAGCCAATGTCGCGCCATGTCCCCGCACCCGCTAGAACTCTGGAGCCTTGCCAACCTGCCGAAATGGCTGGCCTGCGCGCTCTCGCTTCTCGTGCGCCTCGCCGCGTCCTGCCTCTTCGCGATTTCCTTTCTCGCCGCAATCTTGATCACACGCGCCGTCTGGCAAGCCGATTGGCCGCTGCATCGCTACGATGCCCTCGTGATCATCGCGCTCGGGCTCCAAGCCCTGTTTATCGCAACCAAACTCGAAACGCTGGAAGAAGCCCGTGTCATCCTGATCTTCCACCTCACGGGCAGCATGATGGAATGGTTCAAAGTCTCCGCAGGCTCATGGGCCTATCCCGAACCGGGCCTGCTCAAACTCTTCGGCGTCCCTCTCTTCACAGGGTTCATGTATGCCTCGGTCGGCAGCACCATCGCCCGAGCACTGCGCCTTTTTGAAATCCGCCTCGCGCCCGCGCCGCCCTATTGGGCAATCGCGACCCTTGCCGTGGCGATCTATGTCAACTTCTGGTCACACCACTACCTGCCCGATGCGCGCCTTGTGCTCTTTGCGGCAACCTTACTGTTTTTTGGCCGCACCAAACTCTGGTTTCGCCTGATAGATCAGTGGCTTTGGGTGCCCGTTCCGCTTGTCGCACTGGGGGCCTCCCTGCTGCTTTGGATCGCGGAAAACATCGGCACGCTCACAGGCACATGGCGGTATTCGGGCCAATCAGCCCTGCAATTGGTCAGCCTCGGCAAACTCGGGTCTTGGTATCTTTTGCTGTTCGTGGCCTTCGCCACAGTGACACTTGTGGCCCGCCATGCCTTGCGCCCGCACCCTTGGCACCCCTCAGACGAAGCCGCGCAAACGCAGGATAATCAGCACAAGCGCCCCAAAGGCCAATAGGTTGAACACCAGCCCCCCCGCTAGCCCAAGCCAAAACCCCTTGCGCCGATCCGCGGGGTCAATCGCGGCCAAGAATGTCATCGCCGCGCGATAGTCCTTTTCCAGTCCCGCCAGATCAACCCTGGCCACCAATTTTGGATGACGCACCATTTCCTGTGCCGCCGCGATCCGCGTGATGCCTGCCCGCACCCCCGCAGGCAAGCGCCGCCCAGCCCGACGCGCCCGGATATGCAACGGCCCCTTGGCAAGCCCAAGCTTCTCCGCCAACATCTCTTCGAGTCGTAACGCTTTCCCGTCGATTTCCGTCACTTCCGTCATGGCTACACAGTCCTCCGAGCCCCCTTCATATCTCTCGCCGCAAGCGCACTCAATCGCTGGCGTTTCATCGCACCTCGCATTATCCGAATGAGCATGCTGCATTTTTACGACCACCCCGGCCCCGCTTCCGCCCCCCCGCTTGTGATTGCACATGGCCTTTATGGCTCTGGCAAAAACTGGGGCGCTATCGCGCGCAAACTGGCAGCAGACCGCCGCGTCATCGCCGTCGACATGCGAAACCACGGCGACAGCCCGTGGAGCAGCACACATCACTACACCGATTTAGGTGCCGATCTGGTCGAACTGGCCGAAAGCCTAGGCACCCCAATCGACCTTTTGGGCCATTCCATGGGCGGCAAAGCCTCAATGATGGCAACCCTCACCCGCCCTGATCTTATCCGCAAATTGATCGTCGCAGACATCGCGCCCGTGACCTATTCGCACACCCAAATGATGTATATCGACGCTATGCGCGGCATCGACCTCTCTAACCTAGAGCGCCGCTCCCAAGCCGAAGCCGCTTTGCGCGCTGTGATCGACGACCCAATCCTGCCGTCGTTCTTCACCCAATCTCTCGATCTCAAGGCCAAACGCTGGAAGCTCAACCTCGACACGCTTGCCCAAGAGATGCAAGCGATCTTGTCCTTTCCCGAGGTGACAGGTCACTTCACGGGCCCCACCCTGTTTCTCACAGGCGCCACCTCATCCTATGTGCTGCCCGAGCATCGAGAGCGCATCAAAGCCCTGTTTCCAAAGGCTAAGTTTGCAAAAATCCCCGGCGCAGGCCACTGGCTCCACGCCGAGAAACCCGCCGAATTCGAAGCCGCCGTGCGCCACTTCCTCGCGGCTTGAGCGGCTTTGACCGCGCCCGCTTAATCCGCGTCAACAATCGCCTTGGCAACGAAATACGCAATCGGGATCGACACGACGAACCCAAGCGCCGCCGCAATCAAGATCGGCTGTAACGTGTCATAGCCCATGGTCAGGGCCGCTATCACCAGCGACCCGGCCACTGTCGTGGAAATCAACGAGTACAGAATAGACGCAAGGCGCATCATGGCTTCGATTCCTTTTCCGAGGCGCGTTCCCCGGAAACATTCCACCACAAGCATGCGTGCGCCTTGATCCGGATCAACCCAAACCCGTCGCCAGCACCTATTCAGCCTCGAAGGATCATCCGCGCATCGACATGCGCGCCATGATCCCATCCTTCAACACAACTTGATGATAGATCGCGCCCACAATGTGCAGACCAACAAAGGTCAGCATAATCGCCTTCATGATCTCATGCGCGCCGGCCGCTGCGCCCACGCCACCAAACCACGCGACTGCGCCCGAAACCGGCATTGCGATCAAAAGCACATATAGCCCGATATGAATAATTTTCGCGACCAACCGCTGAGCCGCCGGCGCAGGCAATTCTTCAGGCACACCGCGTGACTTCCGCAGCCAAAGCCGCGCAACGGCGAAAATCCCAACCAAGATCCCGCCAAACACATGCGCCGCGATCAATGGCGAGAATGCAAACTCCTGCCCTTTCATAAACGCTCCGAAGGCCTCAACAATGGCCTCGTGAAATACAAATTGCTGCACGATCAGCAGAAAAACAGCCCAATGCAAAACAGCTTGAGCGCGAGAATACTTTGTCATGGTAGAAATTGACCTCCGGTCAGAAAAGGATGCTGCGTTTTGCTTATACGCGCCCTCTTCTGCTTTCCGTCGATCTTCACAAATAAAAAAATGCCGCGATCAGGCGCGCATTGGGTGCACCTTGGGGGGCTCACAAATAGCCGATCAATCCCACGGGCGCATTTTCATCACGCGCATAATCAATCGCCGCACGGTCTTCTGCGCGCGTTGCGCGCTTGAACTCAAACCGGACTTCTCCCGGTTCCTCTTCCGAGGCCACGACCAAAGCCTGCATCATATGCCGCGCCCCGTCATAGATATCGACCAAGCCGCGAAGGTGCTGTGCCGTATCGGCATCCAAAGCAA
>DOOI01000174.1:0-1155 GCA_003512825.1 Paracoccaceae bacterium | reverse complement strand
GCATCCAAAGCAAACCCGCCCTGCCACATCCGCAGCACGGGCCAGCTCTGCCCATCCATTTCCACTTTCAGCCGCGAGCGCTTCTTGGCCGCCAATTTACGCGCCGCCTCAAGCCCCTCTTGCAATTCGCGGGTCAAAAAAGTCGTCATGGGATCCTCCATCCGTCACGCAAGAATGTTGCGCGCCAAAGGTAAAAAGCAAGTAAACAGAGGGATAGGAAATTTGCCTTTCAAATAAGTGACTGAGATGCAACGGATTTGCCTCGAATTGCATACGCATCCGTATGCTTCCTCACGCGGCCCAATGTGCGCTCCCACACATCCATTGCGCTCTCACTCAGGGTGCCTTCCCCCTCCACAGCCCTATTTTCATAGGGAACAAGGAGAAGCACATGGGCCAATTGATCGACGGTATCTGGCAAGACGTCTGGTATGACACCTCAAAAACCGGGGGCGCTTTCGAACGCACCACCACCAGCTTTCGCAACTGGATTACCCCCGATGGCCGCCCCGGCCCCACGGGCGAGGGCGATTTCCGCGCCGAGTCGGGCCGCTATCACCTCTATGTCTCCCATGCCTGCCCTTGGGCGCATCGCACCCTGATTCTACGAGCCCTCAAAGGGCTGGCGCCCTTGATCTCTTTGTCTGTCGTCCACCCCGACATGGCCAGTGATGGCTGGACCTTCGCACAAGATTTTCCCGGCACAACAGGCGACACCCTCTACGGCCTGCCTTTCCTGCGCGACCTCTACACCAAAGCCGACCCGCATTTATCAGGCCGGGTCACCGTGCCCGTTCTGTGGGATAAGCAGCGTCAAACCATCGTCTCCAACGAAAGCGCTGAGATCATCCAAATGCTCAACAGCGCCTTCAATGCGCTCACAGGAAATGACGCCGATTTCGACCCGGCAGAGCTGCGCGATGCCCGTGTATCCGTCGATGCGCGCATTTATGACACCATCAACAATGGGGTTTATAAGTCAGGCTTTGCGACCACCCAAGCGGCCTATGACGCCGCCGTAACCCCGCTGTTCGATAGTCTCGACTGGCTCGAAGCCCGCCTCACAGACCAGCGCTTCTTGATGGGCAGCGCCCCCACCCTGTCTGACTGGCGTCTTTTCACCACATTGGGGCGCTTCGACGCCGTCTATCATGG
>DOOI01000037.1:47723-47900 GCA_003512825.1 Paracoccaceae bacterium | reverse complement strand
GTCTCCTCCCCGGAGACACCGCAATAGGGGCAGGTTAGGATGAGCATTGTGAGTTCCCACAATCAAGATTTTTCAACCATAGGGATTGCGACAGATGCACACCCCTACCATATGATGAGCGCGGCCTACCCCGCACCCCCTGTATGTTGCCATTTCTAAGAAGGATTGAACCATGGC
>DOOI01000037.1:47240-47417 GCA_003512825.1 Paracoccaceae bacterium | reverse complement strand
AAGAAGAACACCGAAGTCACGAGCAAGAAGGCAGCGTCCGCTGCCGGTAAGGTGCTTGCGAACCCCAAATCGTCCAAAGATGCCAAGACTGCTGCGGCATCTGCCCTCACGCAGAGGCCCAACAAAAAAAAGTAAACTCTTTGGTGCAGGGTTGGCCATCAATGCGCCACCCCTGCG
>DOOI01000037.1:23805-46958 GCA_003512825.1 Paracoccaceae bacterium | reverse complement strand
GCCATCAATGCGCCACCCCTGCGGCCACGCTCTCGTCGATGAAGCGGCCCTCGCGGAACCGGAACATCGAGAACTCTTCCGTCAGCGGCGAATGGCCCTTGGCCATCAACTCCGCCATCGCCCAGCCCGAACCGGGGATCGCTTTGAAGCCGCCCGTGCCCCAGCCGCAATTGACGAAAATACCCTCAACCGGGGTTTTCGACAAAATGGGCGAACGGTCGCCCGTCATATCCACAATCCCGCCCCACTGGCGCAGCATCTTGAGCCGCGACACCATCGGGAAAGTCTCGACCAGCGCGCGAACCGTTTCCTCGATATGATGGAACGATCCACGCTGGGTGTAGTTGTTAAACCCATCGGTGCCGCCCCCGATCACCATCTCGCCCTTATCGGACTGGCTCATGTAGCCATGCACCGTATTGGCCATCACCACCACATCCATACAGGGCTTGATCGGCTCTGACACAAGCGCTTGCAAGCACAGCGACTCGACCGGAAGCCGGAACCCGGCCATGGCCGCATTGGTGCCGATATGGCCCGCTGTCACCATGCCAAGCTTGTCGCAATCGATCGGACCTTTGGTGGTATCCACCCCCACGACTTTGCCGCCCTCGCTGCGAACCCCCGTGACCTCACATTTCTGGATCACATGCATGCCCATATCCGAACAGGCCCGCGCATAGCCCCACGCCACGGCATCGTGACGCGCCGTGCCACCACGCGGCTGCCAAAGTGCACCAAGAACCGGGTATCGCGGCCCATCCAGATTGATGATCGGCACCAGTTTCTTCACTTCGGCGGGCGAAATGAACCGCGTCTCGACACCTTGCAACTGATTGGCATGCGCGGTGCGCTGGTAGCCACGGATCTCATGCTGGGTCTGCGCCAGCATCATCACGCCGCGCGGACTGAACATCACGTTATAGTTCAAGTCCTGCGACATCGTTTCGTAAAGCGACCGGGCCTTTTCGTAAATCGCAGCCGAGGGATCTTGCAAATAGTTCGAGCGGATGATCGTCGTATTGCGCCCGGTGTTCCCGCCCCCAAGCCAGCCCTTCTCGATGATCGCCACATTGGTGATCCCGAAATTCTTGCCCAGATAATAGGCCGTTGCCAAACCGTGACCGCCTGCGCCAACGATAATCACGTCGTATTTCCGCTTTGGCTCTGGGCTGGCCCAAGCTCTCTCCCAACCCGAATGATAGCGTGCGGCCTCACGGGCCACGGCAAAAACGGAATAGCGCTTCATCGCGTCTTGATCCCTCGATAACAGCCCGTCGAATCCGGGACTTTTCCGATATCTAACTGGACCAGCCGCCGCGTCCACCCCCGCTTGCAAACGTCGCTTCCGGCATATTTGCGACATGCGCGCCTCACGCGGCGATTTGGCCCTTTTGCCGCAGGGTCAGGACGACTACATGTCACCCAGCTTAAAGATGCCCAAGGGAGAGGTCATGACCTTCTGGATCCTCACAGCCGCGCTGGCGCTGGCCACAACCGCCATTTTCGTTCGGGCCGCGCTGCGCGGTCGCGACAGTGGAGAGCCGCCCGCCGCCTATGACTTGCGCGTCTACCGCGACCAGCTCAAGGAAATCGACCGCGACGCCGCGCGCGGCCTCATTGCCGCCGAAGAAGCCGAACGCCTGCGTTCCGAGGTCTCCCGCCGCATCCTTGCCGCCGACACGGCCCTCACCTCTGGCACCGCCAGCGCCTCTGCCGCCAAAGGCCCGATCAAGGCCATGGCGGCGCTCACGGCGCTTGGTCTCATCGGCGGCGCCTATGGGCTCTACTTGCAGATCGGTGCACCGGGCTATGGCGATCTCAGCCTCAAGGACCGTATCGCAATGGCCGAGGAAATCCGCCAAACCCGCCCAAGCCAAGCGGATGTCGAAGGTCAGGTGCCGCCCTTCACAGCCCCTCAGGTCGATGCGAATTTCCTCACGCTGATGGAGCGCCTGCGCTCTGCTGTGGCGGAACGCCCCAACGATCTGCAAGGCCATGTGCTTTTGGCACGCAACGAAGCGGTTTTGGGCAATTTCACCGCCGCCTATAAAGCCCAAGGTCAAATTCTCTCCATTAAAGGCGACACTGCCACCGCGCAGGATTATGCCGATTATGCGGATCTGATGATCCTTGCCGCAGGTGGCTATGTCAGCCCCGAAGCCGAAACCGCCCTGAATGCGGCCTTTGCGCGCGACCAAAACAATGGCCCCACACGCTATTACGTCGGCTTGATGTTCGCCCAAACAGGCCGCCCCGACCGTGCCTTCCGGCTGTGGGACGCCTTGCTCAAAGAAGGCCCCCCCACCGCGCCATGGATCGCCCCCATCCGCGAACAAATCGAAGAAATGGCCCAACGCGCCGGAGTGCGCTACACCTTGCCCGCCGACGAGGCCGCCCCCTCGGGCCAGCCTCCCGTTGCGGGCCTCCCCGGCCCGACTGGTCAAGACATCGAGAATGCGGCGCAAATGTCCGACGCCGAGCGCAAAGAGATGATTGGCTCCATGGTCGCACGGCTCTCTGATCGCCTTGCCACCGAAGGCGGCGAACCCGCCGAGTGGGCACGCCTCATTGGCGCCTTGGGCGTTTTGGGCGAAACGGAGCGCGCCCGCGCCATTCTTGCCGAAGCTCAGGAAAAGTTTCTTGGACAGACCGAAGCGCTCGACGTGATCCGCGCAGCAGGGCGCAACGCAGGCCTGATCGAATGATCTTGGCAGATGCCGAAAGCTTTGCCGCTGCGCTGCCTGCAACAGGCGCCATCATGGGGCTGGACCTTGGCACCAAGACCATTGGCGTCGCCATCTCTGATGGGTTGCGCGGGGCCGCCACCCCCGTAGAGACCGTGCGCCGCATCAAATTCACCGAAGACGCCCAGCGCCTTCTGGCTCTCATTACTGCGCGCGGCGTCGCAGGCGTCATCCTTGGTCTGCCGTTGAATATGGACGGCACCGAAGGCCCTCGCGCTCAATCCACCCGCGCCTTCGCCCGCAACTTCGAGAAACTCACCACCTTGCCCATCGGCTTCTGGGACGAGCGGCTCTCGACGGTTGCCGCCGAGCGGGTGCTGATCGAGGCGGATATGTCTCGAAAGCGTCGCGCCGAGGTCATCGACAACGTCGCCGCAGCCTATATTCTGCAAGGGCTACTGGATCGACTGACCTATCTGAAATCATCCAACCAAGCGGGGCAAGCATGACGCAAAGCGAAAACACCGATGCGATCTGGAAACGCGCCGAGATCCAATCGCCCTGCGTCAAGATTTGCGTCGTCCATCCCGAAGCCCGCCTGTGCATCGGTTGCTACCGCACCATTGACGAAATCGCCGGCTGGTCACGCATGGCCCCCGCACAGCGCGAAACCGTGATGTCGGAATTACCGGCCCGCGCCAAAACCCTGCAAACCCGCCGCGGTGGTCGCGCTGCCCGCCTGCGCGGCGAGGCCTGACCCGACCGCAGGCCAACGAAAGCAGCGAGATACCCCTTCGCACGACGTCATTCAGACGAATATCACGCGTCATCCTCTGCGCGCAGCCATTGCGCCGGATCACGCAGGACAGGGCGGAAATACGCAATTCGCCTTGCATCCGCCCCCTCGGCCACAGCGGCATCCCACGGCGCCACACCATGCAACATATGGCGATGCAAGAGCACGGCATCCCCCGCTGCCATTGGCAAGGCCACAGGCTCAATCGCCTCGAACACCCCACGCCGCGCCGCCACATAGGCGTCCGTCAGGTCCACCTCTGCGGGAACGCGCTCCCCCACCCCCGCAACAAGTGCCGCCCTCATCCGACGGTGACTTCCGGGCCAGACCACCAGCGGCGCCGCCCGACAGCCATCCAACGCAATCCCAAGGATAAATCGGTGCGGCTCGCGCAAATAGCGCCGCTTTGCCGCGCCCTCGCCATGCAGCCCATCCACATGCGCCGCCGCACGGTTGATCCGATACCGATGAGCGGCCTCCGTCTCGGTGCCGTCCCTGCGGGGATAACCCGGAAACACCACAGACAGTTGCGCGCGATGAAACCTCTCCCCGGCAGACCATCCAGCCACCGCGATCAAGTCCAGCGGCAACGCCACCCCCTGCACCGCACCATCCTCCGCATTCGGCAAGGCATCCACACCCACAAACCATGTTCGCCCATTGCGCCACTGATCTGCCCGCCCGGCCCAATCCGTCAGCACCCGATCCGCCACAGCACGCGCCGCACCAGCCCAGGCTCTCATGCCCGGATCACCGCGCAACACCGTCACGCCGTCGCGTTCAAACTCCAGCTCCATCGGCGCACCTCTTCCCTGCCAATCCCCACGCGGGGGCCTGAAACAGATGCGCCCTTCGCTCACATAGCCCCTTAAACGAAATCGTTAGAGGCCACCAACTGGATCGATGCCAGCGCCACGCGCGATCCCTCGCCGTAATCCACAGTCGCCACAGACACACCGTTGAACTTGATGGTCTGCAACCTGATCGCCTCATTATCGTCGATGCTCACCTCCAAGGCGCCACCATCCCCCGCCTTGTAATAGATCACCAACGAATCAAACCGGGCGTCAAAGCCTTGAATTTCCGGCACATTCTTCGGGTCCACCCAAGTTCCGGTGATCAGCGTATCATTGCCCGCATCATCGGTGCCCGCCACCTGATCGCCCGACCCAAGATAGAGCGTGTCATTTCCATCCCCGCCCGCGAGTGCGTCCCTGTCGAAAACATCGCGCGCCGCGAATTTTCCGTCTTCGACCCCGTCCTCATAGCCCCAGATCACATCATTGCCCGCGCCGCCAAAGATCACATCCTCGCCCAATCCGCCTGTGAGTTCATCAGCACCTGTGCCGCCTTCCAGCGTGTCGTTGCTCTGATTGCCTTCCAGCGTGTCATCCCCCGCGCCGCCGAGAATGCTATCGTTGCCCCAACCGCCCAGCGCCAAATCATCGCCATCGCCGCCCAAAATCGAATCCGCACCGGTGCCGCCATACAGCTTGTCGCTGTTGTTGCCACCGCTCAGCACATCATCGCCGCCTTGGCCTGCCAATACGTCATTGCCAATCAGTCCCGACAAGCTGTCATTGCCTTCACCGCCCTCAATCGTATCCGACCCCGAGCCGCCCCACGCCACGTCATCCCCGTCGCGGCCAAAAATCACATCGTCTTCCGCCCCGCCCGAGAGCGTGTCATTCCCCGGTCCCCCTGACAAAAGGTCGGCCCCGCCAGAGCCCGCAAGCAGGTCATTCCCCTCAAGGCCAGAAATCGTGTCAGCCCCCGCCAACCCTTCCAAAGCATCCGCTCCTTCGGTGCCCAGCAAAGTCAGCCCCAAAGGCACAGGATCTACCGGAGGCTCGACAGGCGGTTCTGCGGCCGCCTCATCATCCCCCCCGTCATCAAACCACCCCAACAACGACCCGATCAGACCAATCCCAAGCAGCGCTGGCACCCCAAACAACAAGAACATCCCCAATTCCTTTCAAACAAAATTTTCCGCGCCGATCAGGATCACATCCCCCGACGTCAGACCCACACCAGACACCGTTTTCACAATGGCAACCGCCACCCCCCCAAACGTCACAATTTGCTCTCCCGGAGCCACTCCGGGCAGGACATCAACGGCACCATCCTGCATAGCGATAGGCACAATCACCGCGATTTGGTCTTCATCCGTGACAAAATCTTCCACGATTGGCGGATTGTCCGGGTCCACCCAGACGCCCGAAGCGAACAAATCCGCCCCCTCTTCGCCCGCTGCCCGATCACCTGATCCCATGATCAGCGTATCCGCCCCCGCTTCCCCCCGCAGGGCATCGGGGTCAAGCGTGTCGCGCTGCTCATAGACCCCATCAATGGTGCCGTCGTAATAGCCTGAAATTGTATCATTGCCCGCGCCGCCCAAAAGCAAGTCACGCCCGGCATCCCCTTGCATCACATCGTCATCGCCTTCGCCAAGCAATGTGTCATCGCCTGTGCCCCCCAACATGACATCGCGCCCTGCCCCACCCGACATCGCATCGGCATTATTGCCGCCCCGCATCAGATCATCGCCAGTGCCACCATCAATCGTGTCAAAGCCGTTCTCGCCTTCCAGCGTGTCATTGCCCGCAAAGCCTGACAGCTTGTCATCGCCCGCACCGCCATCCAGAAAGTCCGCCCCGTCATTGCCGCGCAGCGTGTCATCGCCGGCCTCGCCTTGCAGGTGGTCATCGCCCGCACCGCCAAAGATCAAATCTGCGCCGTCGCCGCCCACCAGCAAATCCGCGGCCCCATTGCCAATGAGCACATCATTACCGCCCAAGCCTTGGACGAATTCCCGGCCATCGCCTCCGGTCAAGGTGTCATCGCCCTCGGTGCCAAGGATCTCATCGCCTTTGGCAGCTGCGATCTTGTCTTCCAAACCACTCAAAACGCTCGTCAACAGGCCCACGCCCATCAACGCCAAAATCACCGCGACCCCCGCCATACGAAATGCGCCCTACCCACTACTAAAGGATAGTTCAGCAAGCGGGGATTCGGTTAATAAGTCAAGATTTTGCCACAATTATCGTGGGCTTACGCATGCCTCGGAAACAATCCCTGAAATACCAGAAATTGTTTCCGATGAGGCCGCAATCAATAGCCGAGTGCCTTCCGCAGCATGTTCAGCGCCACGATGATCAAGAACACCGCGAAAATGCGCTTAAGCGGCTTGGGGTCCATCGCATGCGCCAACTTCACCCCCCAAGGGGTGGTGATCAGCGTCATCGCCACAACCACGGCAAAAGCCACAAGGTTGACCGCGCCAATCGTGTAGGGCGGTGGCTCTTGGATATCGAGCGTGAGAAATCCCAAAACAGACGGCACTGCGATCAAAACGCCAAACCCTGAGGCCGTGGCAACAGCCCGGTGAATGGGGGTATTGTAAAGGCTCATCAACGGCACGCCGAAACTGCCGCCACCGATCCCCATCAACACCGACATAAAGCCCAGCAGCGGCGACAAAATCGCCCGCGTGATCCCGCTCGGCATCGTCTCCGCAAACCGCCATTCCGAACGACCAAACCCAAGATAAAGACCAATCACCAAACCCAAACAGCCAAAAATCGCCTGCAAAGTCACCGACCGCAGACTGGCGGCCACAAAGACCCCTACCAACGCGCCCACCGCGATGCCCAAAGCCCAGCCCTTGAGCGTGTCCCACTCGACCGCTTGCTTCTTGTTATGGGAATGCAACGACCGCAGCGAGGTGACGATGATGGTTGCAAGAGAGGTGGCCAAACACACCTGCATCAACTGCGGGCCGCCAAAGCCCAGCGTCTGAAACGCATAGAAAAATGCAGGCACCAAAACGATGCCGCCGCCGACGCCTAACAGACCTGCCAAGACCCCGGCAAAGGCTCCGATGCCCATAAGCATCACCAACATTGCGATTAGCAAACCTGTCTCTGGCATGATCGATCTCCCCTCGTTCGCCCGCGCCACTCAGACGCCATTTCCCCCGCAATCGCAAGGGCACGTCGAACAGGGCGATTGACCGATCTCCCCCCCGGGCCTTGCCCCTCCCCCGAATGATAGGCGACGCGACGGCGCTCAATCGCGTTAACGATTGACGTCATGACGCCAGCCAGACGTCACCCATACGCAAATCATACGTGGTTTTCCCGGTTCAGGCGACGGTGTTAACCCATGCGCGCAGGGCACCAATATTGGGTAAAACCATATCTGCATAAGGCGAAAGCGTCGCATGATCCGCCATGCCCGTCAGCACGCCAACCGTCTGCATTCCCGCATTTCGCCCCGCAATCAGATCATGGGTGCTATCGCCCACCATAGCCACACGATGCGGGGTCAGGCCGGTCTTTTCGGCAAAGGCCAAGAGTGGCGCAGGATTGGGTTTCGGCCCCCAACCGCTGTCAAACCCTGCAATAAAATCAAATAGATGATCCACACCCGCCGCCGAGAGATGGGCCTTCGCACCGAACTCGGTGTCATTGGTCATCACCCCAAGCCGCAGGCCGATGGCCCGCATCTCCGACAAGAAAGGCGCAAGCGGCACAGCAGGCGCAAGAGGCGCAACCGCCGCCGCTTGGGTCAGATGCGCCTCTAGCGCTTCAATGGGTCTGTCGGTCAGCACCGCGCCGATCAGCTCAGCCACTTCACGATTTGAGCCCGCAATCACTGGCGACCGCGGATCAAACGTATTTGTATTGAGGTCAAAAATCAGATTGTTTGCAATGGCTTGAGCCGTTTCAGCTTGGCCTTCCGCCAAGTCGCGGATCAGCTTTGCCGCCCAAGCGTTCCATGTGGTTCTGAAATCAAAAAGCGTGCCGTCCTTATCGAATAAAATCCCGTCTACACGCATCTTCTGCTCCCAAAATTTGCAGCAGAGTGGCGCGGCACCGCGCACTCCACAAGCCCCCGCGATGCGGGTCGCTTGACTTTCGCCCGCCTTTCCTGTGCCTTCCGCCTATGACACAAGACGCACCCTATCGCTTGCATTCCTCATTGGGCTATCATCTGTCCATCGCCTCCCGTGTGCAGGAGCGGCGTCTGGATGACCAATTAAAGACCCTTCAATTGACCCGCACCACTTGGTGCATCCTCTTGGCGGTCGGCAATGAGAGCCTTACGCAACCTTCTGATATAGCAGACTTTGTTGGCATTGATCGCACCGCCACCAGCCGCGCCCTGCGTGGCATGGAAGAGGATGGTCTGATCACCCGCGCCTCTGGAGATGGGGATCGCCGCACGCGGTGTGTGATGCTCACTACCAAGGGCGAAAAAACCATTCAGCTCGCAACTCCAATGGCCCGCAGCAACGCGCGCGCAATCGCAGATCAACTAGCCCCAGAAGAACGCGCCGAGTTGCTGCGGCTTTTGGGCAAATTGCGAACGGCAGAGGATATTTCTCTCAACACGCTCTAACACTTACGTCCAATGCACGGCCTCGCCACCCGGAAGCCCCGCGCGCGCCCGCATCGGCTGATCAAACCCTAATCCCTGAGCCTGACAAAACCCCATCACCCATGCGTCATCCATCATCAAGAAATCCAGCACAGCCCCAAGAAAAGAAGGGTCAGACGCGCGGTCACGCACCTCGGAAATCGAGGCACCACTGGCATTAAGAAAGCTTGGCAACAGATCGTCATTGGCCGCCAGCCAGCCCAAGGCCTTCAGCCCCACCACCTCCGCCCGCTCTGGCGTTAACGGCATAAAATCGGAATTGCCTCGCATTTTTTCGATCCCGGAAACGAATTCTTAACCATTGCGATACCATAGTGGGTGCAGGGCAAGCGCAAGGGGCGTTTGTCACAAGGCCCATCAGGGCAGTGCTTTTTCGCGCAACAACAGGGCGGCGGCGTTAGATGTCTGGTAAAATCCTGCTTGTGGATGACATCGCTTCAAACCGCATCGTCTTGCGGGTCAAGCTTTCCAGTGCCTTTTATTCTGTCTCGCAAGCCAGCACAGTCGACGAAGCCCTCGTTAGTGCCCAAAGCGAACCACCCGATATGGTGATTCTGTCCGCGCATTTGCCCGAAAACGGTGCACGGCGTCTGATATCGGCGCTCCGCGCAACGCCGGGAATGTCTGACCTGCCTGTGCTGGCGATTGCACCTCCGATGACCGAAGCCGCGCGCATCGCTCTTTTGGAATTGGGTGTTGATGACGTGCTCGAAAAGCCCCTCGACAATCTTCACCTGCACGCAAGGTTGCGGAACCTCATGCGCGCGCGTGCCGAATTACCGCGTGTCATGGGATTGGCCGAACCGATGGCGATCTATGAACGCCCTGCGCGGATCTTGATTGCAGGCCATGACCGCGCCAAGGTTGTCGGCCTGCGCCCCGCGCTCGCAGAGCAAACACCGCATCGCATTGCTTTTGCTGACTTTGACACCCTGCCTGCTGTGATTTCTGGTGGCGAAGCCCCCGAGGCTGTTGTTTTGGTCGTCGATCCAAATCACTCCGGTGCCGCCTTTCGCATGCTGTCGGAGTTGCGCTCTCACGCGCGCACACAGCATGCCGCCACTTTGGTTGTCTTTACCAAACCCGCCAAAAATACCACCTGCGCTCATGCTTTGGATCTGGGCGCTTGGGCTGTGATGCATAGCGGCGGGCCGCTCTCCGAGCTTTCGGTGCGCCTCTCTGCGCTCATCACCAAGAAACGCCAGAACGATCGGCTCCGTGCCTCCGTCCAAAATGGCTTGCGCGCAGCAATCACTGACCCGCTCACAGGTCTGCACAATCGCCGATACGCCCTCCCAAAGCTGGAAAAAATGATCATCGAGTCACGGGCCAAAAACCGGCCACTCGCGGTAATGCTCGCGGATCTTGATCATTTCAAACGTATCAATGACAGCTTTGGCCATGCTGCTGGCGATGAAATCCTGATCGAAACCTGCCGCAGACTGGCGGAAAGCATAGGCCCCCAAGATTTGCTGGCCCGCATTGGCGGTGAGGAATTCCTGATTGCGCTGCCCGATTGCCCCCGCACAACTGCGCGTCTGCGCGCGCGTGCGCTTTGTGACCGTATTCGCGAGGCCCCTTTTGGGCTTGCTGGCAAAAACACCCGCGTCCCAGTGACAATTTCGATTGGCGTGGCGCTTTATGGCGACGAGCCATGCACCACAGAAAGCGTCGCGGATATTCTCGCCAAGGCCGACCGCGCGCTCTATGGCGCAAAAGCGCAGGGGCGCGACAAAGTCACCTTCGGCCGCCCCTCGCTAAACGGGCGACTGACCGCCTAGGTAAATTATTGATTTATTTGTTGTTTTTTGTATTTCTCTTCGAGAAAGCCTCGATGCGTGCGGCATAGGCAGCCCGCTCTTCTGCCGACATCGCCGCAACCCGTGCAGTCAAACTGCTTCGCAAGGCTTGGGCGCGCTGATCGCTATGCGACAAATCCTCTTCTAATGCCTGACCAAAAGCCGCGGCATCAAACGGTGTCGCCCGCAAACGCGCCAGCACCTCTGGCAAGCCGACCGACTGCGATTGTATTCCCTTCGGTATTTGCCGACGGGCCTCTTGAAACAACTCTCGCCGCACATCGCGTTCCAAAGCCGCCACATAGAGCGCAGGGCCTGCTTTGGGATGATGGTTCTCACGATCACCTGGTGGCGGACCAAACCGCCACAGCGCACCCACCACGGCAAAAGCCACCACAAGGTTGATTGCCAGCGACACAACCAAAAGCGCCTTCGTCCAGCGCGCAGCGGAATTCTTCTTGGACAAATTCTGTTCGGTCATCTCACAACTCCTCCAAGGTAAAAACCAGATCATAAGGAGCAATTTGCGCCAGTTCCGTCTCCCCCCACACGGCATCACTCACCGCCATGGGCGGGTTAACCCCTATCCAAAGCCCCGCAACCCCTGCCGCCGTCAGCCCCGCCAACGCAGGCCAACCGCCCAAGCTTTCACGCAGCTCTGCAAAAAAGCTCCGTTTGCAGGCAACCCGTTGAGACTGAGCATGTAAAGCTGCCTGCGTCAGCGCGACCATCCAGTTGCTACAGGGCACCGGGGCCTCTTTCACCCCAGCCGTAAACAGCTCATCCAACTCAACGTCACTTAACTCTCGGTTACGCATCGTCATATCCCAACTCCTCACGTCGCCCGGCCAAGGCCTGCGACAATGCCCGCTTTCCCCGCGCAGTCAGGCTTTCCACAGCCTCCACGCTCATCTCCATGATTGTCGCTATCTCGGGGTTGGAGAGCCCCTCGATGTGGCGCAATACCACCGCTTGACGTTGGCGCTCTGGCAGATGGCTCAGCGCCTCGTCCAATGCCCGCGCCCGCGCCCGGTCTTGCATCCGTGCTTCAACCCCGGGGCTGTCATCCTCAGGTTCGGCCACCGCATCCAGTGATGTCGCACGCCGCACCCGGCCGGCGCGTATGCGATCAATGCACAGGTTTCCCGTGACGCGATACAGCCAAGTAGAGACTTTCGCCTCCCCTGTCCGCCAATCCGGCGCCTGCCGCCACAGCCGCAGCAAAGCCTCTTGCGCCACATCTTCCGCCTCAGCGCGATCTTGCAACAGACGCATCGCATGGGAAAAAACTCTAGGACCAAACCGCACTGTCAACAGACGCGCCGCGCGAGCATCTCCCTCTGCATAAGCTGCGAGCAATGCTTCGTCATTTTCTGCGTCTGATGTCTTTGCGTCAAAGGCCATGCTCATGCTCTCTGCGCTATCCTGTCTTGGAGCGTAGAACAATCCGGACCACAGTTCCTGTGGCCCGGATCTTTACCGATTACTCAAACCAACCGTGCTTGCGATGCCCTTCGCCATGACCCTTTTTGCTGTGCTTCTCCATGCGCTGCATCATGCGCTCCTGCATCTTGGTCAATTCCTCTTCACTCACGGCGCCATCGCTATCGGCATCCATCCGAGCAAACATCTTGGCCATACGGTCTTCCTTCGGGCTGAGTTCATCAGCGCTCAAAACCCCGTCTTTGTTGGCATCGCGCTTCTCCAGCATTCGGGCCGCGTGCTCAGCCGCTTTGGTTTGCGCCCGTGCGACATGGGCCGCCGCCAGTTCCTCGGCGGACAGCGTGCCATTCTTATCGGCATCCATCTCCGTAAACCGCGCAGCATGTTGCGCCATCATTTCCTCTTTGGTGATCTTGCCGTCTTTATCCGCATCCAGCGAAGAAAAATTCGGCATCATTTGCCCACCACGTGGACCGTCTCCCATGCGGCTGTCTGCCTGCGCGGCTCCTGCCAATGCAAAGGAAACCGTACCAGCCAAAACCAAAGCAATAATTCGCTCCATGACAATCACTCCAAATCTCTGCGGGCTGGCCTGTCCATCCCGTTCTGCTATCTCATACGCAGCGGCTCAAACTTTCCGTCGGCAGGCGCTGCGAGCGTCCCGGTAAAACGCGACATCGGGACGCAAGGACATCCAGTCCTCTTTTCAATCGGGCAAAAATCCCGCACCTGCTAGGCCCTGAGATCAAGGAATCCCGATGTCACATTTGCCCACCCCCTCTACGGTCACCGAAGAAGAGCGCACGCTCCGGCCTGCCTTGATCAACGGCTGGCGTCGCAAGTGCCCGTCATGCGGCTCTGGTCCTTTGCTCAACGGCTTTTTGACGGTGCGCGCCACTTGCCCAGTCTGCCGCGAAGAACTGCACCATCATCGCGCCGACGATGGCCCCGCCTATCTAACCATTCTTTTGGTTGGCCACCTGATGGCACCGATGCTGCTGTTCGTGTTTGAAACATGGAGGCCCGAGCCATTGGTGCTCTTCTCCATCTTCGCAGTTGGCACCGTCGCACTCTCGCTCTACCTTCTGCCTCGACTGAAGGGCGCGATGATCGCGTTCCAATGGGCCAGACAGATGCATGGGTTCTCGCTGCAACGCTGAGACCCGGAGCTCACTGGCCAAAGAACCGGGGCAAACCATGACCGAAGACAAAAGCGCCATTCGCCACGCAGCCACCGTAATCGTGCTGCGCGATCGCGCCACCAATCCCCGCGTGCTCATGGGGCAGCGCGGAGCGGGCGCGGCCTTTATGCCCAACAAATTCGTGTTCCCCGGTGGCGCCATGGATTTGGCCGACGCCAGCGTGCCCCTCGCCGCCCCTCTGCCTGAGATCTGTGCGGAGCGTTTGGCGGAAGAGTCGGCGCCTGATTTGGCCCACCCTCTTGCCGTGGCAGCGATCCGCGAGCTTTGGGAGGAAACCGGGCTGGTTCTCGGGCGCTCTGGCACTTGGGGCACCGAGCCCGCCGCAGACTGGAAAGAATTTGCCGCCACTGGGCATGTGCCCGCAGCGGACGCACTTCAGTTTGTTTTCCGCGCCATCACGCCGCCGGGCCGTCCGCGCCGTTTTGATGCGCGTTTTTTCTTGGTGGATGCCGGGGCCATCGCCACCGATCTCGACGATTTTTCAGCAGCTTGCGACGAACTTTCGCATCTGCAATGGATCCCCCTTCCCGAAGTGCGAAGCTTTGACTTACCCTTCATAACCGAAGTTGTTCTTGCCGAAGTGGCCGCCCGCGCGACAGATCCAACGCCACCAAGCTCTGTGCCGTTCTTTCACAACGGCGTCGAAGAAAGCCTGTTCTTGCGTCTCAGAGGAATAGGACCAATGACAGGACGGACCCACTAAGCAGCGCAATCCCAATCGCTTCCTTGACCCGGATCCGCTCGCGGAAAAACCAGACCGACGCCAGCAACGAAAAAATCAGCTCAACCTGCCCAACAGCCTTTACCAAGGCAACCTTTTGCAGGGCAAAAGCCGTGAACCAGCACATCGATCCCGCCATCGATGTCAGCCCAATCCAGCCTGCCGTACGCCAAGCGCGCAAGACACGGCCAATCTCGGCAGGCTTTGACGCCGCCATCCACAGCGCCATGCCCAAGACTTGCGACCAGACCACCGCCGTCAGGGTCATCACGCCGCGCACGAAAGCCTCCTCGGAGGCCACCTCTATTGTTGCCCCCCGATACCCGACACTCGAAATCGAGAAAATCACGCCTGACGCCAAGCCAAGTCCCGCCGCCCGGTTCCATGACCGCTTTATCCAGCCCCCCGCAATCTCAGGCGTCTCGGTGAGCAACAGCACCCCGACCAAACCCACAAGAATGGCCGCGCCTCCCAAAGGGGTGATGACTTCCCCCAAGACCACAAGCGCCATTATGGCCGTGGCCACCACTTCCGTCTTCATCAAGGTGATGCCAACCGCGAAGTTCCGCATTTTGAAAACCGCAACCACACACAGGGTCGCGATAACCTGTGCGAAGGCTCCAATCAGCACGTTCGGCCAAAACCGCCAGCCGACTTCGGGCAAGCTTTGCCCCGTCAGGTGCAAATACCCCAGCAAGATAATGGGCAGAAAAGGAGCCGAATAAAGAAACCGCGCAAATGTTGCGCCCATCACCGACAGTTTCCCGGCGCTCAACTGCTTTTGCAGCATGAAGCGCACCGTCTGAAAGGCGGCAGCAGCAAAGGTGACGGCGACCCAAATTTCCATCCCGCTTCTGTGGCGCGAATTTAACGCCGACGCCAGAGGGGATGAGGTACCGGATCTTTGGCGCTAAAGAAATAACGGCGAAAAACTTCTCCATAGCCCGCATAACTGTAGGCGCCGTTCTTCCGCAAATATTCAGACTTTCGCGCCGCATAGAGCCCAGGCAGTCGATACCACGGCACACAGGGATGAGAGTGATGCACCGCATGAAAATTATTGTTGAGAAAAATCAGAGCCAAGAGCCCGCGATCTTCCACAATCACGGTGCGCGCGGCGGCCCGATCATGGGCGCGATGCTCTAGAAACGTGCGAATCCGCAAAAGCGCCCACGCTCCGTAAGTGCCTGCAATCACGGCCCAAGCTGGCAAGTTGCCAAAGAAGAAGAGCCACGTCACGACCACGAAAATCCCAGGAATATGCCATAGCCATGCCGCGCGAACCTCACGGTTTCCGGCCCGGATCAAGCGAAAATCACCCAGCAAAAAGACGAAAATCCCCAAAGCAGGTCCAATCAGCAGCCGCCCAAAAAGCGTGTTGTTGAACCGCAGCACCAGCTGCCACGCCTTTGGCAATCGAGCCCAGACGTCTCGGTCCATGAAATTCGTCTCCGGATCATCATAGGGATCCGTAAGGCGCTCATCCTGATGATGCGCCAAATGCGTGTCGCGAAACCGCCGATATGGCACGCAAAATGTCAGCGCTGGCGTCACCAAGGCTTCATTTATCCCGGCCCACGGCGTTGGATGCCCATGCAATGCCTCATGGGAAAGCGATGAATGCAATGCGGCGGCAAAGGCCACCGCACAAATAGCAGCCCAAATCGGCAAGCTTCCCGCCGTGGCATAGGCCCAAGTGGCATAGCTCAGCACCAAGAGTGCCCAAGTCGGCCATTCAAAACGCGGCGTTGCACGCAAATCAGTTGTGAGTGTCATGATGCCCTCGTACCCATGACTGCGTAACCCAAGCCAAGGCGAGGCCACAACGCGACACTGGTTAACAAATCCTTCATTCGGTGATATTCGTCACCAAATGAGCCAGCGACCCAGCACAACCCCAACTGACAAACGCAACCGCGCCCGGATTTTCCGCACGCGCTTACTCGAAGCCATGGCGGCACGTGCCCTTTCACAAGCCGATCTCGCACGGCAAATAGGTGTTGATCGCTCCACCGTCTCACAATTGCTCTCCAGCGATGGCGCCCGTTTGCCAAACGCTCAAGTTGCCGCAGAATGCGCCGCCGCGCTTGGGGTGTCGTCTGATTGGTTATTGGGTCTCTCGGATCGTCCCGAGACCGCCGCAGATCTTTTGGCAACGTCCATAGCGATGACGGCCGCCGAACGGGCCATGATCGATGAA
This sequence comes from Paracoccaceae bacterium, assembly GCA_003512825.1. GTDB lineage: Bacteria > Pseudomonadota > Alphaproteobacteria > Rhodobacterales > Rhodobacteraceae > UBA9554. Next base: position 30,668 of record DOOI01000037.1, on the reverse strand, counting down.
CAGGTCTTTTCATGGCACCGCGAGGCCCAAGGCACGAAGGTCAGGCATGTCCCCGCGACCCTGCCCGACATGCTGAAAATACCGGCGTTTTTGGAATGGGAATACGCGCCCCATCTCGCACGCACAGGCGCCGAAGCGATCGCTCTGGCACAAGATCGTCTCGAATGGCTTCGGGCGGCGCATTCCGATTATGAAATGGCGATGCCCATTCATGAAATCCTTAGCCTTGCCCGCTGTGAAGGCTATTATACCGGCCTTCCAAAATCCTTGGCCAAGGCGCAACTGGCACGTTTCGCTGAATTGCACACACAGCTTTACCCACGCATGCGGCTTTACCTCTACGATGCACGGCGCACGTTTTCTGCGCCCCTCACCATCTTTGGCACCAAACTTGCCGCCGTCTATATGGGGTCAAGCTACCTTGCCTTCCGCGACACCACCCGGGTGCAAGCGTTCAGCCGCCATTTCGACGGGCTGGTGCGCGAAGCGGTCATATCGGCCCGCGACATTCCAAGCTTTCTCGCGACGCTTCACACAGATTGAAGCCGCCGCGCCTCTTCGCCTGCGAACTGGATCAAGTCGCCAACATATCCTTTCTCCAAATCGATCGTCCGCACCGCCGCATAAAGACGCCGCGTGATCGGATTGGCCGTTAGGGGACGGGTAATGTAGTCAGAGGAATACTTCACCTCGCGGACAACCCAATCAGGCAATACAGAAACGCCTCGGTTCGAGGCAACAAGCAGCAAAATCACCGCCGTCAATTCCACCTGCCGGATCGCCGCAGGCTCCACTTTTGCTGGTGTCAAAAGTTGATTGAAAATATCCAACCGCGCGCGTTCCACCGGATACGTGATCAGCGTCTCGCCACGAAAATCTTCGGCATCGATAAATGGCTTCGCCGCCAAAGGGTGCTGTGAGGATGCCACAAAAACCGGACGATACTCAAACAGTGGCACAAATGTTATCCCATCAAGGTTCTCGGGATCAGACGACACCACCACATCCACCTCTTCTTTCACCAAAGCAGGAAGCGCGTCAAAGGCCAGTCCGGGACGAATGTCGACATCCACCTCCCCCCAGCCTTTGCGAAATCGCTCCAGCACAGGGAAAAGCCATTCGAAACACGCGTGGCATTCTATCGCGATATGCATACGCCCGACATGTCCCTTACGAATGCCGCTAAATTCGTCCTGAAGCGCTTCAACTTCTGGCAAAATCCGCTCGGCCGCCCGCAACAATCGCAATCCCGCAGGAGACAGTTTCAGGGGCTTTGACCGACGCACAAACAATTCAACCCCGGCCTGATCCTCGATCCCCTTGATCTGATGGCTCAATGCCGACTGCGTGATGTTCAAAATATCAGCCGCCCGCGCGAGCCCACCTGCATCGTGAATAGCCTTGATCGTCCGCAGATGCCGAAACTCGATATGCATAGCGTCCTCATGTTCATCTTCAATTTTATGAAGTTGTCTCATGTTTTCTGCAATGCAACAAGAGGACAACTCAAGTTCAAAGGTGTATCCAATGACCACGCCCGCTGTTTCATTCGAATTTTTCCCGCCCCAGTCGCTCGAGGCGTCGTTTCGTCTTTGGGACACGGTCCAAGTTTTGGCCCCTCTTGCCCCGCGATTTGTCTCGGTCACTTATGGCGCGGGCGGTACCACACGCGAGTTGACCCGCGACGCCGTGACCACGCTGCACAAAAACTCCGGCCTGAAAGTTGCGGCGCACCTAACCTGCGTCAACGCCACCCGCGCCGAGACATTGGGTATCGCAGAGAGCTTTGCCAATTCTGGTGTCACTGACATCGTTGCCTTGCGTGGCGATCCACCCAAGGGCGACGGCAAATTCACCGCCCACCCCGAAGGGTTCACCTCGTCAGTTGATCTGATTGAGGCGCTGAAAGACACAGGGCGCTTTGCCATTCGGGTGGGTGCCTACCCTGAAAAGCATCCCGAAGCCGCCAATCAAGCCGCCGATATCGATTGGCTCAAGCGCAAACTCGACGCTGGTGCAGACGAGGCGCTGACACAATTCTTCTTTGAAGCAGACACCTTCTTTCGCTTCCGGGATGCCTGCCAACGAGTCGGGATTGATGGCGATCGCCTGACCCCGGGTATCTTGCCGATTGAAAACTGGAAAGGCGTCACCCGCTTCGCCGAACGGTGCGGCACCGCTGTGCCTGTTTGGCTCATCGATGCTTTTGAAAAAGCAGAGCGCGATGGTCGCCAAGACCTTCTCGCCACTGCGATCTGCTCCGAGCTTTGCTCTGATCTGCTCGAAGGTGGTGTTAACGCATTGCACTTCTACACCCTCAATCGCCCGGAATTGACCCGGGACGTGTGCCATGCCTTGGGTGTTGTGCCGCGCGCCCGTCTTCAGAACGTTGCGTAACGCTTGGCTTTCTGTGTGCGGCGCGGTCTCCTTCACTCCACAAACAGGGAGAGGACCATGCCGCGCTACGCCGAAAGCCCCTCAGAATTACCCTCTATGGCCGACACACTTTCCGTGTCCGGTTTGGAGTTCATGCAAAACATTTTGGCGGGGAAATTCTCGGGCCCGCCGATCGGACGCACCCTGAACTATGCGTTAGCGCGGGTTGAAGAGGGTCTGGTTGAGTTTCGTGGAACACCGGAGTTTTCCAGCACCAATCCAATGGGCACTCTGCATGGTGGTTGGTATGGCACCCTTCTCGACAGCGCCATGGCCTGTGCCGTAATGACGCGCGTCCCCAAGGGCTCAGTCTATACTACCTTGGAATACAAGGTGAATATTCTTCGCTCGATCCCGTTGGGCATGGAGATTTCTTGCATCGGCACCTGCCAACACGCTGGCCGCTCCACGGGCATCGCCATTGGGGAAATTCGCGGTTTGGAAGACGGGAAACTCTACGCCACTGGGTCAACGACCTGCATCATCATGGCGATGACCCCCAAGGGGTAACCGCCCTCGCATCACGCGCGCCGACGCCAACTCCAAACACGCGCCTGCTGTTTGGCGCGCCGGGCTTCGACCGAGGGATGCAGGCTCTCGCTCGGATCGCGCCCAAAAACCCGTCGCGACCGCACCCAAAAAAGTTTGCCGGTGCCTCCCCAAGTCCCAACGGAGGGTGCCATTTCGTTTACTGGAAACCGCTCGGCCCATCCCTTTGGCAAAATCAGCCCGCAACCTTCCATCTTCTCCAACATCCAGACCAGCGCCAGATTGCTCAAACCACGCGCAGCGCGCTCCCCCCCTAGCTGCCCACCAACATCGCCATGCGTGCCAGGGAACCAGAGTTGTTGAACCAATCGGTCATCCCCCGCGCGACTTTCCCAAAGCACGGGTTCGAAAACGGAACGCGTCTCATCTATCGCCAAGGCCTGAAACCCGGCTCGCACCGAGGGTCCCAGCTGGTGGTCATGAAATTCGTGGCTCGCCGCGCTCCAGCGCCACAACAGCGGCAAACGCAGCCCTAGAGCCTTGACCGTGTCCCAAACGAAAATGCCCTCAATCACCACTTTTTCATGACAGGTGATTGCGGCGAACTGCTCGCTTACATCACCTTCATCTCCCGCTTGATAGTGCCGATACGCGGTGCGGATGTTGCGTTCAGTGGCGTCACCCGCGCGCAATAACCCAACCCGATCAATCACGCCCGCCAAACTCCGCACCGCATAAGCGCCGCGAGAATACCCCATCAAGAAAATCTGATCACCCGGATGGTAGCGACTAGCCAACCAGCCGTAAGCATGCCGGATTTGGCGGTTTATCCCACGCCCCAGCATGACATCTGCCGTTGCGCGCCAATCTTGCCATTGCAACCCAGCCTCATAGTAGACCGCAACGCCCGGCACCTCCCGCAGAAGACGATAGGCCAGCCCTGCATTGGTCTCCTCGCCCGGCTCAAGTGTGGACATGGTACCATCAAGGACGACCACCAGAGCAAGCGGGTCGCGCCTTGCGCCCAATGGTGACTGGCCCGCTGTCGGAAATGGGCGCAGCACACTGTAAAAGTGCCGGAAAACACGTCTCAGCCGTTCCATTTACGGCCTCCCCGCCGCGCGAAAAAACTGCAACAGCGCATTTCCATAACACTGGCGGCGCGCTGCAAATGCGCCGCGCCGCGCCAGAGCGCTGTTGCCCTACTCCGCCGCGATAGCGCCTTTGGCATCCTCCAGCATCTCCCAAACCCGCTGAGGCGTGAATGGCATGTCCGCCCGTCGCACCCCGCGATCCCACAGAGCATCCTGCACAGCATTCGCCACCGCAGCCATCGCCCCCACGGTGCCAGCTTCGCCGCACCCTTTCATTCCCATTGGGTTCGCCGTCGAGGGCACAGCCTCTGTAGTGAAGCCAATCATCGGCACATCCGAAGCGCGCGGCATCGCATAATCCATGAAAGTAGCCGTCAGCAGCTGCCCATGTTCGTCAAACACCACCCGCTCCATCAGCGCCTGCCCCAGCCCCTGAGCCACGCCGCCATGCACTTGGCCTTCTGCTAACAAGGGGTTTATCAGGTTCCCAAAGTCATCAACCACAGTGTAACGATCCACCACCACGGCCCCTGTTTCCGGGTCAACTTCCACTTCCGCGACATGCGCCCCATTGGGGAAACTGCGCGCTGGCAATGTTGCACGATCCTCATGGCGCAAAAGATCCATCCGTCCAGCATCGCGCGCCATTTGTGCCGCCTCGAGCAAGGTCGGCGTCAGGTTCGATCCCGGCGCGCGGAATCGCTCGTCATCAAAACGAACGTCAGAAGCCTCTACGCCCATTTTCTCGGCCAGAAACGCCGCAAATGCGGCAACCATCTTCGAGACAACGGCGAGCGTTGCATGGGTCTGCACTGTTACCGAACGCGACCCGCCGGTTCCACCGCCTTGCTTGATGCGGTCGCTATCGCCCTGCACCACTGTTATCGCCTCCAAAGGGATTCCCGTCTGATCTGACAAGAATTTCGCATAGACCGTCTCATGCCCTTGTCCGTTAGATTGCGTGCCCACAAAAATGGTCGCGCCCTCCTCGGTGAATTCGACAGCCGCTCCCTCGGAAGGATCGCCCAAAATACTTTCTATATAGTAACAAAGCCCCATACCGCGCAGTCGTCCCTGCGCCTCCGAAGCGGCCCTGCGCGCAGCAAATCCTGCCCGGTCGCCCCGCGCCTCGCAGGCGGCAAGCACTCGGTGAAAATCCCCCACGTCATAGGTCTCACCCACAATCGTCTTGTACGGGAATTTGGCCGCCGGAATGAAGTTGATCCGCCGCAGCTCCCATGGATCGACCCCCAATTCCCGTGCGGCCCGGTCCATCATCCGCTCAAGTAGATAGATCGCTTCAGGACGTCCCGCGCCCCGATAGGCGTCTACCTGCGTTGTGTTCGTGTAATAGGCTTGTGCCCGCAAATAGACCGCCTGCACGTCATATACGCCCGACAGCACACGCGCAAAAAGGTTGGATTGAATGATCTGGCCGAACTGGCTGTTAAACGCCCCCATATTGGCGCGCGTATCCACCCGATAACCGATCAACTTGTTTTTCTCGTCAAAGGCCAATTGCGCGGTCGAGACCAGGTCCCGGCCTGCATGGTCAGACAACATTGCCTCTGTCCGCTCACTCATCCAGCGCACAGGTCGCCCCAACTGCATCGCGGCAAAGGCAATCGCGTAATACTCAGGGTATGGCGGGGATTTCATGCCGAAACCTCCCCCCACATCCGGATTGGTCACTCGAACCTGCTCTGGTTCAAGGTTTAGCACCCGCGCCATTTGCGCCTTTGCAATCCACACACCTTGACCATTGAAACTCAGATGCAGCCGCGATCCGTCCCATTCGGCATAGGCACCGCGTGGCTCCAATGAGTTGACGATGACACGATTGTCTTCGACCTCCAAAGCCACCACATGCGCCGCCTTGGCTTTGGCCGCTTCAAACGCGGCTTCGTCGCCAATATGCCAATCAAACGCGCGGTTGTCGGGGGCTTCGGAATGAATGACCGGGCCACCGGGTGTAAAATCCAGCTTCGGCGGCAGCTCGTCATACTCAAGCTCAATCAGTTCCGCCGCATCGCGCGCGGCGTCCATGCTTTCGGCAATGACAACTGCCACCGGATGCCCCACATGCAACAGTCGATCTTCGGCCAAAATCGACCGCCGCACATCCGCAGCGTCCGACCCGTCCCTATTTTTCACCAAGACCGCCCAAAGATTGGCCGTGACCCCAGCCGCCGTCAGCTTCTCGGCAGTCACCACGCAATGAACACCATCTGCGCCTTCTGCTGCCGACACATCCAATGATGTTATTTTCGCATGCGCCACAGGCGAGCGAAATACAACGGCATGCAAGGCACTTTCGGGAGCAATATCGTCGACATAGCGCCCCTGCCCAGTCAAAAACCGCTGGTCCTCCAGTCGCCGGATCGGCTGGCTTTTTCCGAACTTATCAATGGGGCTATCCTCGCGCGCAATGTCTCCAATCATCGAGACTAGCCCCTCAGTCGTCAGTGTCCAGAGCCGAAGCTCGCCATAACAGGTGCCCCCGGCCCATAGCCGTTAAATTGCGTAGATATCGACTGACAATAGGCCCCCATGCCGGGCAATAAAAGGTAATCTCCCTCAGCAATATCGCGAGGCAAACTTACTGGATCAGGCAAACGATCCAGGCTGTCGCATGTCGGACCCCAAATGACCCGCTCCGAAGTTGGATTTCGGTCCAGCTCTGCGTCCAGCCGCACAACGCGAATTTTGCCAGCAGGCATATCACGCCATTCCGCCAGACCACCATAAGTGCCATCGTTCAGCACCAGTGACCCATCGGGCCGCAGGGCCTTCACCCGCAGCGCCAGCGTAACGGCAGGTGCTGCAAGCGCCCGCCCCGGTTCG
>DOOI01000037.1:23146-23533 GCA_003512825.1 Paracoccaceae bacterium | reverse complement strand
CCGCCCCGGTTCGAACAAAAGCTGCGGCGCACACGGTCCGAAAGCGGCTTTTGTCTCTGCCGCAATCCGCGCGAAAACCGCAGGGTGATCCGGCGTGCCTTGCCCCCGATCCGCCGAAAAACCACCCCCAACATTCAACCGCGCGATAGTGACATTCGCGGCTCGCACAATCCGTCCCGCCGCGCGAATATAGTCAGCCCATGCCTCGGGATCAGGGCATTGCGTTCCGGGATGAAAGCACAGCGACGGCAGAAACCCGCGCTGCGCCACTTCTGCCAACAGCAGGGCAGCTTCCGCTTCGCTCGCACCAAACTTCGCGCCAAAATCATAAGCAGCCCCCGCCACAGGCAAACGAAACCTTACGGCGACCTCAATGCCCGCCAAGGG
>DOOI01000037.1:9453-22872 GCA_003512825.1 Paracoccaceae bacterium | reverse complement strand
TCAATGCCCGCCAAGGGGGCAAGCTTCTCCAGCTCCGTCAAACAATCGACCGAAGCCGAGACCACCCCAAACCGCACCGCCTGCGCCACTTCTGCAGGGCTTCGTACCGGGTTGTTGTAATGCAACTCGCATTGCGGACAGAGCGCGCGCACAGCGGCCATCTCTGCCGGAGACGCAACATCAAAGGTTCGCACCCCAGCGGCAACCAGATTTGCCAAAACTTCTTCGCGCGGATTGGCTTTCACCGCATAGCTCACCACACCGGGGAATCCCGCCGCAAATGCCTGTGCGCCGCGTTGCACTGCTTGCGGGTCAAAAAATACAACAGGCTCATCCGGGCGATGCTTTCGCACCCATGCCTCCGGGCTCATGATGATACCACTTTGCTCCACGCAGGCCTCCTGTTCATCGCACGGTTTTCCGTGTCGCGAATAGAATGCCCTAGATTTCTGACTATTTGCTGTGGCAAACTGCTCAATAAGACTCAAGTATTTGGCATTTTGACGAGAAAATTATGCAATTTGACGAAACTGATCTCGCACTTCTGTCTCTGCTGGGCGAAAACGCCCGCCTTCCCGTCACCACACTTGCCCGTCGTTTAGGGATTGCCCGCACGACAGTGCAATCGCGAATTGATCGGCTTGAAACATCCGGCGCGATCCGGGGCTATACACTCATTGCCGGAACAGCACTTGATCCCGCTATCCGCGCAACCGCGCTTGTGCAAATCGAGCCTCGCACCGGACCTGCTGTTTTGGCACGTCTCAAATCTCTTCCGGAAGTGCGCGCTGTGCACACCACCTCAGGGCGTTGGGATTTGATTGTGGAGCTTGCAGCCGACACCACAGGCGCGCTCGATGACGTGCTTGACCGTATCGCAGAAGCCAAAGGCGTGCGCGGTTCTGAAAGCCTCATTCACCTCACCACCAAACTGACGCGCCCCGGTTAAAATAAAAAGCCGGGGCAATAGCGTGCCCCGGCCTTCTCTTGCTTTGCTTGAGCGCCCGATTACCTCGGCGCGCCCACAGCGCGGCCTTTGCCCTCTGGCGCGTCCAGTTTCGCATGTGCCTGAGCTAACCGCTGCAATTGCGCTGAAATCTCGGGCGAAGGCGGTGCCGCTGCGCGCGTTGTCAGGCTCACATGGATCAACATATGCTCACCCGTCGCCAAGAGCGTTTCCCCGCGACGCATCTCGTGCCACAGGTGCATTTTCTTACCCTCCGCCGCCACTACCCGCGTGTGCACAGCAATGCCATCACCTGCTTTGGCCTCATCAAGATGCCGGATATGCGTTTCTGCGGTAAAGAAGCTCCCCCCCTGAGCAATATATTCAGGCGTGCACCCCACCATCAGCATCAAGCGATCCGTCGCAGCCGCCAACGCATCCAGATACCGCGCCTCCGTCATATGCCCGTTGTAGTCAATCCAATCGAGCGGCACCGTTCGCTTTAGCGTCAAGACAGGACCGGCGACATCCGCCAGATCATCCACCGACCGCACCAATCCAACCTCAGGCTCGCGGGCAATATCATGGGCATTTTGGAGCGCCCCTGCCCCCCATTGGTTTTGCGCCAACAGCCGAATGAACCCCACGAGGTTACTATCGCGGATCCGCTCTAATTCACGAATAGACAAGTGCCCCGATTGTGCATCTGATTGCCCCGCAATCAAATCGACCAATTCATCTGTAAACTCAGGGACATCCATCAACTTGGTCCAAGGCCAGGTCAGGCAAGGACCAAACTGTGCCATGAAATGTTTCATTCCCGCCTCGCCACCTGCGACGCGGTAGGTCTCAAACAGACCCATCTGCGCCCAGCGCAGGCCAAAACCATACCGGATTGCATTGTCGATTTCCTCAGTCGTCGCAATCCCATCCTTGACCAGCCACAGCGCCTCGCGCCAAACCGCCTCCAAGAACCGATCCGCCACATGCGCGTCGATTTCTTTCTTGAGGTGCAAGGGATACATCCCCAACCCCTCCAAGACCGCCTTGGCGCGCACCACGCTTGCAGCCCCTTCAGGCACGGCCACCACTTCAACCACGGGTAAAAGGTAAACGGGGTTGAAAGGGTGACACACCAGAAACTGTCCGGGCGACGCGGCACCCGCGTTCAATTCCGAAGGCTTGAAGCCAGACGTCGACGACCCAACAACCCCCTTATAACCAGTTGCTTCGATCTGCCGGAACACCTTGTGCTTGATCTCAAGCCGCTCCGGGACGCTTTCTTGCACCCACTCAACCCCTGCAATTGTCTGCTCGACGGTAGAATGGAAACTGATTTGTCCCTCCGGGGGCAAAGCGACATTGCCCAAACCGGGCAGCGAACGCCGCGCATTGGCCAAGACCTCACCAATCTTGCGCTCCGCTTCTGGATCCGGGTCGAAAACCCGCACATCCCAACCATTGAGCAAGAACCGCGCGGCCCAACCGCCTCCAATAACGCCACCACCCAGAATTGCTGCCGTTTTCGTCATCACACCATTCTCTCCGTATTGCCATCTATGGCTATGATTTGTCCTGATATTTTTCCTGCTGCGGGTGACACCAAGAAGGCCACTGTTTCCGCCAAATCGTCCTCGGTCACCCATTGCCGGAGGCTGACACCTTCCGCGTATTGCGCGCGCACGGCATCCACGCTGCGCCCGCCCGCAGCCGCCTCCATCGCCAAAACGCGCTCCATGCGCTCGCCTTCAACAGCACCGGGACAGATCGCATTAACCCGCACGCCCGCAGGCCCCAATTCCATTGCCAGCGTCTTGGTCAAACCCACGAGCGCCCATTTCGCAGCCACATAAGGCGAGCGATAAGGCACCCCCCACTGCCCAGAGGTGGACGACGTGACAACAATCGCGCCTGATCCTTGTGCCCGCATCACCCGTGCCGCCCACCGACAGGTCAAGAAGGCGCCATGCAAATTCACCGCGACGCAATCTTGCCAAGCTTGATAGTCCAAGCTCTCAACCAGCCCCGCCGGGCCACCCGTGCCAGCATTGGCACAGACCGCATCCGCACCGCCCCATGCGGCCTCAACCTCGGCCAAGAATGCCGCCATCTGCGCCTCGTCGCGCACATCTGCGACACGGCAGATTGCCTCAGGCAATTCGCCAGCCATCGCCGCCACCGCCTCCGAAGCAGCATCGCATAACGCCACGCGCCAACCGTCGCGCGCAAACCGCCGGGCAAATGCACGACCAATCCCCGATGCTCCGCCGGTGATCACTACCCGTTGGCTCATTGAGCTACCTCCCTCAATTTTGTCAGATCAAAGCCTTGCCACGCGAGGATTTCGCGCGCAGCCCGCGTGCGATCCGCTGATGCTTTGCCGCGCTCCATGATCCAGCCTACACGCCCATCCGGTGCCCCCATCACGGCTGTTCGCCAATCATCATCCACCCACAAAAGCCACACCTCCGGCCCACCTTGCCGCACCAAACGCCCCGGCAGTTCGGCAATTTCGTATGTCCCCTTTGGCATCATCCACGCGCCCCGCGTCACCAAAATCGCAGGGCCCGACATCCGCATTTCCAACTGTGCGGCGGGCAATGTCCCTTCAGCCGACGCAAAGGCCGCAGTGACGCGCCACACCCCAGCCATCGACGCGGGGTCAAATCGCGTACTGGACGCAATCGGCGCCTTTGCTGCGCGAAAAACGCCTTGCGGCGCAGGCAACTCGGGGACTGCCGTGCAGCCCACCAACCCCCAGACGACGGAACCGAGAACCAAGGTCAATCCACGCAAATCATCACCTCTCGCCCATCCTCATAAAGCGCATGACAGCCAAAATAGGGCCTGACTGACGAACAGCTTCGTGTGTCGGCCAAGCAAAAGCCACGACATTCCGTCGAGTTACGGCATGCCTTCCCGCCATCAGGTTCTACCGTGGCACATTGTGGCCCAGCCAACCCCACAACGCTTTGTCCAGAGGCACAGGTCGGCGACGTGATGACCGGGGGCGGGCGGGGGCCTTCATCGTTGCCCTCTCCCAGACAGCCGGCAAGCCCCCCGAGGCAGATCAGCGCCAGAACCGATCCTACCCCAAGTGTGCCCATGCCTCGCATCGCTGAGCGCTCCAGTGACAAGCCCTTAGCCGCGTGCCACAGGAGCACGCTTGGTCAGGCCCAGCTTTTGGCGCACCTCTTGCGGCCCAATCACCCGCGCGCCCATATTCTCAATGATCGTCACCGAGCGTTCCACCAATTGTGCATTGGTTGCCAACACCCCTTTGTCGAGCCAAAGGTTGTCCTCCAACCCCACGCGCACATTGCCACCCGCCAACACAGACGCAGCAACATAAGCCATTTGATTGCGCCCCAGCGCAAACGCCGAGAAGGTCCAGTCCTTTGGCACGTTATTAACCATCGCCATGAACGTATTGAGGTCATCAGGTGCGCCCCATGGCACGCCCATGCACAGCTGCACCAAAGCCGGGCTGTCCAATACGCCCAAGCGCACCAGTTCCTTGGCATACCACAAATGACCGGTGTCAAAAGCCTCGATCTCGGGCTTTACGCCCAATTCCGTCATCATCCGGCCCATCGCCGTCAACATGCCGGGGGTGTTGGTCATCACATAGTCGGCTTCGGCAAAGTTCATCGTGCCGCAATCAAGCGTGCAAATTTCCGGAAGACATTCCGCAACATGCGCCACGCGCTCCGTCGCTCCGGCCATATCTGTAGCCGCAGTCACCGGAAAAGGCTTCTCCGTTCCACCGAAATAAATGTCACCCCCCATGCCTGCTGTAAGGTTAAGCACAACATCCACATCTGCCTCGCGGATCCGGTCTGTTACTTCGCGGTAAAGATCCAATCTGCGCGACGCGACACCCGTTTCTGGATCGCGCACATGGCAATGGACAATAGCCGCCCCCGCCTTCGCCGCTGCAATTGCGCTCTCTGCAATCTGCTTGGGGCTGCGCGGCACATGCGGGCTACGGTCCTGCGTTCCACCCGACCCCGTGACGGCACAGGTAATGAAAACGTCTTTATTCATCTCAAGTGGCATTTCGCGCCCTCCAAAATCCAAAACATTGCCCAGCGCCCGCGCATCAGGCTTTCCCTCGCAGCCTGCCACCTCTTGCGTCTTTCACTTTTCACAATACGATGCCTATTTTATGAAAAGCGCCAATACCGTAAAATTCTCCGCCTCTGGCATGTCCCCCGGAAAACCCCGGATCACTCCGCTTGAAACGGCGGTTCTGGTCCTTGATGACACAAATATGCTGGCGCTCGCCGCCACGGTTGACCCCATGCGCGCCGCCAACCGCCGCGCGGGGCGGCCGCTGTTCCATTGGCACTTTATCACTGCAACTGGCCGCCCTGCCCGCCTGACTGCGGGTCTCGATGTGCCCGGTCCCGCGCTCGCCTCCCTTGATCGCGCCGATCTGGTCCTCGTATGCGCCTCATTCCGCTCGACAACCCAAGCCACCCCAGCCCTTTGCGCGGGCTTGCGGCGCCTCGCACAATCCGGTGCCACCATGGCAGGGATCGACGGCGGCCCTTGGGTCTTGGCCCGCGCAGGCCTGCTGGACGGTCACGCCGCTACGGTGCACTGGGAAGACCTCGACAATTTCGCCGCGACGCATGACCGGATCGACGTACGCCCAGACCGGAGTGTCATTTCAGGCCCCCGCCTGACGGCAAGCGGTGCCGCCCCTGCGCTTGAAATGATGCTCGATCTAATCACCCGTCATCACGGTGCCGCCTTGTCTCGCGAAGTGGCCAATGCCTTTCTTTACGACCCGCCCCCCGCCCGACCACAAAGCCGTCACGCAACGGCAGCTCTTGCGCCCAAAGACGCTGCAGTTGTTCAAACTCTTGCTATGATGGAAGAAACGCTCGCCGATCCCCTGTCAATCCCCGACTTGGCCAAACGTGCAAACCTTTCATCGCGGCGTCTCGAAGCGCGCTTTCAAGCTGCCCTTCGCCAATCGCCACAAGACACCTACCTTGCCTTGCGCCTCACAGAAGCCCAACGCCTTGCCCAAGACACGGACCTGCCTGTTGCACTTATTGCCTCCAGCACCGGCTTTGCCTCGCAATCAAGCTTTGCGCGTGCATTCAAACTGCGCTTCGGCACCTCCGTCCGCGCTTTGCGTCGGGGGGAACCATAAGTGCAAAGGCGAATGAAACGTTAGACGGGGCCGTCTGCCCCCGCCCTGCGTTGTTTGGGTTTAAGTCCGAACTCCGGCGAACCGCATCTGCCAATCTTCTCGCTGTTCGTCTGAAATTTTTGCGAAAAGCACTTCTGGCACCACGAATGCGTGACCCGCTGGCAAGGAATGCAGCGCTTCCACCATATCCGTCGGCCAATCGGCGTTTTGGGCATTCATGGCGGTGAGCATGGTCGTTGATGCATCTGGAATGAAGGGCGCGGCGAGGTTTGCATAAAGCCGGATCAGGTTCAGCCCCAACCGGGTTTGCATTGCGGCCTTTTCCGGGTCCTCCTTAAAGGTCACCCAAGGTGCTGCGGATTGCAGATACTCATTTCCCAACACCCAGATTGCGCGCAACTCGGCGGCGGCCTTGCGAACCTCTTTATCGTCCATGAAGGTTTCATACGCCGAAAGGCGAGACTTCAGCGCCTCGGCCAGCCCGTCTTCCTGCGGGCCCCAAGTGCCACCTTCTGGAACGGTTTCGCCAAACTTCGAGCGGCAAAACTTCGTGATACGGCTCACAAAATTTCCCAAGACATCCGCTAGGTCTTTGTTCACAGAGGCTTGGAAGTTTTCCCAAGTAAACTCCGCGTCCGATGTTTCTGGGGCATGGCTGAGCAGCCACCAGCGCCAATAGTCGGAGGGTAGGATTTCCAATGCCTGATCCATGAACACGCCGCGACCGCGCGAGGTGCTAAACTGGCCACCATCATAGTTGAGGTAGTTAAAGGATTTGATGTAATCCACCAGCTTCCATGGCTCGTTCGACCCCAAGATCGTCGCGGGGAAACTCAGCGTGTGGAAGGGCACGTTATCCTTACCCATGAATTGGGTGTAAGTGACATCGGCGGCCCCTTTGTCGGTGCGCCACCAGCGCTCCCAATCTGCGCCTTTTCCGGCATCCACCCATTCTTGGGCGCAGGCGATATATTCAATCGGTGCGTCAAACCAGACATAAAACACCTTGCCATCCATGCCCTGCCACGGAGCGTCGGCAAATTGAGCGGGCACACCCCAAGCAAGGTCACGCGTAATGCCGCGGTCTTGCAGCCCATCCCCATCGTTCAGCCATTTCTTGGCGATTGAGGTCGAGAGCACGGGCCAATTTGTCTTGCCGTCGATCCACGCTTCAAGATCGCCTTTAAGGGCGGACTGACGCAAATAAAGATGTTTGGTCTCGCGCAGTTCAAGGTCTGTAGACCCAGAGACCGTTGATCTTGGATTAATCAAGTCGATTGGGTCCAATTGCTTGGTGCAATTGTCACATTGATCGCCCCGAGCACTCTCAAAGCCGCAATTCGGGCAAGTTCCCTCAATATAGCGATCAGGAAGGAAGCGGCCATCGGCCACAGAATACATCTGTTGCTCCGTGACCTCGCGGATCAATCCAGCTTCTCCCAATCTGCGCGCCATATGTTGGGTCAAAGCTTTGTTTTGAGCAGAAGAAGAGCGCCCGAAGTGGTCAAAGGAAAGGCGAAACCCACTGGCAATTTCCGCCTGTACCGCATGCATTTCGGCACAATAGTCTGCAACAGGCTTGCCTGCTTTGGCAGCAGCAAGTTCCGCTGGGGTGCCATGCTCATCGGTGGCACATAAAAACAGCACTTCATGGCCGCGCCCGCGCAGATATCGCGCGTAAAGGTCGGCGGGCAATTGCGACCCTACGAGATTTCCCAAGTGTTTGATGCCGTTGATATAGGGAATGGCGGAGGTGATGAGGTGACGTGCCATGGATCTACACTTATCCCGAATTTGTTTTGCCCCTCCTAGCGCAGCGCGTGCCAAACTGCCAGAGGCGAGGCAGGTTCAGCGCGGCGGTTTGTCGGTGCCTTCATCCCGCATCCGCCCCAAAAGTCGTCCGATCAGAAAACTGGTGCGTGGCGAATAGACATAGGGCGTCCGCGCACCAAGCGTCGGGCGCGCCCGCATCCGAGCAAAGCCAAAGAGGATGAGCGCGGCATGGCCTGCGGAAATCATCACAAATAGCGCAGGCGGGCCAAAACTCTCAATCAACAAGGACGCAAGCAGAGGCGAGGCTATGGCACCCACCGCATACCAAAACATCAGCGCCGCCGAAAGTTCAACGCGCTGCTCAGGTGTCGCAAAGTCATGCGCGTGAGCGGCTGCAACCGAATAGAGCGGGAAGGTCATAAAGCCAAATAAGCCTGTTGCAACCAGTAGTGCCGCAAGGCCAGAGCCAGAGATACTAGCAGACAAAGCACAAGAGAGGATTGCCGCAATAGACAACCCGATCAGCACATGACGGCGGTCGTTTTTGTCAGCGAGCCAGCCAACAGGATATTGTGATAACGCCCCCCCGGCAACGTAAGTCGCCAAAAACCACGCGATTTGCTCTGGGTTCAGCCCAACCTCTTGACCATAGACCGGTCCGATCATCCGAAAGCTGCCAGAGGTGAGGCCCGAGACAACCACGGCGGCCACGGCCAGAGGTGACATTGCAATTGCCAGCCCCGGACGCAAGCGCGGCGCTTGGGGAATTTCGGGTTGGCTCTCGCGGGTCAGCGTCAGTGGCAAGATTGCCGCGCAACAGATCAAAGCGATGAGCATGTAGGAGGCATAGGCGGCGGGTGCGAGCACAGAGATCAGCATCTGCGACAAAAGAGAGGCCGAGATATCCGTTACCCGGTAAAGCCCCATCGCCCGGCCCCGCGTCTCATTGGTCACCCGCGCCTGCAGCCAAGCTTCAATCACTGTGTAACATCCGGCAATGCAAAGTCCGGTGCCGATCCGCATCACGGCCCAGGCCGTAGGGTTGACCAAAAGCATGTGAGCCAGAAGCGCGATTGCGCCAATCGCGGTAAAGGCGGCAAACGCCCGCGAATGCCCGACGCTCCCCATCAAGCGCGGCGCCCCCCAGCAACCAATAAAGAAGCCAAAGAAATGCGCCGAGCCCAAGAGCCCGATTTCAGCCTTGGAAAACGCCAGCGCAAGCCCCGAGAGCGCATCCAAAGGGCCAACGCTGCCCATCGAGATTTGCAACAAGATGACCGACAAGAAGAGTGAGCCGAAGGACAAGAACAGATGCATAATGCAACGCTACGGCGCAGTTGCAGGCGGCGCCACGCCAAAAGCGACATTTTCGACAAGAACCATCCCGCGCCCTTCCGGCGACAATCGCAAACGATATCGCGGCTGAGAGCCAAGCCCACGGGCGCGCAAACAAGCGAACCACCAAGAAAGCGGCTCCGCGGAAGGTAAATCGGGCCGCAGCCCGCTTGCCGGAACCCCTGTCGCCCTTCCATGTGCAGGCTCCATCTGCCAGCGGCTTTCAACCCCCGGCGCACCACCATCTTCAGGCGTCAAGATGAGCACAAGCGGTGCCACAGGGCGTGTGGCCTCTGCGGCAAGATGCAAGCGCCGCACCGGGGTCATCGCGGGTGGGCTTGGGAATTCCGCGACGACAGCCCCCAGATGTCCTGAGCGCACCGCTTCTTCCATAGCCCAAAGCGCGTCTTCCGCACGCTCCGCCGTGACAAAAATCACCCGGCCAGGGGCAATCAGCGCGGCCAAACCATCGGTGTTCAAAACCGTCCCACCATGCAGCATGGAAATCCATAACACCGGCCCCTGTGTTTGCCCGGCCAGCCACAGCCCTGCCCGCACTCGAGCAGATCCGCAAATTTCATGCACCCGCGCCAAAGCCAGTCGCACCCCCGGTGCGGGCTCGAAACTGGCCTGCCCCCGTCGGCTCATTGGCATTGGGTGACGGCCCGGATTCAGATGCAGATTCGGCATGTCCCATTCTATTTTGTTCTCTAAATGTTCTCAAGCCCTCCGCAAAGCTTCCCAAAAGGCCAAAAAACAGATGACCCACAAAGCCTCACATGCAAATATTCAAATGCAAAAATAGAAACAAACCTATGGGAGGACACCATCATGAAACATCTCATCCTTAGCGCTGCACTCACCGCCGCCGCTCTTTGTGCCCCGCTGGCCGCTCTGGCAGACGGAAAAACCCATCACGTCGCCGTCCATGTCGATCAAAATGATCCACAAGTGCTGAATATGGCGCTGAACAACGTGCAGAACTTGACCAAATATTACGAATCCCAAGGCGATACAGCGATCGTCGAAGTCGTGGCCTACGGGCCGGGCCTGATGATGTATGTAAAAGACAAAAGCCCTGTTGCCGAACGGATCAAAGCAATGGCCATGGAAAGCGACAATGTTTCCTTTGCCGCCTGTGGCAACACCCTCAAAGCCATGAATGCCAAAGCAGGCCAAGAGGTTGCGCTTCTCGAAGAAGCGACTGTCGTTCCCTCGGGTGTCGTGCGCCTCGTCGAGCTGCAAGAGGCAGGTTATACCTACATCCGCCCCTGACATGGCGTGATTTTCTTCTTGGGAAATACCCTCAGGCAGAATGAGGAAGGGGCTGCCTGCCCCTTCCCTAAAGCCCAAGGGATCAAATCAAACTTATGGTGTCTCATCCGGGTCGGGCTGACCAATACCACGAAAGATGCGGCGGAACGGCAAAGCCCAAAGAAACCCCAATCCGACATAAACCAAAAACTCCAGCCAGATAGGCGGGCGCTCAAGCCAGTTCACCAGACTGACGGCCACAACAACATAAAGCGGCAGCCCAATGACAAGAATAAGCAAGGCCAAGCGCTTGCGAGCTTTGTAGGTCAACGCCATAAGTTCCTCCTGCCCGATCAATCCGCGAAGGGGTCTGTAACGAGGATCGTATCATCGCGTTCGGGCGAGGTGGAAAGTAGCGCGACAGGGCAATCAATCAATTCTTCGATCCGGCGGACATATTTGATTGCCGCGGCAGGCAAGTCGGCCCAGCTGCGTGCACCTTCGGTTGATTGCGACCAGCCTTCGATCTCTTCGTAGATTGGCTTGCACCGCGCTTGCTGATCGGCCGCCGTGGGCAGGTAATCAAGCCGCGCCCCATCCAGATCATAGCCCACGCAGATTTTCAGCGTCTCAAACCCGTCCAAGACGTCGAGTTTGGTCAACGCGATGCCGTTCACCCCGGAAACCGCGCATGTCTGGCGCACCAAAGCTGCATCAAACCACCCGCACCGACGCTTGCGTCCGGTGACCGTGCCAAACTCATGGCCGCGCGTTCCCAGTCTTTCACCATCCGCGTCTTTCAGCTCGGTTGGAAACGGGCCTTCCCCGACACGGGTCGTATAGGCTTTCACAATGCCCAAGACATAGCCGATGGCCCCCGGCCCCATGCCCGTTCCCGCAGCCGCTTGTCCGGCCACCACGTTTGAAGACGTGACAAAGGGATAGGTTCCGAAGTCGATGTCCAACAGCGAGCCCTGCGCGCCCTCAAACAAGATCCGCTTTCCCGCCTTGCGCTTTTCGTTCAGCACCTTCCAGACTGGGGCCGCATATTTCAAGATTTCCGGTGCAATCTCCACCAGCTTTGCAATGATCGCATCACGATCGATCTCGGAAATGCCCAAACCTTTGCGGAGCGGATTATGATGTTGCAACGCCCGGTCCACCCGGGCCTCCAGTGTTGCCCGGTCCGCCAAGTCTGCCACTCGCACCGAACGCCGACCGACCTTGTCTTCATAGGCCGGGCCAATACCGCGCCCCGTCGTGCCAATCTTTGTGCCTGCAGACGCTGCTTCTTCCCGCGCCCGGTCCAGTTCCCCATGAAACGGCAAGATCAGCGGCGTATTTTCCGCAATCATCAGCGTTTCAGGATTAATCTCCACACCCTGCGCGCGGATCTTTTCGATCTCCGACACCAGATGCCAAGGATCCAAGACCACACCATTGCCGATCACCGACAATTTGCCGCCCCGCACCACACCCGATGGCAAGGCGTTCAACTTGTAGACCTTGCCATCAATCACCAGCGTATGGCCTGCATTGTGACCGCCCTGAAAGCGGCAGATCACGTCCGAGCGCTCGCTAAGCCAGTCCACGATCTTACCTTTGCCTTCGTCGCCCCATTGAGCGCCCACGACGACTACGTTTGCCATATGCCTCGGTCCTTCCGGAATGTGGTTTCAAACCCGCGTCGATATAGCCGCCCCGCGCGCGGTGTTAAACCGGAAATTCATCGCCGCGCGCCGATGTCGCCCTTTGTGCCGCAGTCTGTGCCGTTTCACCTTGAGGTAAGGCGTACAGGCGCGCCATGAGGCGTATGCAAATAGGCCTCCGCCCAAGCATGACGCAAAGCCTCTACTGCTCCCGGTTCTGCCAAACCTTGCTCAGCCAGCAGCCCTTCCAAGGCCCCCAGCCATGCCTCCCAATAATCCGCGCCGCCATCCAGAGCGCCACGCGCCCCGCGTCGCGTGGCCAGTTCCGAACCAAACCGCTCCGCCCATTGCGGCCAACTATAAGCCCCACGCGCATTCAAATGCACTGTCAAAGCAAAGGCTTGTGCGTGCCATGGCTCCGAAAACGGTGGTGCTTCTATTGGGACTGTCGCGCAAGTGCTCATGCGACAGCCTCCAGATAACTTTCCCAAAGATCCGCCGTCACTTCATCTCCGGGGCGCTCCGCCACGCCCCAGACATCTTCAGCCCGAAACACCACAGTATAAAGCGGCTCAGGCGCCTCCCCCAATCCATGTGCATTGGCATCAGGCAAGACATGCGCGCCGTGGCACGCCAAGATCCTGCCGGGAACTCCGGCGAGGTAGCCCGGCAAACGCGTATGACCTCCCGCGACCAACACATTGCGCGCAGGACGCCGCGCCCGAACCCGTGCGCCCGTTCGAAAACCGGGCATTTGGCGCGCCTCCCGCTCAGTTGGCCCCCCCTGTGCCAAAACATTTGCCACGCGATCCGCGGTCAAACAACGCCCCGCCAATGCGCTGACTTCAGAGGATTTTCCCTCCGCCAACTCGGCGCGCGTCACAACGCCCTTGCTCACCAAAAGATCAGCCAAAGCCGCAAGCCACTTTTCGTAATAGGAAAATCTTGTGTAATCCTTTGGACCCAAAAGTTCCCGCGCATGACGAGATGTATCCAACGTCCATTGCCCCAGTCCGCCCGCAGCCAAGGTCACTGCCAAAGCCCGCGCATGCCATGCCTCTTTGAAAACGGGCTCATCAGGGTCAAAAGGCACTGGCCCATCCCCCCGCCGTCCCCCCATGTCATGCACCCGGCTCATGGCGTCCCCCGCACTAGGCCCGTGCCCACCATCGAATCGCGCGTCACCAGTGCCGCCAACTCCAGCTCGCTCATTCCCTCGGTGTTGTCCGGCCGCATCGGGATCACCAGATACCGCATTTCATCCGTCGAATCCCAAACGCGCACGCTTTGCCCCT
>DOOI01000037.1:8277-9196 GCA_003512825.1 Paracoccaceae bacterium | reverse complement strand
CAAACGCGCACGCTTTGCCCCTCAGACAGATGCACCCCAAACTCTGCCAAGACCGCACGCGGCTCGCGGACCACCCGCGCCCGATAGGCGTCAGATTTATACCATCCCGGCGGAATCCCTAGTAATGGCCAAGGATAACATGAGCATAGCGTGCAAACGATCACGTTATGCTGCGTCTGTGTATTCTCCACAGCGGTAATGTGCTCGCCCTGACGGCCATAAAACCCCAACTCTGCCACGACAGCCGTCGCATCCGCCAACAGACGCGCCTTGAATGCAGGGTCGGCCCATGCCTTTGCCACCACCAAGGCCCCATTCTGTGGCCCAATGCGATTTTGATAGGTGTCGATGATCTCATCCAAGGCAGCGGGATCGATCAAACCCTTCTCCGTCAGCAATGTCTCGAGGGCCTTGACGCGCAAAGCGGGCTCAGGCGGCAAAACCGCGTGGTCATGGTCATGATCGTGGTGGTGGTGGTGGTGATGATCATGCGGCTCGTGTTCATGAGCCTCATGCGGATCGTCTGGCGGGGGGGCGTGCGTGTGTGACATGCCACAATCATGCGCCGCGACAATCAATCCGTCCAGCAAAACGCGAGAGGGGTTGCGGCCCGCCCCCTTCGGGTCTAGATACCCCGCGTTGTCGAGATGTAGAGAGACCCTATGGAAAACGTCGTCCTCACCATCCACCTGTTGCTGGCGCTGTCGTTGATCGGCGTCGTGCTCCTTCAGCGGTCTGAAGGCGGCGGCCTTGGGATGGGTGGCGGTGGCGGTGGTGCCATGTCTGGCCGTTCGGCCGCAACTGCGCTTGGCAAAGTCACATGGGCCTTGGCTGCGGCATTTATTGCCACATCGATTGCCCTGACGATCTTGGCAGCAGAAAAATCCGCCGGCGCATCGGTGCTCGACCGGATCGGAAC
>DOOI01000037.1:2034-8023 GCA_003512825.1 Paracoccaceae bacterium | reverse complement strand
AGTGCTCGACAGGATCGGAACGCCTGCTCCAGCCACAGAAGCTCCGCTGGTGCCACAGGGCGATCTGCTGCCCCCGGCGTCTGGTGACGCAGGCCCACAGGCTCCGAAAGCCGACTAATCGCGCCTACTAGCCATTGAGGAACATCCCCCGCCTGCAACACCATGTTGCGGTCATCTTGCGGGGGATGCAAAAATAATCTATGTCGTGAGTCCCGTGGTACTGCGGTCTTTTTAAAAGACCGCCCGGGCCTCATTTGACCGAATCGGACCAACGGGAGGCCTCACAATGGCGCGCTATATCTTCATCACAGGCGGTGTGGTTTCTTCCCTTGGCAAAGGCCTCGCCTCTGCGGCTTTGGGCGCCCTCCTGCAAGCACGCGGCTTTTCCGTGCGCCTCCGCAAACTTGATCCCTATCTCAACGTCGATCCCGGCACGATGTCACCCTTCGAACATGGCGAAGTTTTCGTCACTGACGACGGCGCAGAAACCGACCTCGACTTGGGGCATTACGAGCGCTTCACCGGGGTGGCCGCCCGCAAGACCGACTCGATCTCATCAGGCCGGATCTATTCCAACGTGCTCGAAAAAGAGCGCCGCGGTGATTACTTGGGGAAAACCATCCAAGTCGTCCCACATGTTACCAATGAAATCAAAGACTTCCTCCGCATCGGCGGAGATGAAGTGGATTTCATGCTCTGCGAGATCGGCGGCACAGTCGGCGACATCGAAGGCCTGCCCTTCTTTGAGGCAATCCGCCAATTCATCCACGAACGCCCCCGCGGCGAATGCATCTTGATGCACATCACCCTTCTGCCCTACCTCGCCGCGTCCGGAGAATTGAAAACCAAACCCACCCAGCACTCGGTCAAGGAGCTGCAATCCATCGGTCTTGCCCCCGATGTGCTGGTCTGTCGTTCAGAACACGCCATCCCCGAGCGGGAACGCGAGAAAATCGCGCTCTTCTGCAACGTTCGCAAAGAAGCCGTCATCCCGGCCTACGATCTGGCCTCGATCTACGAAGCCCCCTTGGCCTATCATGGCGAAGGCCTCGACCAAGCTGTGCTGGACGCCTTCCAGATCAGCCCCGCGCCCCGTCCCGATTTGCGGAAATGGGAGGATGTCGTTGACCGTATCCGTAACGTCGATGGCGCGGCAAATATCGCAATCGTTGGCAAATACACCCAACTCGAAGACGCCTATAAATCGATCAAGGAGGCCCTCGTGCATGGGGGCATGGCCAATCGCGTCAAGGTCAATGTGTCATGGGTTGATGCCGAAGTCTTTGATACGGAAGACGCCGCACCACACCTCGAAGGCTTCCATGCCATCCTCGTGCCGGGCGGCTTCGGCGAACGCGGCACAGAAGGCAAGATCAAAGCCGCCGAATTCGCCCGTACCCGGAACATCCCTTACCTTGGTATTTGCCTCGGCATGCAAATGGCGGTGATTGAAGCCGCCCGGAACGTTGCAGGCGTGGCGCGCGCAGGCTCCGAGGAATTTGACCACGAAAAAGGCGAAAAACGTTTTGAACCCGTGGTTTACCACCTCAAGGAATGGGTGCAGGGCAACCATGTAGTCGAGCGCAAACTGGGTGATGACAAGGGCGGCACCATGCGCTTAGGGGCCTATAATGCGACGCTGACACCCGGCTCAAGAGTGGCCGACGTTTATGGAACCACCAAAATCGAAGAGCGCCATCGCCACCGCTACGAGGTCGACATTCGCTACCGTGAAAAACTGGAAACCTGCGGCTTGGCTTTCTCCGGCATGTCCCCCGATGGCCGCTTGCCGGAAATCGTCGAATGGAAAGACCACCCTTGGTTTATCGGCGTTCAGTTTCACCCGGAACTGAAATCCAAACCCTTCGACCCCCATCCCCTGTTCCGCGACTTTGTCCGCGCCGCAGTGGAAACCTCGCGCTTGGTCTGAGGCTGTCAGGGGGCGCTGCCCCCTCGGCCTCCGGCCTCACCCCCGGGATATTTTTGTCAAAGAGAACAGAAGGCCGGGCGCGCCGTCACTTCAGGCGGCTCCACGTCTGACCGTAGCAGGCAGGCCCTTTGCACCCCGTGACGCGCAGATTATTGCCGTTCAGCTCCATCGTGGCGCGTGCCTTCATGTTGAGGGACGCGACCTGAACAACGCCATTGCCGTATTTTTCGCCTCCGGCAGCTTCCATATCCCAAAAGAGATGTTTTCCGATATTCGGCGTTTTTACTTCCTTGCCCGAAAGGTCAAAAGCCTTGAGCACCGTGCCGCAGATTTTGGTACCGCATTGCGACACTTGGATATGGCTCACAAGGTCCTTGCGATCAGGCTGTGTTTTCCACACCCCTTCTACAGGGTCGGCGACAGCAAAAGCAGGGGCTGCGACAAGAAACAAGGCGAAAAAAAATTTCATGACGCAATCCTGAATTGAACACTTTGGGGTTCGAATAGCATGAAACGAAAGATGCCTCCAGCCAAGTGACAGGAGGCATCGGCAAGTCCTCGCCGAAGCGGAGCTGTGAGGGATCAGTTCAGCCGCTGCCAGGTTTGTTTGGAGCAGATCAACCCGCCCGCAACGCAGCCGGCAAGTTTGAGCGTGGCCCCGTTCAACTCGATTTTGCCGAGATAGATTTTGTCATTCGAGGGTCGCCAGACTTCTCCCTCGTATTTGCCACTCGACGTGGGTTTCATCCCCCGTACAAGCGCCTTGCCCAAATTGGGTGATTTGTATTCGCCCCCATCATTGAAGGTCTTTACAATGGTGCCACAAATCGCATCACCGCAGGGTGACATTTTGACATGGGCATAGGCTCCATCGTCAGGTTGCGTCTTCCATACGCCCTCGACTGGATCAGCCAAGGCGGCCGTCGCGGCAGTCACGGCGAAAATTGCCGCCAAAATCCCTTTTTTCATTGGTCGATCCTCCCTGGATACCAACTTTACCCTGCCAAAGAATCTCTCTCACAATCAAGGGTGACGATGGGTCATTTGCATTCAACCTGTCTGCGGGCTAAGGGGAGCAAAACTCAGGAGCTCTCCCATGATCCTTTATCCCGCGATCGACCTCAAAGACGGCAAGGCCGTGCGTCTTTACAAAGGCGCGATGGATCAGGCGACTGTTTTCAACGAAGATCCCGCCGCGCAGGCGATGGAGTTTGTAGAGGCGGGCTGTACCTGGCTGCATTTGGTCGACTTGAACGGGGCCTTT
This sequence comes from Paracoccaceae bacterium, assembly GCA_003512825.1. Classification (GTDB taxonomy): domain Bacteria; phylum Pseudomonadota; class Alphaproteobacteria; order Rhodobacterales; family Rhodobacteraceae; genus UBA9554. Next base: position 4,829 of record DOOI01000037.1, on the reverse strand, counting down.
GCAGGCGAGCCGGTGAATGCCGCCCCTGTTGAAGAGATCTTGCGCCGTACAAAAGTGCCCGCGCAACTCTGGTGGGGGATCCGTGACATGGCCACCATTGAGCGCTGGCTCTCCAAAGGATTGGCCCGCGTCATCTTGGGAACCGTGGCAGTCGAGAACCCCAGCTTGGTGCGGGAGGCGTGCCGCGCCTTTCCCGGCCATGTCGCGGTGGGCATAGACGCACGCAAGGGCATGGTCGCGACCAAAGGTTGGGCCGAAGAGACCAACGTCACCGCCACCGATCTCGCCAAATCCTATGAGGATGCTGGCGTGGCGGCGATCATCTACACAGATATCAACCGCGATGGCGCGATGCAGGGACCCAATATTGACGAAACCGCCGCCTTGGCGCGGGCGGTCTCCATCCCGGTCATTGCCTCTGGTGGCGTGTCTTCGCTGGCAGATCTGATTGCATTGCGCGATTGTGGCGCAGAGCTGAATGGCGCGATTTCAGGCCGGGCGCTGTACGATGGGGCGATCGATCTCGCGACGGCGCTTGCGGCATTGAAGGCCTGACCGGATGTTGGATGCCGCGCTCGCCGCCCTCACTTTGAGCGCGCCGCTTTTTGCCGCCCTAGCCATTTGGCGCGTGTTGCCCGGCATGTTGCGCTGGCTTTGCGTCGTGCCATTCCTCAATGCCTGCCTTCATGCGGTATTTCTTGTCGCCGAGTTTGCCTGCGAGGGAGGCTTCGAAGGCCCATGGGGCAATTGCCGCCCTTCGATCGCGTTTATCGTCAATCCAATGCGCGATATTCTCTTTGCGAACCTCACGGTGCTTTTCCTGCTCACTCCGGGTCTGTTGATCCTTGCAGGCATCGGTTGGCTGGTCCGTCGTGAGAAACACAGCACCTGAACGCACCTTGGGCAATCCGTGAAAACGCCTCGACAGATATGGCCGGACGCACGTGGCATCTTGCCCCTCCTTTGAGGACGGCGCAGTCCTTCATCATCACCGCATCGCTGGGCGCATCTGTCGATATCCCGTCACAGCCGCTTCGGTCTTACGCGTCGTCTTGGTCGTGATCATCCGCATCAACAGGTTTCCTTTGACAAAGGCCGTTCGCCTTGGCCGCAGTGACTGGCCAAACCCTTGCGTTCACGCTAGACCCCACAACAGCCAGTGAGGACGTCGCCTATGCTGAAAACCCGTCTGATCCCTTGCCTCGACGTGGCCGATGGCCGTGTGGTCAAAGGCGTGAACTTCCTCAACCTCCGCGACGCGGGTGACCCGGTGGATGCCGCGCGCGCCTATGACGCCGCAGGTGCGGATGAGATTTGCTTTCTCGACATTCATGCCACCCACGAAAATCGTGGCGTTATGCTCGATGTGGTCACGCGCACGGCTGAACAATGCTTTGTCCCACTCACAGTCGGTGGCGGCGTTCGCACGGCCAGCGATGTGCGAAAACTGCTGCTCGCAGGTGCCGATAAAGTCAGCTTCAATTCCGCAGCTGTTGCCAATCCCGATGTCGTAGCCGAAGCCGCTGACCACTTTGGCTCCCAATGTATCGTCGTCGCCATCGACGCCAAAACCGTCAGCCCCGGCAAATGGGAAATCTTCACCCATGGCGGGCGCAAACCCACAGGCATCGACGCCATCGAATTTGCCCGCCTTGTTGCCGCAAAAGGCGCGGGCGAAATATTGCTCACGTCAATGGATCGCGACGGCACGAAGGGCGGCTATAACCTGCCTCTCACGCGCGCCATCTCGGACGCGGTGGATATCCCGGTCATTGCCTCTGGCGGCGTGGGTACGCTGGACCACTTGGTTGAGGGTGTCACTCTTGGCGGCGCGTCTGCTGTGCTTGCCGCCTCAATCTTTCACTTCGGCGAATTCACCATAGCCGAGGCAAAGGCCCATATGGCCGCGAATGGCATTCCCATGAGGATGGACGCATGACGCTCGACGATCTCGCCCAAATCATTGCTGCCCGCGCCAGCGCCGACCCAGACACAAGCTGGACCGCGAAACTCCTCGCCAAAGGCCCGGAAAAATGCGCCGAGAAATTTGGCGAGGAAGCGGTAGAAGCCATCATCGAAGCCGTCAAAGGCGACCGTGCCCGCCTCACTTCCGAAGCCGCTGATGTGCTTTTCCACCTGCTCGTGATGCTTCGCGCCCGCGATGTGGAACTGTCAGATGTCATGGCAGAACTCGCCCGCCGCCAAGCGACATCCGGGATCGCGGAAAAAGCTGCGCGCGGCTGAGCGATGGGATTTCTTGATGTCACATCATCGCTGACAGGGCGCCGCTGGGTCGGCCCCGCACCCGAGATTGAGCGTCAAGCCGAGGCGATCCGCCAAGAGACTGCGTTACCCCTGCCCCTCTGCCTCACGCTCGCTCGCCAAGGTGTCGCCCCGCACGAGGCGTCAGGCTACCTCGAGCCGCAACTGCGCGACCTCCTCCCCGATCCGCACCGCCTAAAGGACATGGACCGCGCCGCGCAGCGCTTTCTTCTTGCTGTGCAGACCCGACAACGTATTGCGATCTTTGCGGATTACGACGTCGACGGCGGCGCTTCTGCCGCGCTTTTGCTATGGTGGCTTCGCACCATGGGCCGCGACGCAACCCTCTACATTCCTGACCGAATAGACGAGGGCTACGGCCCAAACGTTCCTGCCATGCAGGCTTTGGGCCAAGCTCATGACCTGATCATCTGCGTTGATTGCGGCACGCTCTCGCATGACCCCATTGCCGCTGCCGGATGCGATGTGATCATTCTCGATCACCACTTGGGCGGCGAAACCCTTCCCACGGC
>DOOI01000037.1:0-1757 GCA_003512825.1 Paracoccaceae bacterium | reverse complement strand
CCACTTGGGCGGCGAAACACTTCCCACGGCTCTGGCCTGCGTCAACCCCAACCGCCAAGACGAAAACGGCGAGCTCGGTCATCTCTGTGCGGCCTCTGTCACCTTCCTGATGCTGGTGGAAGCCAATCGCCAACTGCGCGCCGCAGAGGCAACAGGCCCCGATCTGATGGCGCTTCTCGATCTGGTGGCTCTCGCCACTGTTGCCGATGTGGCTCCCCTTATTGGTGTCAATCGCGCTTTGGTGCGCCAAGGCCTCAAAGTCATGGCGCGCCGCGAGCGTCCAGGGATTGTCGCCCTAGCCGATGCCGCGCGGATGAACCGTGCCCCCGACACCTATGCGCTCGGCTTTCTCTTGGGGCCCCGCGTCAACGCAGGCGGGCGGATCGGCAAAGCTGACATGGGCGCACGTCTGCTCGCCACAGCCAATCCACAAGAAGCCCGCGACCTCGCACAAGTGCTCGATACGCTCAACACCGAACGGCGTGACATTGAAACTGCTGTGCGCGACGCCGCCCTTGCACAGGCCACCGCCCGCGGCCTCGATGGCCCGCTGGTCTGGGCCGCAGGCGAAGGCTGGCACCCCGGCGTCGTCGGGATCGTAGCCGCACGACTGAAAGAGGCCACCAACCGCCCCGCTGTCGTCATTGGCCTGGATGGGAACGAAGGCAAAGGCTCAGGTCGATCCGTCGCAGGTGTCGACCTTGGCGCCTCCATCCAACGCCTCGCCACCGAGGGCTTGCTGCTCAAAGGGGGGGGGCATCGCATGGCCGCAGGCCTCAGCCTGACAAGAGACCAACTCGAGCCCGCCATGGCCCGCTTGGCTGATCTCCTCGCCAAACAAGGCGCAGGCTCCACAGGCCCCGCCGACCTCCGCCTCGACGGCCTCCTGATGCCCAAAGCTGCCACACCCGAGCTTGTCGCAGATCTCGAACGCGCAGGCCCCTACGGCCAAGGGGCCCCGGCCCCGCGCTTCGCCTTCCCGGATGTCGCCGTCTCCTTCGCCAAGAACCTCAGCGACAAACACCTCAAAGTCACGTTCACGGATGGCTTGAACACCCGACTGGAAGCCATCGCCTTTGGGGCAATGGATGGCCCCCTCGGCCCCGCCCTGCTGGCCCATAACGGCGCACGCTTTCATGTCGCGGGCAAAATCGAGATCAACGAATGGGGCGGACGACAAACAGTCCAACTCCGCCTTGACGACGCCGCCCCCGCGCAAAGCTAACCCCTCGCGCCCCAACCCCATCCATTCGCGCGCCCAAACGACCAACCCAACCTCATCCCATATCGCCAACCCGCTCAGAGCCATCGAAAAAATCTGCGAAGAATGTTGTTTACCCCCTTGCGGACCCCCGCTGGTTTTTCTAAACACCGCCTCACGCCAGCGTGGCCCGTTCGTCTATCGGTTAGGACATCTGGTTTTCAACCAGGAAAGAGGGGTTCGACTCCCCTACGGGCTGCCACCTCTCCCCAGAATTATAACTCAGTCGATGGTTCAGGCGAGAAGCCCGCCTAAATCCGTCCGCCCCAAAACCATGCGTCCCCATGGGTCTCTATGCATCTGCGCGATGTTGGTCTCAAAACGTGGCATCGGTCTAATCTGCGAAACCAGCAAGGTAAGCATGGCGCGCATCGACCAGCGCCCAAAAGCCTCATGCGAATAGAGCCAAGGCCGACGACGCACCCCGCACTCGATTAGGGCCTCCAAATGTGCGACCAACCAAAACGACAACGACCTGGAGTGCCCCCACTGAATT
>DOOI01000033.1:1363-4252 GCA_003512825.1 Paracoccaceae bacterium | reverse complement strand
AACAAACGGCACCTGCCACACACGCGCAGCCCCCGAAATCCGCAGCACATTCTCAGCCATTTCGAAATCCAGCGCACTGGCTGCCAAATCCCGCCCCGGCACCAAGACCGACGAGCGCACCGCGCTCAGCGTGCCCTTGGCTTGCACCGCAATATCCTCGGCCTTGAGCCCTTTTCGCAGCGCAAAGCCCAATCGTGCTTCGCCCTGTACCCGGCCATCAGCCAGAACCACGGGCTGCCCGGCCTTTTTCATCAACTCCAAAGGGGCTGTGTCGAGCAGCGACAAAAGCCCCGTCACAGTGCCCGCCACCTGCACCCGCGCCTCTGCGGGGCCTTCCTTGACGGTGACATTGGGGATGACGAATTGCGTTCCCGAAATATCCAGCACGCCGCCCTGTGCCGGGCGCACCTGCCCTGCCAAAGCTTCCACAGCAAACCGATGCGCCGCAAGGCTGGCCACGCCCTGTGCCCCCTCCACAGGTGGCAACCCGCGCACCGTGGTAAACTCAGCGCCTTCGAATGCGAAATTCAGCGCCGTTTGCGGTTTTTGTCCCGCCGCTCCGCGCATCGCGAAATGAAAGCCGCTGAACTGTCCTGCGGTCACATTCTTTTCCACCCACTCGCGCGGCTTTGGCGCAAGCATCGGTGGCCAGAGCGGCATCAGCGCCTCATAGCTGATCTTGGGAATATCGGCGGCCAAGGCAATTTCCCAACCGCCCTCCGCTGCTGTGATCTGCCCCGAGGCAACGCCACGCACCTCACCTTCCCGCACAGCCAATTGCCCGATGGTCAAGACAAACGGATCAAGGCGCAAACGCCCGTCCAGAAACACCTCGTCAATCTCTTGCGGGCTGTCATACAGCCCTTCACCGCTAACCGTGACACCCTGAAGGCGCACCTGACCAATCACCGCCTCAGGCTGCCCATTGGCCATTCCCTCTAGGTAGAGCTGGCCCTCCGCGCGCCCGCTTACCCATGAGCTGTCCACGGTCAACTCGTCAAAGGTCAGGCTTCGGCTCTCTGGCACATAGGTGAAATAACTCCGTGCGCCCCGAAATGGGATCGGGCGCGCATCATCGCGCGGCTGCAACACGCCCGCACCAATCTGCAAGGTGCCAGATAGTGGGCCAAAACTGCCCGCGTCATTGCTGGTGGTCCGCAAAGCTCCTGAAATCGGCGCCCGCAACCCGGTGAGCCATGCCAAGGCAGGCACTTCTGCGGCCAAGTCGCCCGCCTCCACATCCTCGAAACTTACGCCAAACCGGGCCTCTGACGCCCCAATCTCAGTGTCAAACGTTACCTCCAGAACCGTCGCATAATCCTGCCCCCCCAAAAGAGCCGCATCGGCCCGCAGGCTCACCGCCGCTCCCTCACGGGTCAGCAAAATCCTTCCCCCGTCCACATTCCACGCCCGCCCCACCAGCGCGTCCTCAAACCGCAGCGAAAGACCATCCACTTCAAACCGCACCAAGCGCGTCATCTCCGGACGTTCAAAAAGCCCATCGACCTCGGCCAAAAGCTGCGCCAGCGACGGCGCGGTGCCCACAGGCGTCAGCGCTTCACCAAGCGCCAGCTGAAACGCCCCGCTCTCGTCGCGCCGCACCACCAGATACCCACCAGATAGCCGCACGAAACGCGGCTGAAACTTGCCCTCTAAAAACGCATCGCGCGACAGCCCGGTTTCGACCTCGCGCAGCGTTACCAGCGGCGTCGTGCTGCCTGCGTCACTCAACACCACATCGCGCAACCTCAATCGGGGCCGATAGCCCTCCTGCACCACCAAGGTCACTTCGCCAAAGCGCAGCGTCCGCCCCCCCAGCGTTTCGTCAATCGCCGCCTCAAGCCGCTCGCGCGCCCAATCCGGCAAAACCAATGGCCGCTCGATAAGATACAACAGCCCAGTGCCCAGCAGAAATCCCACCATGGCCACCAATCCCAAGATCGCGCGCAACCAACGCCACCAACCCGGCCGCTTGGGCCGAGGTTGTCGGGGCGGCGGCGCGTCACTTTCTGGCGCGTCGGGGTGTATATCGTCCGGGTGCTCTGTCATGCCACTTGGGTTCGCGCCGATGAAGGGAAGCGCCAGACCTTTATTCTGACCGACCCTGCTCTATTATGCCAGTAAGCAATAGCCAAGGAGCTCAGACATGCCCAACCAAAATGACATCGCCCCCGATTTCACCCTTCCTCGCGACGGTGGCACAGCGGTCACTCTCTCCGCCCTCCGCCCCGCGCCTGTCGTGCTCTATTTCTACCCAAAAGACGACACATCGGGCTGCACCAAAGAGGCCATCGCCTTTTCCGCCCTCCTTGCAGATTTCACCGCACGCGGCGCACATGTCTTTGGAATTTCCAAAGATGACGTGCAAAAACACGAGAAATTCGTCAAAAAACACGGCCTCACCGTGGGGCTTCTGTCGGACACCGCCGAAGCCTGCGAGGCCTATGGCGTGTGGAAAGAGAAAAGCATGTATGGCAAAACCTACATGGGCATCGAACGCACCACATTCTTGATCGACGGCTCCGGCCGCATCGCGCGGGTCTGGCCCAAGGTGAAGGTTGACGGCCATGCCGAAGAAGTGCTCGAAGCGCTCAAAGCACTTTGAACGCGCTTCATCGCGCACTGGCGAGGCCCCATGACCATCAAGACCCTGACTGAAATGGCCGTGGAGGTGCTCTCCACGGCTGATGGCCGCGCCAAGACGGCCCTTGCCAAGGCGCATGCAGAAACATGGTTCGCCGCGCGCGCCGCAGGCACACCGCTGCCCGTCGGCGTCGCCCAGCCCCCCGATAATCCCGCACGCCCCGACAAGCCCGAGCTTCTTGCGCCCAACGACGTGCCCCGTCGCCGCCCCGGTTCCCCGCAAGGCCGCATCGCGCTTCTTCATGC
>DOOI01000033.1:898-1038 GCA_003512825.1 Paracoccaceae bacterium | reverse complement strand
CGCCCATATCGAGCTGAATGCCGTAGACCTGCATTGGGATATCATTGCGCGCTTCGGCCATATTCCCATGCCGCTTGGCTTTTATGATGACTGGGTCAAGTCAGGTGCCGAAGAAGCCAAACATTTCAACCTGATCTGTG
>DOOI01000033.1:411-600 GCA_003512825.1 Paracoccaceae bacterium | reverse complement strand
CCAAACATTTCAACCTGATCTGTGACTGCCTCGAGCAACAAGGCAGCTTTTATGGCGCGCTTCCCGCTCATGCGGGCATGTGGCGCGCCGCCGCTGATACCGTCGGCGATCTGCATGGCCGCCTTGCCGTTGTGCCCATGGTTCTCGAAGCGCGCGGCCTTGATGTCACCCCGATGATGATCACCACCT
>DOOI01000033.1:0-124 GCA_003512825.1 Paracoccaceae bacterium | reverse complement strand
CGAAAAAGCCCAAGACACAGGCGCAGTTGCGGCTCTCAAGACCATTTACGCCGAAGAGGTCAGCCATGTCGCCTATGGCTCCAAATGGTTTCACTGGCTCTGCGGGCGCGATGGGCTTGACCCC
>DOOI01000085.1 GCA_003512825.1 Paracoccaceae bacterium | reverse complement strand
CGTCTCCAAAATCCTGAAGTAATCTCGCCTCTCGGCAAGAATAACTGTCAGCCGATTCGGGCCGCTCCTCTCTGGGGCGGCCCTTTTCCGATTGAGACAGCTTTTGCGTGCTATCTTTTCGCGCGATTGACCGCGCTTCAACTCTCGTTCAAGACTGGTGAAAAACCTTTGAGCGGGCCTGATATGAGCAATCCCTATGAAACCCTGCCTGCCAGCGCGTTTTGGCGCAGCGCTGTCGCCGAGCCGGGCCCCTTTGATCTCCACGGACTGTGGGAGCCAAAGTTTCCCGTAAAACGCAGCCATCGCATTGTCACCGCAGGCTCGTGCTTTGCACAACATATTGGACGTGCCCTGGCCGCTGATGGCTATGGCTGGCACGATGCCGAACCCGCGCCCCCCTTCCTCGAAGCCGAGACCGCCAAGCGCTATAATTACGGCATCTTTTCCTTTCGGACTGGAAATATCTACACCGCCCGTATGCTCAACCAATGGCTTGAGCTGGCTTTCGGCAACGCTGAGGCTTTTCCCGAGTTTTGGGAGGACATGGAGGGGCGTTTCTTTGATCCCCTTCGCCCAAGTATCGAGCCGGATGGGTTTGCCAGTCTTGAGGAATGCCGCGCGGCCCGTGCCCGCACCGCTCAGGCTCTGCGCTCCGCCGTCGAGACGGCAGACATCTTCATCTTCACCTTGGGACTGACTGAATCTTGGGTCAATGTTCAGACGGGAATGGAATATGCCGCTTGTCTCGGCACGTCGGCAGGCAGTTTTGATCCCGCGCGCCATAAATTCGAGAACCAGAAATTCGCGCAGATCCGCAGCGCGCTCAATGCCGCAATTGATCGGCTCAAAAAGGCCAATGCAAATTTGCGCGTGGTGCTGACGGTCTCGCCTGTGCCCCTCACGGCAACCGCGTCAGGCCAGCACGTCTTGACGGCCACCAGCCACTCCAAGTCTGTCCTCCGCGCCGTTGCGGGCGAAATCGCGCAAGAACGCCCGATCGTCGACTATTTCCCGTCCTATGAAATTATCACGCACCCCGTCTTTCGCGGCATGTTCTACGCACCCAATATGCGGTCGGTCGTGGCCACTGGCGTCAAGACCGTCATGGGCCATTTCTTCGCCGAGCAAGATCGCGTCTTTCCTGCCCGTAACGGCGGAAAGCGTAGCGCCGCGCTCCCGCTTGTTGAGCCAAAACTCGCAAAGGCCAGCGGTAAAAAGCGGGGTCTGTCCAAGTCGGATGTGGTTTGCGAAGAGGAAATGCTTGATGCCTTCCGCCCGCAAGATTAAGCGCATTTGCCTCTTTGGTGACAGCGCATTGGCGGCCTATCGCCACGCGCTCACCGAAGGTTTGGTGCAGTTACCGGGTATCGAGGTCGAGTTCTTTGGTGCGCCCGGCCCCTCCTTTCGGAGCTTCGAGTCGCTCAATGGCCGCATTGTCCCCGGCCCAGAGGCGCTTCCCGCGCTCTCTTTGGTCAATGGCGCTGGCCGCACTTCATTGGGGCCAGACGATTTCGATGCCTTCCTCTTTATTGGGGCACGCCTTGGTGCCGCTGACTTTGTTGCCGCGCATATTCACCTCGCCCGTGGCTCAGGTCTGCCATCCCGCGCGGTGCAAGAGGCAATGGCCTATGATTTCCTGATCCGGGTCCGCGCATGGCGGTTCGCCCGCGACTTTGCCCGCCACCGCCCGGTGATGTTTATCCCCACGCCCTATCCCACCGAGGGCATCCTTGACCTGAGCGCGCGCAATCGCCTCTTCGCCTATTACCCCCGTGCCGAATTCGCCACTGTCGCTGATCGCGCTCGTGCATGGCAGATGCTCATGGATGTCTCGCAGAAATCGGGCGTCCCGCTATTGGCCCAGCCAGATCATACCGTCACCCGCGGCGTGCTGACCCAAGCGCGATACGCCACCAAAGACGCCGCCGCCAAAGAGGATATCAGCCATAAGTCCCCCGAATTCGCGGCACTCATGCTCCAGAATTGGTATGCTCTTTGGCAAAACCGCGCAAAAATCGACGCTTGATGACTGCCTGCGACAAAAAATCTTGTCGGTGCTGCAACTGCAAAGTGCATTTGCAGCATTTCAAATGCCGCTTTGTGTTCAATAACCTGCATCGCTCGCATACGGGCGCATACCGATACGGTATGCAATAGTATCCCGCTAACCCATTAAAAACATTTGCAAAATTATAGAATCTCCCGCCTTCTTCTCTCACGTCAGGAGGAGGCGCACCATGGACCAGATCAATCTCAAAGGCTGGGAAGGACGCACGGCATCACTCACCGGGCATGTCTCGGCGATGCAAGCAGCGATGATCCACGCGACTTTGCCCGGCCGCAGCGGTCCGGCGCCCCGCGAGGGTGATCCGCTCCCACAGCTGTGGCACTGGTGCGCGTTTCCCCCTTTGGCCGCAACCGAGGATCTGGGCCGCGATGGCCACACCCGGCTTGGGGATTTCTTGCCACCTGTTGCGCTGGATCGGCGCATGTGGGCCGGGGGGGCGCTCACCTTTCATGCACCGCTGCGCGTGGGAGAACCGATCCGCCGCCAATCCAAGCTGCTCAGTGTCGAAGAGAAAGATGGCGCCTCTGGCCCGATGATCTTTGTCACCGTCACCCATGAAATCCACGGTCCACGCGGTCTGGCCATCCACGAACGTCAAGACATCGTCTATCTACAGATCCCCGAATCCTATCGCCCGCCGCGCGCCATCCCTGCTCCGCAAAGCCCCAGCTTCAGCCGGGATATCGCCATGTCGGCACCGTTGCTGTTTCGCTACTCTGCTGTCACGTTCAACGCGCACCGCATCCATTACGACCTGCCCTATGCGACAGGCATCGAACATTACCCCGGCCTTGTCGTGCACGGGCCGCTTCAGGCAACCCTGTTGATCGACGCGGCCACCCGCTGGGGGGGGGGGGGGCCCCCCCCCCCCCCCCCTCCCCCCCCCGGTCGCGC
>DOOI01000161.1 GCA_003512825.1 Paracoccaceae bacterium | reverse complement strand
CCTGCGCCCCCCCGAAGTCTTCTTGCGAAAAATATCCCCGCCGGAGGCCCTTTGAGCCGGCGCCTCTGCGCCGGCGAGGTCTGCCGCTGCCGCATATCCGCAGCTTCAGCAATAGCGCTCGATCCCGGCCCATTGGCTGGGGGAATAGCGGTCACCATGCGCCCATCCCTTGGGCAAGACCGCCTCAATCCGCGCCAGATCTTCGGCGCTGAGCGTCAAATGCGCGCCCCGGAGCAATTCTTGAAAATGCCGCACCGAGCGCGTGCCGGGGATGGGCAAAATCATCTCGCCTTGATGCAAGGCCCAAGCAATCGCCAAGGCCGCTGTCGGCACAGCCATCTCGGCTGCCAACCGGCGAAACCCATCGCTCAGCGCCCGATTGGCGCGATAGGCCTCCGGCTGGAACCGCGGGTTTTGCCCCAAAAACGGCAGCGTCGCCGCCACGGCTTGGCTCACCGGATGGTCAGTCAACATCGACCGCCCCACGGGCGAAAACGCAACAAGGCTCACATGCAACTCTGCACAGGCCTGCACCAGACCCAATTCCGGCGCGCGTGTCGCCAAGGAATATTCCGACTGCACCGCCGCCAGATCGCCCCCCAGCGCCGCCGCGCGCCGCAGGCTGGAAGGGGCAATTTCCGAAAACCCGTAGCTGCGGATTTTGCCTTTCTTCACAAAGCCCTGCAAGGTTTGCACCACCTCTTCAATCGGGCGCGCCTCTTCGCGGCGATGCACATAGTAAAGCGCGACACAATCCACGCCCAACCGCCGCAACGAGGCGTCCAGCGCAGTCTCAAGATAGGCGGCGCTATTGTCATAGACCCGCCCCTGCGGCCCCGGCGCAATGCCCCCTTTGGTGCATATCACCATCTGGTCGCGCGCCTCCGGTCGAGCCTTCAGAAACCCACCAATCGCCTCTTCTGACCGCCCCATGCCGTAAATGTCAGAGGTGTCGATGAAATTCACCCCCGCCTCAAGCGCAGCATGCAAGATCGCGTGACTGTTTTCTTCTGTGGTTGGCCCGTAAAAGTCGGCAAATGACATGGCGCCCACGCCAATCGGCGAGACTGCAATCCCTGTCCGCCCCAGCTTGCGCGCCCGCAGCCTCATGCCTCGCCACCAAGCTGACGCATCGCAGCAGTTGCCGTCTCCGCCGCGCTCATCGCCGCGCTCACAGCGGCCACCGCCGCCGCCACGGCGGCCTCTATGCTCATCTCTGACGTATCAATCTCGCGTGCATCCTGTGCCGGGCGCAACGGCGCATCGGCACGTCCCATATCGCGCGCATCTCGCTCACGCACCTCTGCCAGCACCGCGTCATAGTCCTGCGTGATCCCGGTCTCGCACAATTCCTTCCACCGCCGCGTGGCCCGCACTTCGGCACTGGCGGTAATGTACAGCTTCACCTCGGCCTCCGGGCAAATCACCGTGCCAATGTCGCGCCCATCCAGCACCGCACCGCCCTCGCGCCGGGCAAAATCGCGCTGAAACGCCACCAAAGCGGCGCGCACCTCCGAAATCACCGCCACTTTGGAAGCAGCCTGCGCCACCTCTGGCGTCCGCAACCCCTCCACCGCCAAATCCTGCGGCACCAAAGCCCGCGCCACCGCCACCGGATCACCGCCCACACCCACCTTGGCCCCCACCGCTCGATAAAGGAGCCCCGTATCCAGATGCGCGAAGCCAAACTGCGCCGCGACAGCCTTGGAAATCGTGCCCTTGCCCGCTGCGGCAGGCCCGTCAATCGCTACGGTAAACCGCATGGTCAAATCCTCTCGATTTCGGCCCCCAGCCTCGCCATCAGCCCCTCGAAAATCGGGAAAGACGTCGCAATCGGGCCCCCATCATCCACTTGCATCGGAGCCTCCGACGCCATGCCCATCACCAGAAACGACATGGCAATCCGATGGTCGAGATGGCTCACCGCCACCGCCCCGCCGGGCACCGCGCCATGGCCCAGCCCCTCTACGATCCACCAATCTGGCCCATCTTCCACCGCGACACCTGCGGCGCGCAACCCATCCGCCATCGCGGCAATCCGGTCGCTTTCCTTGACGCGCAGCTCCTTGACGCCCCGCATCACTGTCGCGCCTTTGGCAAAGGCCGCCACCACCGACAATACCGGATATTCGTCAATCATCGAAGCCGCCCGCTCGGGCGGCACCTCCACCCCTCGCAGGTTTGGCGAGAACCGCGCGCGCAGATCCGCCGCAGGCTCGCCGCCCTCTTCACGCAGGTTCTCATAGGTCAGATCCGCCCCCATCTCGCGCAGCGTCTCAAACAGCCCCGCCCGTGTTGGGTTCAGCCCGATATTGGGCACCAAGACATCCGATCCCGGCACAATAAGCGCGGCACAAACCGGAAATGCTGCCGAGGACGGATCGCGTGGCACATCAATCACCTGTGGCACCAACTCGGGCCGCCCGGTGAGTGTGATCACGCGGCCCTCATCCGTCACTTCGGTGGATATCTCCGCACCAAATCCCGCCAGCATCCGCTCGGTATGATCGCGTGTTGCTTCCTTCTCGATCACCACCGTCTGCCCCGGCGCGTTCAATCCCGCCAATAGCACCGCCGATTTCACCTGAGCCGAAGGCACAGGCACCGTATACCGCACAGGCATCGGGTCTGCTGCGCCCACAATCGTCATCGGCAAACGCCCACCGCTGCGCCCAAAGGCACGCGCTCCGAACAGCGCCAAGGGGTCCGTCACCCGTCCCATCGGTCGCTTGCGAAGCGATGCATCCCCGGTAAAGGTCGCGGTGATCGGCGATGTGGCCATTGCCCCCATGATCAGCCGCACACCTGTGCCGGCATTGCCGCAATCAATCACCGCTTCCGGCTCGGCAAATCCACCCACGCCCACGCCCTGCACATACCATGTGTCGCCGCGCTTTTCGACCTGCGCGCCAAAGGCCCGCATAGCCTTGGCCGTATCAAGCACATCCTGACCTTCCAACAGCCCGGTAACGCGCGTTTCGCCTACCGCCATCGCCCCCAAAATCAGCGCCCGATGACTGATCGATTTATCGCCCGGCACATGCGCCTCCCCTGTCAAAGGGCCGCATTTGCGGGACAACATCGGAACAGGCGCGCCATGACTGGACATCGGAAATCTCCAAAGCTCTTTTGCCCCCGCTTAGCGCATGGTCCGCGCCACGTCCATCACCGGGACAGTCACTGAGACAGTCACTGGGCCAGTCACTGGGACGGTCACTGAGACGGCCACGCAAGACTTGTGAAAATTTCGCTTGATTTTTCATGCCGCCTCGCCATCGTGAAATTCAACGCCGAAATTTCACGCCACGCCAGAATCGAGCCCAACCCATGCGCCCCGAACTCTTGCCAAAAGAGCCGCCAGCCTCTCTCGGCGCCGACCTGCGCGCGCTGCGCCGGGCGCGGGGATTGACGCTGCAAGCTCTGGCCGAAGCCCTCGGGCGCTCGGTGGGCTGGGTCAGCCAAGTCGAGCGCGACCTTTCCCAACCCTCGATCGGTGATCTGCGCGCCTTGGCCAAGGCCTTGGATGTGCCCTTGTCGATGCTTTTTGGCAAAGCCCGCGCACCTGTCGAAGAAGAAGGCCATATCGTCCGCGCCGGCGCCCGCCGCCCCTTGGGCAGCCGCTCCGCCGGGCTGGTCGAAGAATTGCTGTCTCCCGATCTCACCGATGATTTCGAAGTGGTCCACTCCACCTTTGCACCCGGCGCGCGCCTTGGCAGCCGACAAGCCCGCCCAACACAAGAGGTGGGCTATGTCGTCTCCGGGCGGCTCGAAGTGGAAATAGACGGTCAATGGTTTTCTGCTGGGCCGGGCGACAGCTTCCGCATTCGCGGCGAGGCCTATGATTGGGCCAATCCCCATGATGTCCCGGCGGTGGTCATCTGGGTCATCGCCCCTCCCGTGTATTGAGAGCCTCATGATGTCCGCTTTGCTCGACACCCTCTTTGCAATGGATCCCGCAATAGTTCTGGCCTTCGCTCTGGCCGGAATTGTTCTCAACCTCACACCGGGCGCAGATGTGATGTTCGCCATCGCATGCGGCCTCTCGGGGGGCTGGCGCACCGGGATCGCGGCCTCTGCGGGCGTCGCTTTAGGGGCCACATTTCATATCAGCTTGGCCACATTGGGCATCTCTGCCGCGCTGCTTGCGGTGCCTCATGCGATGGATGTGATCCGTTGGGCAGGCGCGGCCTATTTGCTGTGGTTGGCCATTTCGACATGGACGACACCCCCGCTCGCGCCAAAATCTGGCCATTCAGGCGGCAAGCGCCAGATCTCTCACGCAATCCGCAAGGGCTTTCTGACCAATGCGCTCAATCCGAAAGTGGCGATCTTCATCATGGCCTTCCTGCCGCAGTTTCTCACCCCAGATGCCGGGCCGATCTGGCACCAGACAGTGATCCTCGGCACGCTCTTTCTCACCACAGGCTTCGTCATCATTGCGCTATACGGCGCTCTTGCCGGGGTCTTTGGCGACATCCTCACCAAACAGGCGCAGGTGATGAACCGCATTTCCGCCCTGATCTTCGGCGGCCTCGCCGCCCGCATTATTCTCGACTGAAGGACACCAGAACCATGGCCGATTTCCCCTCTACAGCCCGCGTCGTCATCATTGGTGGCGGTGCCGTTGGCGTCTCCGCGCTTTATCATCTCGCGAAAGCGGGCTGGAGCGATTGCGTCCTCTTGGAGAAAAATGAACTGACCGCAGGCTCCACATGGCACGCCGCAGGCAATGTGCCAACCTTCTCGACCTCTTGGTCGGTGATGAACATGCAGCGCTATTCCACCGAACTCTATCGCGGCCTCGCCGCCGAGGTGGATTATCCGATGAACTATCATGTCACCGGCTCGATCCGCCTCGCCCATTCCAAAGAGCGGATGCAGGAATTCCAACGCGCCAAGGGCATGGGCCGCTATCAGGGCATGGATATCGACATTCTTGGCGTCGACGAGATCAAGGGCAAATACCCCTTCCTCGAAACCCATGACCTCGCAGGCGCACTCTATGACCCCAATGACGGCGACATCGACCCCGCCCAATTGACCCAAGCCCTCGCCAAAGGGGCCCGCCAAATGGGGGCCACCATCCTGCGCTTCTGCCCCGCAACCGGCGTCAGCCGTGAGAATGGCGAATGGATCGTGCACACCGACCAAGGCGATATCCGCTGCGAATTCGTCGTCAACGCAGGCGGCTACTATGCCCAGCGCATCGGCGAATGGTTCAAACCCTACGGCGGGCGCACTGTGCCCATGATGGTGATGAGCCACCAATATCTGCTGTTTGACGAGGTGGCCGAAGTCCGCGACTGGTCTGCCGCCGCAGGCCACAAACTTCCTTTGCTGCGCGATGTCGACAGCTCCTATTACCTGCGCCAAGAAAAGAACGGCTTCAACCTCGGCCCCTACGAGCGCAATTGCAAAGCCCATTGGGTGCAACCCAATGACCCGATGCCGGAAGATTTCTCCTTCCAACTCTACCCCGACGATCTTGAACGGCTCGAATGGTATATCGAAGACGCACTGGCGCGTGTGCCGCTCTTGGGCGAAGCCGGAGTGTCGAAAGTCATCAACGGTCCCATTCCCTACGCCCCCGATGGCTTGCCGCTGATCGGCCCCATGCCCGGCGTGCCCA
This sequence comes from Paracoccaceae bacterium, assembly GCA_003512825.1. Taxonomy (GTDB): domain Bacteria; phylum Pseudomonadota; class Alphaproteobacteria; order Rhodobacterales; family Rhodobacteraceae; genus UBA9554. The sequence goes on along the minus strand of DOOI01000161.1, from coordinate 4,814 downwards.
ATGCCTTTGAAGCCTGCGTCTTCACCTTCGGCATCGCCCAATCCGGCGGCGCAGGCAAAGTGCTGGCAGAATGGATCATCGAAGGCCAAACCGAATGGGACATGTGGGCCTGCGACCCGCGCCGCTACACCGACTACACCGATCGCGACTACTGCATCGAAACCGGAATGGAAGTCTACGGCCACGAATACGCCATGCACTTCCCACATGCGCGCTGGCCTGCGGGCAAAGACCGCCGCCTCTCCGCGCTGCACAGCCGCTTTCAATCCGCAGGCGCACAATTCGGCGCCTATAACGGCTGGGAACGCCCCAACTGGTATGCCGCCCCCGGCGATGACACCTCATGGGACGCCACCCAAACGTGGGAACGCCACGGTCCATGGGCGCCACGCGTCGCCGCCGAATGCGCCGCCGTCCGCGACAATTGCGGCATGATCGCCATTCCCGGCTTCACCCGGCTCAAGGTCTCCGGCCCCGGTGCGCGCGCCCATGTCGATGCCCTCACCGCCTCTCGCCTGCCCAAACCGGGCCGCATCGGCCTGTGCTACTTCCCCGATGCCCGCGGCCGCGTTCTGACCGAAATGACCGTGATGGTCCGCTCCGACACCGAAGTCGACCTGATCACCGCAGGCGTCGCACAATGGCATGACGGCGAAGTGCTCTCGCGCAGCGCCCCCAAGGGTATCACCGTCTCCGACCACTCCAGCGAAACCGAATGCCTCATTGTCACAGGCCCTGCCGCCCGCGACATCCTCGCACCGCTGACCACCGCCGACCTCTCGCGCCCATGGCTCACCGTGCAAGATGGCGTCACCGTTCTGGGCCGCCCCGCCTCACTCGTGCGCGTCTCCTTCGCAGGCGAATTGGGCTGGGAAATCCACATGTCCCCCAGCGATGCTCCCGCCATCTGGGACGCGCTGCACCTTGCAGGCGTCACCCCCGTCGGCATGTGGGCGCTCAACAGTCTGCGGGTGGAAAAGGCCTACCGCGCCTGGAAGGGCGATCTCTCCACGGACTACACGCTGCTCGAATCAGGCCTTGAACGCTTCATCGACTGGTCCAAGGAATTCCCCGGCAAAGCCGCCCTTGCAGCCGAAAAAGACCAAGGCCCGAAAAAGCGCTTCGTCACTCTGCAAATCGACGCAGGTGCCGCCGATGCGCCCTACATGTCGACCCTGTGGTCTGGCGGCAAAATCGTCGGCGAAACCACCTCTGGCGACTGGGGCCACCGCGTCAACGCGTCGCTTGCCCTTGCCATGCTGCATGCAGATCTGGCAGTGCCCGGAACATCTCTTGAAGTAGAAATCTATGGCGAACGCCGCGCGGCCACCGTCTTGCCCGATGGCCCGGCATGGGACGCCACCAATGAAAGGATCCGCGCATGAGCGATATCACCCTTCTCGACGGCTCGGTGGGCCAGGAAATCGTCACCCGCTATGGCCATCCCCCCACCCCGCTCTGGTCCACCTCGGTGATGATGGAAGCCCCCGAAGTGGTCCGCACCGTCCATCTCGATCATTTCCGCGCCGGAGCCACCATCGCTACCGCCAATACCTATGCGCTGCACCGCGACAGGCTGATCCGCGCCGAGATCGAGGATCGCTTCGAAAGCCTGATCGACACGGCCCTGAACGAAGCCAATGCCGCGCGCCGCACGCATGGCACAGGCCGCGTCGCAGGCTCACTTGGCCCCATCGGTGCCTCCTACCGTCCCGATCTGGCCACAAACCCGGCACAAGCCGCACCGCTTTATGCCGAAATCATCGCCCGCATGCAGGGCCATGTCGATCTCTTGCTGATCGAAACTGTCGCCGGGCTGGCTCAGGCCGAAGGCGCGCTGCGGGCCGCACTCGCCTCAAACATCCCCACATGGTTGGCCCTCACCGTCGATGACGAAGACGGCACGCGCCTGCGCTCTGGCGAAAGCCTCCATGCTCTGGCCCCGCTCTTGGAGCGCCTGCGCCCCGCAGCACTCTTGCTCAATTGCTCGCGCCCCGAGGCCATCGCCGCAGGCTTGCCGCTCTTGGCGCAATTCGGCCTGCCCTACGGCGCCTATGCCAATGGCTTCACCAAGATCAGCGCAGGCTTTCTCGCCAATGCGCCCACTGTCGCCGCACTCGAAGCCCGCCGCGATCTCGGCCCTGCGGAATATGCCGATTTCGCACTCGCATGGGTCGATCAAGGTGCCACGATTGTCGGGGGCTGCTGCGAAGTCGGCCCCGCACATATCGCGGAACTCGCCCAACGTCTCTCGGCCGCAGGCCACACGATCGTCTGACCACCGCCGCTATCTTCTTGCTCCAAATATCCCGGGGGTCCGGGGGCAGCGCCCCCGGCCACCGCAACCCAAAGAGACCCGCCATGCCCCAACTCCCTGCCAAAGCCCGCGTCGTCATCATCGGAGGCGGCGTCGTCGGCTGCTCGGTCGCCTATCACCTGACCAAACTGGGCTGGAAAGATGTCGTCTTGCTGGAGCGCAAACAACTCACCTCCGGCACCACATGGCATGCCGCAGGTCTGATCGGTCAACTCCGCGCCTCAGCGAATATGACCAAACTCGCGCATTATTCGGCCAAGCTTTACACCGAGCTTGAGGCCGAAACCGGCATGGCAACGGGATTTCGCCAAGTCGGCTCGATTTCGGCGGCACTGACCGCTGAGCGGCTGGAAGAGTTGCGTCGCAACGCGGCGATGGCGCGGGCTTTCGGCGTGCCTGTCGAAGAGCTTTCGCCCGCAGAAATCAAGTCCCGCTATGCCCATCTCAACATTGATGGCGTGACAGGCGGCGTCTGGCTGCCCACCGATGGCCAAGGCGATCCCGGTAATATCGCGCGCGCCATGGCCAAAGGCGCCACCCAGCGCGGGGCGATCGTCGCGGAGCGCACCAAAGTCACCCAAGTCACCCGCAAAGACCACAGGATCACCGCGGTGCACTGGCTGGGCGAAGATGGCAGCGCAGGCGAAATTGCCTGCGATCATGTGGTCAACTGTGGCGGCATGTGGGGCCGCGATCTGGGGGTCATGTTGGGCACCACTGTGCCGCTGCATGCCTGCGAGCATTTCTACATCGTCTCGGAACCCATCGCCGGGCTCACCCAACTCCCCGTGCTCCGCGTCCCCGATGAATGCGCCTATTACAAAGAAGACGCAGGCAAGATGATGCTGGGCGCCTTCGAGCCAAAATCCAAACCCTGGGGCATGGCCGGCATCGCCGAGAGCTTCGAATTCGACCAGATCCCCGAGGATTTCGACCATTTCGAACCAATCCTCGAAAAGGCCATCCACCGCATGCCCATGTTGGGCGAAGCAGGCATCCACACATTCTTCAACGGCCCCGAAAGCTTCACCCCGGACAATGCCTATCTCTTGGGCCAAGCCCCCGGCATGGACAATGTCTGGGTCGCGGCAGGGTTCAACTCCATCGGCATCCAATCAGCCGGAGGGGCAGGCATGGCACTGGCGCAATGGATGGAAGACGGCGAAAAGCCCTTCGATCTGGGCGACGTGGATGTGGCCCGCGCCCAACCCTTCCAACGCAACCGCCGCTACCTGCAAGAGCGTGTTTCCGAGACCTTGGGCCTCCTTTACGCCGACCACTTCCCCTACCGCCAAAAGGCCACCGCCCGTGGCGTCCGCCGCACCCCCTTCCACGATCGCCTCGCCGCCCAAGGCGCTGTCTTTGGCGAATTGTCCGGCTGGGAGCGCGCCAACTGGTATGCAAAACCGGGCCAAGACACCTCCTATCACTCAAGCTGGTTCAAGCAATCCTGGTTCGAGAATGTCCGCGATGAGGTGCACGCCCTCCGCACCGGTCTGGTGATGTATGACATGTCCTCCTTCGGCAAACTCCGCGTCGAAGGCCGCGATGCCTGCGCCTTCCTCAATCACGTCTGCGGCGCGCAGATGGATGTCGAACCGGGGCGCATCGTCTACACCCAGTTTCTCAACTCGAAAGGCGGCATCGAAGCCGACGTCACAGTCACCCGCCTGTCCGAAACCGCCTTTCTCGTCGTCACACCCGCCGCCACCCGCCTTGCGGATCAAACCTACCTGCAACGCCACATCGGCACACAGGCCGTTGTCGTCACCGACATCACTGCCGCCGAAGGCACCCTCGCCATCATGGGCCCCAAAGCGCGCGACCTGATGGCTCTGGTCAGCCCCGATGACTTCTCCACCGCCACGCACCCCTTTGGCCTTGCCCGAGAGATCGAACTGGGCATGGGCCTCGCCCGCGCGCACCGCGTCTCTTACGTGGGCGAATTGGGCTGGGAGCTCTACATGGGCGCCGATATGGCCCTCCATGCCTTCGACACGCTCTTTGACGCTGGCCGCAGCCTCGGCCTCAAACTCGGCGGCATGCATATGATGGATGCCGCGCGCTCCGAAAAGGCCTACCGCCACTTCGGTCATGACATCACCTGCGAAGACCACGTTCTCGAAGCAGGCCTCGGCTTTGCCGTCTCACTGAAAAAACCCGCCTTCATCGGGCGCGACGCCGTCTTGCGGAAAAAGGACCAAGGCCTCGACAAACGCCTTGTGCAATTCCTCGCCCAAGACCCAGAGGCGATGTTCTACCACAACGAGCCGATCCTGCGTGACGGCAAGATCGTGGGCCACCTCTCCTCTGGGGCCTATGGCCATTGGCTTGGCGGGGCTGTGGGCTTGGGCTATGTGCCGTGCAAGGGCGAAACCCCCCAAGCGCTCTTGGCCTCGCAATGGTCCATCGACGTCGCGGGTCGCCGCGTGCCCGTCACCGCCTCGCTCAAACCACTATATGACCCCGACAGCAGCCATATTCGCGCCTAAATCCC
>DOOI01000041.1:12211-17236 GCA_003512825.1 Paracoccaceae bacterium | reverse complement strand
GGTTTGCGGAATATGGGCTGGGGCGTGATTGACGTCGACGGAAGCCGCCTGTCCCATGTGGCCAATGGTGTGTGCCATTCCGAGGGCACTGATTTGCCGCTGCGCCTCTTGTCGCTCTTTCGTCAGTTGCAGGATGTGATCCGGCTCTATCAGCCCGATCAAGCGGCTGTAGAGCATACATTCGTTAACAAAGATGGGGCCGGAACTCTGAAACTTGGCCAAGCAAGGGGAATCGCTGTGCTCGCGCCCGCCGAAGCGGGCTTGGCCGTGGGTGAGTATGCACCGAATCAAGTCAAGAAAACTGTGGTGGGGGTGGGCCATGCCGCCAAGCAACAGGTGGACCATATGGTCCGCATGCAGCTTCCCGGTGTGCCCCTGACCTCCCCCGACGCCGCCGACGCCCTCGCCATCGCGATCTGTCACGCGCATCATGCGCGCAGCGCCGGCGTGCTGGAAGCGGCGGTGCGAAAAGCGCAAGCGAGGGCTGGCTAATGATCGGAAAAATATCAGGAATTATCGATTATCGTGCGGATGATCATGTGCTGATCGATGTGCGCGGCGTGGGCTATCTCGTCTTCTGTTCAGACCGGACCTTGGCCACGCTTCCCGGCCCGGGCGAGGCCGTGGCCCTCTTCACCGACCTCGTGGTGCGCGAGGATCTCCTCCAGCTTTATGGCTTCCCGTCACTTCTCGAGAAGGAGTGGCACAGATTGTTAATGACGGTGCAGGGGATTGGCGCAAAAGCGTCCCTGTCCATTCTTGGCGCCCTCGGTCCCGAAGGTGTTGGCCGCGCCATAGCCCTAAGCGACCCCGCCGCGTTTCGCGCCGCCAAAGGAATCGGTCCGAAAACCGCGCAACGTGTTGTTATTGAACTTAAAGATAAGGCTCCCGGTCTGATGGCACTGGCGGGTCGTGCCGCCCCATCCGCCCTCTCCGAAGTCATCGATACGGCCGACAGCCCAACCCCGTCCCCAAAACCGCGTGCAAAACCCACCGCCCAGCCCCGCACCAATGCCGCCTCCCAAGCCGAGGCGCTCTCTGCATTAACCAATCTTGGATATTCCCCCTCCGAGGCGGCCTCCGCAGTGGCCGAAGCGGCGGGTACGGATCCCGAGGCAGACACCTCCGCCCTAATCCGCGCTGCGCTTAAACTCTTGGCTCCAAAGGGATAACTCACAGTGACGCCCGCCTCCAAACCAGATCCGACCCTGCGCCCCGAAACATTGGCCGAAGACAATGACCGCGCTTTGCGCCCACAGATGCTGGACGAATTCATCGGTCAAGCCGATGCTCGCGCCAATCTTAAGGTGTTTATCGCCTCCGCCCGCCAACGCGGCGAAGCCATGGACCACACCTTGTTTCATGGTCCTCCGGGCTTGGGAAAAACCACGCTGGCGCAAATCATGGCGCGCGAATTAGGGGTCGGATTTCGCATGACCTCGGGGCCCGTCTTGGCCAAGGCGGGCGATCTTGCTGCCATCCTGACCAATCTCGAACCGCGCGATGTGCTCTTTATCGACGAAATCCACCGCCTTAACCCGGCAGTCGAAGAGGTGCTTTACCCGGCGATGGAGGATTTCGCGCTGGATCTGGTGATCGGCGAAGGCCCCGCCGCGCGCACCGTGCGGATTGATCTTCAGCCCTTTACCCTTGTCGGCGCCACCACTCGCATGGGCCTGCTCACCACACCTCTGCGCGATCGCTTCGGCATTCCCACGCGCCTGCAATTCTACACCGATGCCGAACTTTTCGAGATTGTTACCCGCAACGCCCGTCTGCTCGGTGCACCGTCAGATGAGGGCGGCGCGCGCGAAATTGCACGCCGCGCGCGTGGCACGCCCCGGATCGCCGGCAGGCTGTTGCGCCGCGTGGTGGATTTTGCGCTGATCGAGGGCGACGGCCGCGTGACGCAAGCACTTGCAGATCACGCGCTCACCCGGTTGGGCGTCGATAACCTCGGTCTCGATGGTGCTGACCGCCGTTATCTCACCTTGATTGCAGATGCTTATCAGGGTGGCCCTGTGGGGGTGGAAACCCTCTCTGCCGCGCTCTCAGAAAGTCGCGACGCCATTGAAGAAGTCATCGAGCCTTTCCTCTTGCAGCAAGGCCTCATTCAGCGCACCCCCCGCGGCCGTATGCTGACCCAAGCCGCGTGGACGCACCTTGGCAAACCCGTGCCAAAGGGGCCGGGCGGCCTCTTCGACTAGCCGCGCTCTTGTTGCCTGCACGTTAGGCCGCTAAGCACCCGGCCAGAAAACCACATTGTTTGAGGGCACCGCATGACCGCAGATCAGCTAGAGGCGCTTTTTACGCGCGCAGATGGCCAATATCTCTGCGCGCGGTGGGGGCGTCCGATCGTGCCAGTCGTTTTTGGTGTCGAGGAGGCCACGCTTTCCGTTGTCAAAGGCGCCATCGAAGCCGTTGTCGCACTCGCGGGCCACAAAATGGCGGAAACAGACCCCGAACTGGGGGCCAACCTCATGGTTTTTATCTTCCGCAACTGGGCCGAACTGCCCGAGGTGCCAAATCTCGATCGCCTTGTTCCTGATCTTGCGGCGCTTTGCACAAAATTGCAGGCCGCAGAGGCCAATCAATACCGGGTTTTCCGCTTCGATCCAGATGGTGGTATCAAGGCTTGTTTCGTTTTCATTCGGATGGATCGCCACCTCGAGGCCGTTTCCGCCGACGTTCTGGCCCTCAATCAAGCAGTTCAAGCCATCCTTCTATGGTCTGACCGCGCCTTCGCTGACCGCTCTGCGTTAGGCGAAGTTGATGGCCACGTTATCCTGCGCCCAGAAATTGGTGATGTTATCCGCGCAGCCTATGACCGCACCCTCCCGGTCACCGCGCAGGATGCGAGCCATGCCATGCGCCTCTTTGCGCGTCTGCCACGCCCGGTTTAATCCCCTCGCACCCCTTTGTAAGACAAGCTAGACTGCGCTCAGAGAGGATGTTTTCATGAGCCAGTCCGATGATGCCCCCCGCGTCTTTCAACTGCCCCTGCGGGTCTATTATGAAGACACGGATATGGCGGGCATCGTCTACTACGCGAACTATCTCCGCTATATTGAGCGCGGCCGTAGCGAATGGGTGCGAGAGATCGGTCTAGATCAAAATCGCATGAAGGATGTTGACGGCATCGTATTTGCCGTCCGTCGCGTTGAGGCCGATTATATCGCCCCCGCCCGCCTCGACGACCAACTCATTGTAGAGACATGGGTCGAGAGCCTTGGTGCTGCCCGCATGATCATGGGGCAGCGCGTGACCCGTGGCGATACCGAACTTTTTCGCGCCTTGGTCACCGTGGTCTGCATGACGCTCGAAGGTCGCCCGGTCAGGCTACCAAAAGATATTCCCGCCTAACGGTTCTTTTGACGACATTGCTGCGCTCTGAGCTGTGTTTCACCCCTCAGATCCTGCTGATTCGGCGGAACTCCGCCCAATTTTGCCACCCGCTCTAAGCGAAGTGGCGCGCACACACGGCCTGATCACCCGGATGTGTTGGCAATCGGCTTCCATATGCTGTAGAATCATCGCAACAGGCCGATCAAACAGGCCGTTGAGAGAGCAGGCATATGGATACAACGACCCTTGCGGCCGCGCAGGAGATTGATTTCTCCATGTGGGGCCTTTTCGCGCAAGCCACCTTCACGGTGAAGCTTGTCATGGTGGCACTAATGGGCGCGTCCTTCTGGGCATGGTCGATCATTGTGCAAAAACTCATCCTTTATCGGCGCGCGACTGCCGAAGCCGAGGCCTTTGACCGCGCCTTCTGGTCAGGAGAGCCCCTTGACGAGTTGTTCGACCAGATAGGCCCCGAGCCGGCAGGTCATTCGCAGCGGATTTTCGCGGCGGGCATGATCGAATGGCGGCGCTCGCACCGTACGGATGGGGTGCTCATCGCAGGGGCGCAGGCCCGCATTGACCGCTCGATGAACGTGGCTATCGCCCGCGAGGCGGCTTTGTTGCAAAGCGGATTACAAGTCTTGGCCACGGTCGGATCGACGGCTCCCTTCGTTGGTCTTTTTGGTACTGTTTGGGGTATCATGCACTCCTTCATCGGTATCGCAGAGCAGCAAAACACCAACCTTGCTGTTGTCGCGCCCGGCATCGCCGAGGCACTCTTCGCGACCGCATTGGGCCTTGTTGCCGCCATCCCGGCTGTGATTTTCTACAACAAACTCAGTGCGGATAGTGATCGCATCGTCGCGGGTTGGGAAAGCTTCGCGGATGAATTCGCCACCATCCTTAGCCGCCAATTGGATTCCTGATCCATGGGCGCGGGTGTCATGAATAAAGCTGGAGGCGGCGGACGCCGCCGTCGCTCGCGTGCTGGTGGCGCGCGGCCTATGTCCGAAATCAACGTTACGCCCTTTGTGGACGTGATGCTGGTTCTCTTGATCATTTTCATGGTGGCGGCCCCGCTGATGACCGTCGGTGTCCCGGTAGAGCTTCCCAAGACGGCTGCGAACTCCCTGCCATCCGAGCAAGAGGAACCGCTCGCCGTGACCATCACAGCCGAGGGGCAGGTGATGATCCAGACCACCGAAGTGCCACTTGAAGATTTGGTGAACCGCCTCCGTGCCATCGCCGCAGAGCGCGAGGGGGACCGGGTGTTCCTGCGTGCCGATGGGGCAGTGCCTTACGAGCAAGTCGTGCAAGTGATGGGCGCGCTCAATCGGGGTGGATTTTCCAACATCGGTCTCGTGACCGATGCGGGCGGGCCGCGCCTTGATGGCGCAGGCAATTGAGGGGCGTCACGTGCACAAGGGCCACGTCATTTCCGGAGCGGGCCACCTCGGACTAATTGTCTGGGTGCTGGTAGGCGGCAGTTTTGCGCCTGCGCCCGAGCCGTTTGAAGTAACCGAAGTTGCCGTAATCAGCGGCGAGGAATTTGCCGCCATGGTCGCAGGTGCTGGGGCTCCAAAGGTCACAGACGCTGTTGCTGCTCCCGAAGCGCCCACTGAAACGCCCATTACCGCGCCCGAGCCGCCCCGACCAGAACCGCGTCCCGAGCCCTTGCCC
>DOOI01000041.1:0-11923 GCA_003512825.1 Paracoccaceae bacterium | reverse complement strand
ACCGCCCAAGACCGAGGCCCCCTTACCCGAAACGCCGCCCGAAGCCCTGCCACAGCCGCAAGAGGCCGAAGTCAGCTCCGAGCCGCCGGTCATCGCGCCTCCGCCACAAGAAACCGTGGTTCTATCGCCTGAAACCTCCGATCGTCCCGTGCCGCGCCCCGTGCCCCGCGTGGCCCCTATCCCTGTGGCCCAGCCCGAACCTGACACCAAAGCCGCCGAAGCCCCCCAAGAGGCCGTGTCGCCCGAGAAGGCGCCAGAGGCGGAGACAGTCGAAGAGCAAGACGCCGCCCAGCCCGAAGAGGCCACAACGCAGATTGCCACGGAGGCCGATCAAAAGCCCGCTGCCGCGCCTGTCTCTTCCATGCGGCCCAAGACCCGACCTGCTGCTGCGAAACCGACTGAGAAACCGACTGAGAAACCAGCCGAAAAGCCTGCGGAAACCGCCGCCGCCAAACCCACGGAAAAACCTGCTGCCCAAGACGCGGTCAATAGCGCCTTGGCCGAAGCGCTCGCTGGCGCGACTGCGCCCGCAGACGCCAGTGGCACAGGGGCTGCCGCCTCTGGCCCGCCAATGACCGCAGGCGAAAAAGACGCACTCCGTGTGGCGGTGCAACAATGCTGGAACGTCGGCGCGCTCTCGTCCGACGCGCTCCGAGTGACTGTTACCGTTGTTGTCGAGATGAACGAAGACGGCAAGCCGAACACGGGTTCCATCCGGATGCTCGGCTTCGAAGGAGGCAGCGATGCCGCCGCTGGGCAGGCCTACGAGGCAGCCCGACGTGCGATCATCCGTTGCGGGGCCTCCGGCTTTAACCTTCCCCGTGAAAAATATGACCATTGGCGTGAGATTGAGATGGTATTCAATCCCGAGAAGATGAGGATCAAGTGATGCTACGTGCTCTGACTGTCGCTCTGGCTCTATTGGCAGGTGCCGCACCGGCTCTGGCTCAAAACGGCCCTCTGCGGATTGAAATTACCGAAGGCGTGATTGAGCCATTGCCCTTCGCGGTGCCCAAATTTGTCGCCGAAAACAGCGGGGCAGGTGGGCTAGCCACTGAAATCGCCCGCGTCGTCGCGGCCGACCTTGCTGGCACAGGGCTTTTCCGCGAAATCCCCGAACAGGCCTTTATCAGCCAAATCACCAGCTTTGGCGCACCGGTTCAATATGCGGATTGGAAAGCGATCAATGCCCAGGCCCTGATTTCCGGCGCGGTCACGGCTGGCGGTGGGCAACTCACTGTCAAATTCCGTCTTTACGACGTGTTCGCCGGACAAGAGCTTGGGTCTGGCTTGCAATTCCAAGGCACCGAGGATGGCTGGCGTCGCATCGCACATAAGGTGGCCGATGCGGTCTACAGCCGGATCACGGGCGAAGGCGGCTACTTCGACAGCCGCGTGGTTCATGTCGCTGAAACGGGCGGTAAAGCCGACCGCAAAAAGCGCTTGGGAATTATGGATTATGATGGCGCGAATGTTCAATATCTGACCGATTCCAATGCCTTGGTGCTGGCACCACGCTTTTCTCCGACCGGGGATCGCATCCTTTATACAAGCTATGAAACCGGGTTTCCCCGCATCTATGTGATGGATGTGGCCAATGTCGGCAAACGCGAATTGCCGATCCCTCCGGGGGACATGGCCTTTGCTCCTCGCTTTGGTCCCGATGGCCGGACGGTGATCTTTTCGCTCACCCAAGGCGGCAATACCGACTTGTGGCGAATGGATATCAGCGGCAGCGGCGCACAACGCCTCACCAACGCGCCTTCAATTGAAACCGCACCATCATTCAGTCCCGATGGTAGTCAGATTGTCTTTGAGAGCGACCGCTCCGGCACACAGCAACTTTACATCATGCCCGCAAACGGCGGCGAGCCAAAGCGGATCTCCTTCGGCCAAGGCCGCTATGGCACGCCCGTTTGGTCGCCACGCGGTGACCTTGTCGCCTTTACCAAGCAAAACAACGGGCGCTTCCATATTGGCGTCATGCGAACCGATGGCTCCGAAGAGCGCTTGCTGACCGCCTCCTTCCTCGACGAAGGCCCAACTTGGGCTCCAAATGGCCGCGTGTTGATGTTTGCGCGCGAGACCCAAGGCGCAAGCGGCGAGTCGAGCCTTTATTCGGTCGATATTTCAGGGCGCAACCTCAAGCGCGTGCCGACAGGCGGCGGGGCCTCTGATCCCGCATGGTCACCACTCCAGCCCTGATCGGGGGGGGGTGTGACAGGTTTGTGATGCGTGGCGCGAGATGATTCCTTTTGCCACGCAGGTATGGTAAAGTCGAAACAGAGCAGCAAAATAAACGGATAAAATCCCATGAATCTCTTGGCAAAAAGCCTCCTCCTCACCGCAGCCCTCGGGCTGGCGGCCTGTACCAACCCAAACCGATTTGGCGGCAATGACGTCAATCTAGGCGGCGCGAATGGCGCGGGTCTGGGGTCTGCCTCCGACCCCACTTCGGCGGCCTATTTCCAGCAATCCGTTGGCGATCGCGTTCTCTTCGCAGTCGATCAGGCATCTCTAAGCCCCGAGGCGCAAGCCGTCTTGGATAGCCAGACCAATTGGCTTAACTCCAATGGCGCCTATACCGCTATCATCGAAGGCCACGCCGACGAGCAAGGCACCCGCGAATACAACCTCGCCCTCGGCGCGCGCCGCGCACAAGCCGTGCAAGATTATCTGATTTCGCAAGGTGTTTCCGCCGCGCGCCTCAAGACAATCTCTTACGGCAAAGAGCGCCCGATCGAGGTCTGCTCGGACGAGTCGTGCTACTCGCGCAACCGTCGCGCGGTAACCGTGCTGGCAGCAGGCCTTTCGGGCTGATCGGAGACAGAATGCGGCACGTCCTTCTCTCGGTGTCTCTCCTTGTCCTTACGCTGAGCGGCGTAGGGCAGGCCATGGCGCAAGACCGGGCACAATCCTTGGCGGATATCCGTCAGGAATTGACCGTTCTAAACGTCGAGGTGCAAAAATTGCGGACTGAGTTGTCCACCACGGGTGCCCCCACGTCAGGGACGGTGAGTGGATCAGTCCTGTCGCGCGTCGATGCCATCGAGGCGCAGATGTCGCGCCTCACCGCGCGCACCGAAGAGTTGGAAAATCGCATCAACAACGTGGTTGCCGACGGAACAAACCGCATCGGCGACCTCGAGTTTCGTCTGGTTGAACTGGAAGGCGGCGACGTCTCCAAGCTGGGCCAAACCTCGACATTGGGCGGCGGGTCAGCCCCCGCTACGGTGGCACCTGTCGTTGACAGCACCACGGCCCCCCCTTCGTCCGGGCCGGAATTGGCCGTAGGCGAGAAAACAGACTTCGGGCGAGCGTCGGAGGCGCTCGCCTCAGGTGACTTTCAGGGCGCCGCGAACCAGTTTGCGACCTTCCTTGAGGCCTACCCGGGCAGCCCATTGACCGCAGAAGCCCATCTCAAACGGGGCACAGCACTCGAAGCGGTGACAGATCGCACTGGATCAGCGCGGGCCTATCTCGATGCCTTTTCTGCCGCGCCAGAAGGTCCACTTGCCCCTGATGCGCTCTATGCGCTGGGCAATATGCTTGGCCAATTAGGCCAAACGAACGAAGCCTGCGTCACGCTTACCGAAGTTGGCTCGCGCTTTCCGACTGCGCCTGCGGTTCTGAAGGCCGAGGAGGCGCGCGCTCGGATCGGTTGTCAGTGACCGACAATCCGACAACCGAAGAGCCCAGCCTTGACGCCCGCTTCGCGGCTTCAATGGGGCGCCTCTTGGGGCCCGACTTTCCCACCGACATCGGCCTCGCGGTGTCCGGCGGGGGCGATAGCATGGCGATGCTATACTTGGCCCATAACTGGACCCGCGTTTGGGGGTTGCGCCTTTGGGTCTGCACCGTAGATCACGGCCTGCGCCCGGAAGCGGCGGCTGAAGCGGAAATGGTTGCCGCGACCTGTGCCCGACTGGGCTGGCCGCATGCCAAATTGCGCTGGTCTTGGAACGGCAAAGGCAATGTGATGGACCGCGCCCGGCAGGGACGTCTTGAATGCATTGACCAATGGCGCGGCGATCTGCGCCATGTTCTGATGGCGCATACCCAAGACGACGTTGCCGAAACCTTTCTCATGCGCCTTGCGCGTGGTTCGGGTGTTGATGGCCTCGCCGCGATGCGCGCGTCGCGTGAAATCCACTTGCCCTATACCCCCCGCACAAACAGTCCTCCTGTCTTGGGAAAATTGCCCCCCGAAAAGGGTCGGCGCACGCCCTCCTATCACGTGGTGCGCCCTTTGCTCGATGTCTCCCGTTCCGATTTGAGGCATTATCTCAAGGTCTTGCATGGCCCTTGGGTTGAGGATCCTACCAATACTGACCCCACATATGAACGCGCCCGGATCCGCAGCCGTATTGCAGGCCTTGAGGCAGACGGGCTTGGTGCCACGCGTTTGGCCGAAACGGCGCAACGCATGGCGCGCGTCTCTCAGGCCCTTGCCGCCCGCACCTTGGCGGTTTGGCAGGCGTTAGGTCAGGAGGACAGGCAAACAGGCGATCTTCTCCTTGCCCGTGACGCATTCGCATGTGTTGAACGCGAAACCCAACTCCGCCTTCTCAGTGCGAGCCTGCAACATGTCGCAGGGGGGGGCTACCCCCCTCGGGAAGCACCTTTGGAAGCCTTGCTCGACCTATTGCTAGCTGGTGGCGCGGGCACCTTGCATGGGTGCGAAGCCGTCACCGAGCGCGCACATATTCGCATTTTTCGCGAATACGCTGCGGTCGCAGCGCTTCGCACAGCTGTTGCAGAGGGCGCGCTCTGGGATGGGCGTTGGTCGGTCCATTGGCACGAAACCCTGCCAGAAAGCGAAATTCGGGCGCTGGGTCATGATGGCTGGGTGCAGGCGGGCGAAAAACCTGCCTCCGCACCTTCTTATCGCGCCGCCCGCAGCCTGCCCGCCCTCTGGCAAGGTGAGCGACTCGTTGCATGCTCCGCCATCGGGTTCGGCCCCGATGACGGGCTGCGCCTCACCCCAAAGGGGCGTTTATGGACTTTGCACGACGTGCTGATGCAAAAAACTGGGCCGTAACGGGTCTGATTGTCGCGGAATACCGCCCGCAAGGACGATCCGCATTGAACCTGCCGCGCCGATGCCTATCTTGTCACCAAGTTTCCGTCACAAAGACGGACCATTCATTCGACGCAGGAGAACCTTCTTGGGCAACGCACGTAACATCGCCTTCTGGGTCATCGTTTTTCTACTGGTGATCGCGCTTTTCAGCCAGTTTGATGGCCAAGGCTCCACGATGAACAGCCGCGAAGTCAGCTATTCTGATTTCATCCGTTCGGTAAAGGAAGAGAAAGTCAGCCGCGCCACAGTCGACGGCGAGCGTGTCACCTTCCGGGGCACCGACGGGAAAGATTACACCACCATCGTGCCCTCGGACGCATCGGTGACCGATCTCTTGATCAACGAAGGTGTTCAAGTTGCCGCCGAGAGCCAGCAGCAGTCGGGCTTTCAGACGTTCATTCTGTCTTTGTTGCCCTTCCTTCTGCTCATTGGCGTCTGGGTTTATTTCATGAACCGGATGCAGGGGGGCGGCAAAGGCGGTGCGATGGGCTTTGGCAAGTCGCGGGCTAAATTGCTCACCGAAAAGCAAGGCCGCGTCACATTCGATGACGTTGCAGGTATCGACGAAGCCAAGGAAGAGCTGGAGGAAATCGTCGAGTTCCTCCGCAATCCACAGAAATTCTCCCGCTTGGGCGGAAAAATTCCAAAAGGCGCGCTGCTCGTTGGTCCGCCCGGCACTGGTAAAACCCTTCTTGCCCGCGCCATCGCAGGCGAAGCTGGCGTGCCGTTCTTCACCATCTCCGGATCGGATTTTGTGGAAATGTTTGTCGGTGTGGGTGCAAGCCGCGTCCGTGACATGTTTGAGCAAGCCAAGAAAAATGCGCCCTGCATCGTTTTCATCGACGAGATCGACGCCGTCGGTCGCGCCCGTGGCCAAGGCTATGGCGGCGGCAATGACGAGCGCGAGCAGACCTTGAACCAGCTTCTTGTCGAAATGGATGGCTTCGAGGCCAACGAAGGCGTCATAATCATCGCCGCCACCAACCGCCGCGACGTGCTCGACCCCGCGCTTTTGCGTCCCGGTCGTTTCGACCGTCAGGTCACCGTGCCGAACCCAGACATCAAAGGCCGTGAGAAAATCCTTTCGGTTCATGCGCGCAAAGTTCCCCTCTCGCCAGATGCCGATATGCGGATCATCGCGCGGGGCACGCCGGGGTTCTCTGGGGCGGACTTGGCTAACCTCGTGAACGAGGCGGCGCTTACGGCCGCGCGTGCAGGCCGCCGCGCCGTGATGATGGAAGATTTTGAGAATGCCAAAGACAAGGTGATGATGGGGGCCGAACGCCGCTCCATGGTCCTCACCGCCGATCAAAAAGAAAAGACCGCCTATCACGAAGCAGGCCACGCCGTCGTCGGTATTGCTCTGCCGAAATGTGATCCTGTCTACAAAGCCACGATCATTCCACGCGGTGGCGCACTTGGCATGGTGGTTTCGCTTCCGGAAATCGATCGCCTCAACTGGCATCGGTCGGAATGCGAGCAGAAACTCGCGATGACGATGGCCGGAAAAGCGGCCGAAGTTCTGAAATATGGCGAAGACAACGTGTCGAATGGCCCGGCAGGCGACATCCAGCAAGCCTCTGCTTTGGCCCGTGCCATGGTTTTGCGCTGGGGCATGTCCGACAAGGTGGGCAATATCGATTACGCCGAAGCGCATGATGGCTACCAAGGCAACACCGCAGGGTTCTCGGTCTCCGCCAACACCAAGGAAACCATCGAAAGCGAAGTGAAGCGCTTTATCGATGAGGCCTACATCAACGCCAAGAAAATCCTCACCGACAAGAACGCGGAATGGGAACGTCTGGCACAGGGCCTTCTGGAATACGAAACGCTGACGGGCGAAGAGATCAAGCGTGTGATGCGCGGCGAACCGCCCCAGCCCGGCCCGGACGAAAAAGCCGATGACGATGCCTCGGGCCAGCCCTCGATTACGGCTGTGCCCAAGACCAAGGCCAAACCGCGCCGCAAAGGTGGCATGGAGCCAGAACCAACGTGAGCGCCACAACGCCTCAAAATGACTGGAACCCCGGGACCTACCATAGGTTCCGGGGTCAGCGTTTGCGCCCTGCTCTGGATCTGCTCCATGCGGTCACGCGCTTGCCCGACGGGGATGTTATAGATCTTGGATGCGGCTCGGGCGTTATGGGCGACCCCCTCGCGAGGCTTGGTCGCCCCCTGCATGGCGTTGATGCCAGCCCGGCCATGCTCGACGAAGCCCAAGCCACCGCCGCCTACACCACGCTCTGCGAAGCTGACATCGCGCAATGGGCCCCTACCAAGCCGCCCGCCTTGATCTTTTCAAATGCTGCCCTGCATTGGCTGGCAGGGCATGACACCCTCCTGCCGCGCCTTGCCGCCAGCTTGGCCAAAGGTGGCACGCTTGCGGTGCAGGTGCCCCACCAAAACAACGCCCCCTCGCACCGGGTCTGGCTTAGCTTGATGGCCGAACATTTCCCCGGCCGCTATGATCCCGCCTCTGGTCCGGCTGTGCTGACCCCCGTCGAATATCACCGCCTGCTCGCCCCTTTGGGCACGTTGTCACTTTGGGAAACCGACTATTATCAAGTGCTTGAGCCTACAGACGGCCATCCCGTGCGCCGCTTTACCGAAGCCACCTTTGCCCGCCCTGTGCTCAATGTCCTTGATCCCGCCGAGCAGGCCCATCTCATCGCCGCCTACGAGACCGTCATGGATCACGCCTATCCCAAATCCGCGAATGGCTCTGTGCTTTTCCCCTTCCGCCGCCTCTTTTTCACACTGACGGTTTGATCAATGCGCGCTGATTATGCCATCCATGAGGGTCTTCTGACCCCGGCGATTGGTCCTGTGCTTTGGACTGACCTTGACCACCCCTCAAACACCGAAGAAGCCAGCCTCGAAGACCTCCTCAAGGTCGATTTGCCCACCCGCGAAGACATGGCCGAAATTGAAAGCTCAAGCCGTATCTATGCCGATGGCCCGGCGCTTCTTCTGACCGCCAGCCTCCTGTCAGGCAGCGAAACCGAGCGTCCATTGCTTGCGCCTGTCACCTTCGTGCTGCATCCAGAACGGCTCGTAACGATCCGCTACCATACCCCCTCCGCGTTCAAGAGCTTCCTTGTTCAAGCCGCGCGCTCGCGGGCCGGGATCACAGATCCGCTCTCGCTCCTCCTCGCGCTTCTCGAAGCTGTGGTCGACCGCCTCGCAGACGTGATCGAGCGCGAAGGCAAGGCACTGGATTCAATCGCCACCGAAGTCTTTGCCGCGTCCGGTGGGGTGCGTAAAAGGCCCGGCGCGCTGCGGTTTGTCATCGGCCGCATCGGTCAGCGCGGCGAGTTGAACGCCCAAATCCGCGACAGCCTTGCGTCATTGGATCGCATTTCCGGCCACCTCGCCCAATTCCCTGGGCGTCATGGCATATCGCAAGAGAACAAGGACCAAGCCCTTACACTTGTTGCAGATATTCGCTCCTTGACCGAGCACGCGTCCAGCATGTCTGGCCGCACGGCATTTTTGCTCGACGCAACCCTAGGTCTGGTCAACCTCGAGCAAAACGACATTATTAAATTCTTCTCGGTCGTCGCAGTGGTCTTCCTGCCCCCGACGTTGGTCGGTACGATCTACGGCATGAACTTCGCATCCATGCCGGAATTGGCGCAGCCTTGGGGCTACCCTGCCGCGCTCGCGGCCATGGTCGTCTCGGGCTTGCTTCCTTATCTCTGGTTCAAATGGCGCGGGTGGTTCTGATGGCTGTGCTCAAACGTGTCGCGCTGGACGCGCGCATCTCATGGCTTGGAATCGTGCCCGATCGCGCCGCCAACCTGCGCGCGACCCCGCTTGCATCCGTTCAGGCCAGGTTCGATGGCTTTGAGGGGGAATGCCATGGCGGGGCCATTCGCCCGTCGTGCGCGCGCGTTACAGCGCTTCATCCACGCGGCACGCCAATTCGCAATACACGCCAAGTGACGGTGCTCTCTACCGAAGAACTGGCCGAAACGGCGGCTGCTTTAGGCATCGCGGCGCTTGCACCCGAATGGGTTGGCGCGTCCATGATCGTAACAGGTCTGCCCGACCTCAAGCATTTGCCGCCCGGCAGCCGCCTGCAAGCCCCCTCGGGGGCGACACTCGCGATTGATATGGAAAACCTTCCCTGCGCTTGGACTGGCCGCGTAATAGAAGCCGAACACCCCGGCCTTGGCCGCGCCTATCCCGCGGCCGCCAAGGGGCGGCGAGGCCTCACCGCTTGGGTCGAGCGCGAAGGTGCGCTGCACCTGAACGATGCATTGACCCTCTTCATTCCGGCGCAACGAAAGTGGCGCGGCTGAACCAAGGGGTGCCTTCCAAAACAGGCCTTTCTTTCGTTTCCTCTCCGCTTAGTCGATTTCCGATGCGAAACCCTTTACAGCATACCGCCGCATCCCGCGTCGGAAATGTCGGATTCGCGACCTTGGATCGTCGCTAAAGCACGTTATCACTCCCTTCAGCACCCAAGCACGCGTTTGGGGTTGCAGGGAGCGAGAGAGGAACCCCGGCCATGGCCTTTAAGACCGACATCGAGATCGCGCGCGAAGCGAAAAAAAAGCCGATCATGGAGATAGGCAACAAATTGGGTATCCCAGCAGAGCATCTTCTGCCCTACGGCCATGACAAGGCGAAGGTCTCCCAAGATTTCATCTCCTCGCTGCAAGGCAAGAAAGATGGCAAGCTGATCCTCGTGACTGCCATCAACCCGACACCCGCAGGCGAAGGCAAAACCACCACAACCGTGGGCTTGGGTGACGGCCTCAACCGCATCGGCAAAAAGGCCGTGATCTGCATCCGCGAAGCCTCGCTTGGCCCGAACTTCGGCATGAAGGGCGGCGCGGCAGGCGGCGGCATGGCACAAGTCGTGCCAATGGAGGAAATGAACCTCCATTTCACGGGTGATTTCCACGCCATCACCTCGGCGCATAACCTGCTCTCGGCGATGATCGACAACCACATCTATTGGGGCAATGAGCTGCAAATCGACGAGCGCCGCGTTGTGTGGCGTCGCGTCATGGACATGAACGACCGCGCTCTGCGCGACATCGTCACCTCGCTCGGCGGCGTCTCCAACGGCTTCCCGCGTCAGACGGGTTTTGACATCACTGTGGCCTCCGAAGTCATGGCGATCTTGTGCCTGTCCAAAGATCTCACCGACCTGCAAAAGCGTCTGGGCGACATCGTGGTGGCCTATCGCCGCGACAAGACCCCGATCTATTGCCGCGACATCAAGGCCGACGGTGCAATGACCGTCCTGCTGAAAGACGCGATGCAACCAAACCTCGTGCAGACGCTGGAAAATAACCCCGCCTTCGTGCACGGCGGCCCGTTTGCCAATATCGCGCATGGCTGTAACTCGGTCATCGCCACGCAAACCGCACTGAAACTCGGTGAATATGTTGTCACCGAAGCAGGCTTCGGCGCAGATCTCGGCGCGGAAAAATTCTTTGATATCAAGTGCCGCAAAGCAGGCCTCATGCCCGCGGCAGCGGTCATCGTGGCCACGGTGCGCGCGATGAAGATGAATGGCGGCGTGGCCAAAGCTGATCTTGGTGGAGAAAATGTTGACGCGGTCAAGAAGGGCTGCCCCAACCTTGGCCGCCACATCTCCAACGTCAAATCCTTCGGCGTTCCTGTCGTCGTCGCGATCAACCACTTCTATTCAGATACCGATGCCGAAGTCGAAGCAGTCAAAGCCTATGTCGCCCAGCAAGGTGCCGAGGCAATCTTGTGCAAGCATTGGGCACAAGGCTCCGCCGGGATCGAAGATCTGGCGCATAAAGTCGTGCAAATGGCCGAGTCTGGCGCAGCCAACTTCGCGCCGATTTATCCCGATGAAATGTCGCTCTTCCAAAAGATCGAAACCGTCGCCAAGCGCATCTACCACGCAGACGAAGTGCTCGCGGACAAGTCCATTCGCGACCAACTCAAAGCATGGGAAGCCGCGGGATATGGCCATCTCCCTGTCTGTATGGCCAAAACCCAATACAGCTTCTCGACCGATCCGAACCTGCGTGGCGCCCCCACCGGTCACTCGGTGCCCGTCCGTGAAGTCCGCCTCTCGGCAGGCGCTGGCTTCGTCGTGGTCATCTGCGGCGAGATCATGACAATGCCCGGTCTGCCCCGCGTGCCTTCTGCCGAGGTGATCCGCCTCAACGACGAAGGATTCGTCGAGGGCCTGTTCTAAACAGCAAAACGTGGCGGGGTGCCTTCGGGTGCCCCGTTCACCCCTGACATCAAACCTGCCATAGCCGCGCCCATCCCCCTGCGCGGCACAACATTTTCAGCTCCTTTGGGCTGGCGAGGAGAACTCCAATGAGCGCAACCATCATCGACGGCAAAGCCTTCGCCGCCAAAGTGCGTGGCCAAGTTGCCGAACACGTGGCCCGCCTCAAAGCCGATCACGGCGTCACCCCCGGCCTCGCTGTCGTCCTTGTAGGGGAAGACCCTGCCAGCCAAGTCTATGTGCGCTCCAAAGGCAAACAAACCGTTGAAGTGGGCATGAACAGCTATGAGCACAAACTCAGCCCCGACACGCCCGAGGCCGAGCTGCTAGCCCTGATCGACCAGCTCAATAACGACCCCGCTGTGCACGGCATCCTCGTGCAGCTGCCGTTGCCCAAACACCTCAACGAAGACCTGGTGATCAACGCCATCAATCCTGCGAAGGACGTTGACGGCTTCCACATCTCCAACGTCGGTCTGCTCGCAACGGGCCAAAAATCCATGGTGCCCTGCACGCCCTTGGGCTGCCTGATGATGCTGCGCGAACATTTGGGGTCGCTTGCAGGCAAAAATGCCGTTGTGATTGGCCGCTCCAACATTGTTGGCAAACCA
>DOOI01000086.1 GCA_003512825.1 Paracoccaceae bacterium | reverse complement strand
TGTTGCGGGGGAACTGGGGCTTTGGATTTGGTTTGGCACGTCGCTGACAGCGGGCATTCTGGGGGTCTTCCAAGTCTATCTGCAACACAACTTTGAGGAGATTTGGTGGGGGGCGCCGCCCCGACCTCGATCCACGCGTTGCGGCGCTGCAAGGCTCCTCGGCACTCAATCTTGGCTGGCTCTGGGATTTGGGCACAGGCAACATCGCCTACCATGACTTGCACCACTTCAACCCGCGAATCCCCCTCTACAATCTGCGTCGTTGTCACTTCGATCTTGGCCAAGAACGGCCAATGATCCGGATCGGATGGAGGCAAGCGCTGCGCGCATTTCGCCTCAAACTCTGGGATGAGGCCCGCCAATGCCTTGTGGCCTTTCCCGCAGATCAAAATCGGCGCGAAACCGCATTTTCACAGGTCTGATCGGCGAAGGTTTGCCGATGCAATCGCGCCGTTCTCACGACGCCCCTTGCGCTTTTTTACGGCTCTACCAGACATCCGCTCGAGGGCAATATCGCCCTTTTTTCAGTGGCTTGAAAGCCATTTGTGGAGTTATAAAACATGAAAAAGTCTGTTCTGATCCTGAGCACCGTCCTCGCGTTCTCTGGCGTTCAGGCATTCGCCGAAACCGTCGTTGCTGACACCGATGGCAATGGCTCTTTCTCGATGGACAAAATGGTCGCAGCTTACGCTGATCTTACCGAAGAAGCCTTCAAAGCCGTCGACACCGACGCAAACGGCGAAGTTTCCGCTGAAGAGCTGGCTGCTGCTAAAGCTGCAGGCACAATCGCTCAGTGATTGCTGACATCGACCGAAAGGTTGATGGGCAGAGCCCCTGGGATCTTACCTCTCCCGGGGGTTTTTTCATGTTTTGAACACGGGTTGAAAAGATCGCCTTAAACGCGAACGGGCCCCAAGGGGCCCGTCGGTGGTTTCATGGGGGGCAGGGCCAGATCAGGCCAGTGTGCCATCTGCCAAAAGCACAGTCTTGCCGCCAAGCCATGGGTGTAGCGCCTTGGGCAGTTGCACCGAACCATCCGCCTGCTGGCCGTTTTCCAGCACCGCGATCAGGCACCGCCCCACCGCCAGACCCGAACCATTCAGCGAGGCCAGATACTCGGGCTTCGCGCCCGCTTCGGGGCGATAGCGCGCATTCATGCGACGCGCTTGGAAGCTGCCACAGGTGGAGCAGCTTGAAATCTCGCGATAGGTATTTTGACCGGGCAGCCAAACTTCGATGTCATGCGTTTTCTGCGAACCAAATCCCATGTCCCCGGTGCAAAGCACGACGGTGCGATAGGGCAACTCCAATTTCTCAAGGATAGCCTGCGCGCAGGCTGTCATCCGGTCATGTTCGGCAAGCGCCTCTTCGGGGCGGCACAGCGTGACCATCTCGACTTTCTCGAATTGGTGCTGGCGCAGAATGCCGGTGGTATCTTTGCCTGCCGAACCTGCTTCCGATCGGAAGCAATGGGTATGGGCCGTCATCCGCACGGGAAGGTCAGCCGCTTCCATCACCTCGCCTGCGGCGAAATTCGTCAGCGTTACTTCAGACGTGGGGATAAGCCACCAACCATTCGTGGTTTCATAGCTATCTTCTGCAAACTTGGGCAGGTTGCCTGTGCCATACATGGCTTCTGGCTTGACCAAAACGGGAGTCCAGCATTCGGTGAGGCCGTGCTCGGTGGTATGGGTGTCGATCATGAACTGCGCGAGTGCCCGGTGAATGCGCGCCACGCCGCCTTTCAACACCATGAACCGCGCGCCCGAAAGTTTTGCGCCCATCGCCAAATCGAGCCCCTTGGCCACGCCTGCGATGTCGAAATGCTCGACGGGCTTGAAATCGAAGGTGTGCGGCGTGCCCCAGCGGCGCAC
This sequence comes from Paracoccaceae bacterium, assembly GCA_003512825.1. Lineage (GTDB taxonomy): Bacteria > Pseudomonadota > Alphaproteobacteria > Rhodobacterales > Rhodobacteraceae > UBA9554. The sequence continues at coordinate 1,718 of DOOI01000086.1, read as the reverse complement.
TTCGACGTTATCAGACTCGTCAGCGCCATCTGGCACCACGTCGAGCGGCAGGTTCGGAATAACCTCCAACGCTTCTGTAAGGGCGGCATCCTGCTGCGCGGCTTCGGCCGATTGACGTGCAACCTCGGCCTTCTTTTCCGCCACCAGCGCACGCAGCCGTTCAAATTCGGCCTCATCCCCTTTGGCCTTGGCCGCGCCGACTTCTTTCGAGGCCTTGTTTTGCTCGGCCTGCGCCGTTTCTGCGGCATGAATTCGCGCGCGCCGGGTCTCGTCGAGCGCCAAGATATTTGCCGACATGGCTGGCAGGCCACGACGGGCCAAAGCCGCGTCAAAAGCGGCGGGATTTTCGCGGATGGCGCGGATATCGTGCATGGCACCCTCTTAGATTCGCTGTGTCGGCACCTTATGGCGGATTTCTCACGAAAGCGTAACCGGGTGCCGCGCAGGCATCAGCGCATCCAAAGCCCTGCGTTTTTGATCTGGTTGCGAATGGCCTGTTCGCGGCGGGGCAGGGCGGCTTGATCAAACATCGCGCGCACTTTCTTGCCTTTGCCCTGATAGACCAGTTTCTTGATCGGCTCATAGGTCTTGAGAACCTTTTTCATCCGGTTCGGCGCAGAGATTTCCTCCAGAAGTTCGACAACGGATTCTGATTCGCGTGCATAAAGCAGCGGCAGCGTGCGCCAATGGCACGTCACCTGCCCATCCAACAGACCTGGGGGAACCACATTGCGACCGCCACCGAAGGAATGGATCACCAAGGGCAAGGCCACCTGATCAAGCCAAGGGTCCAAGCTTTGCAGCACCAATTCCTGCGGCGGATCGGTGAGGATCGCCAAGGCATAGTCCAGAAACCTTTGGCCAAATTCATGCGGGCAGCGAAACCAAAACACGCCAGCATTAAAATACAGATACCGCCGCCAGAACTCATCGGGCTGGCTCAGATCCAGCGAGGCTTCAAAGTTCAAACCGAAACGGGTGTAAAGGGACTGCCAAATCGCACCATACCCTGGCCCGTAGAGCTCCAGTTGCGGCCAAGTGCCCTCTACTTTCAGACTGGCACCGGGGCGGTCGAAATCAAAAGGCACCAAGGCCAATTCATCCAAAATGAGAGTATCTGTGTCGAAAAACACAAAATTCTGGCCCTTCGGCAGCGCCATCAGCGCTTCGATCTTGTTTCCATAGGGGTAGCCTGCCCCGAAGTGGCGCGAGGTAAATGGCAAAATCTCGCCACCCAATTCAGCGATCAACGCCAACACATCTTCATTGCGGATCGTAGGGTCTTGCCGCCAAAGCGGCCCTGTTTCGGGCATGGCCACAAAGACCCGTCCGGCAAATCCCGGCGCTGAAGCGCGCAAAGAGGCCAAGAATAGCAAGCATTCATACATCAGCCGCCCATGTTGGCCGACGATCATAATATTGAACGCGGCTGTCGCGCGTGCCGCACCCTTGATTGCGCCTTTGGCTTCTTTCGCCATCATTGACTGCTCATTTCCCGATTTCCGCCGCGATTATAGGCCGACATCTGCGCCGGGCATAGGCCCCGCTTGGACAATGGTATAATTTCGCCATTCCTTCGGAGGAAAATGCCGTGCAGTGCACGCAAGTCTCTGCCGAGGCAAAGCCCAAGACCGCCGCATAACGCCTTAAATTTTATAGAGTTACGTCGGTTGCCGCAGACTTCCCAAAAGGGGGAAGTGGTGGGCGACCCTGGAATC
>DOOI01000058.1:15489-26685 GCA_003512825.1 Paracoccaceae bacterium | reverse complement strand
CCTGTCACTCATTCCCCACTCAACGGCGTTCCGTTCGGCTACCGTATCGCGCGCATTCGATCAAGGGAAGTTACCGCTGTCGTGCCAATGCGCCAAAAGAAAACGCCGCCCCTAAGAGCGGCGTTCTTGTTGATTTTTCTGATAAATTCAGAAGCCGAGACCGGCATACTTGTTTTTGAACTTCGACACACGGCCGCCTGCATCCATCAGGCGCGCGCCGCCACCGGTCCAGGCCGGGTGCACGGTGGGGTCGATGTCGAGGGCGAGCGTGTCGCCTTCTTTGCCCCAGGTCGAGCGGACCTGAAAGGAGGTGCCATCGGTCATTTTCACTTCGATGAAGTGATAGTCGGGGTGAATACCTTTTCTCATCGGTCCTCTCCTTACGCTTCGCCGCCGGATTTCGGCTTGTAGTTGGTGACTTCCGCGATACGGGCAGATTTGCCGCGACGCGAGCGGAGGTAGTAGAGTTTGGCGCGGCGCACACGGCCACGACGCACGACGGTGATCGAGTCGATGTTCGTCGAGTAGAGCGGGAACACACGTTCGACGCCTTCGCCGAAGGAAATTTTGCGAACCGTGAACGAGCCGGCGATGCCGGAACCGTGCTTGCGGCTGATGCAAACGCCTTCGTACATCTGGACGCGGGAGCGGGTGCCTTCGGTGACTTTGAAGCCGACGCGGATGGTGTCGCCGGGCTTGAAGTCCGGAATTTCTTTACCGAGCGCGGCGATTTGTTCCGCCTCGATCTGTGCGATCAGGTTCATCTGATCTCTCCTATGTTGCTCACGGTTTTTCCCGTGAAGTTGCGCGCGTCCCGAGAGCTCTTGGCCTTCGATCAGGTTCCTATCATATTGATAAGCCTGCCAGAGTTCAGGTCGTCCTATCTTTGACGCCCGGCTTTGTCGCCGCATCCGCCGATCTTTCCGCCCGAAGAAGGCGGGAATCGCACGGGGCAGACATCGCCCGGACTCGCGCCATATGTCAGAAAGCCCCCTATTTCGCAAGGTGTTAACCGCACCCAAAACCCTGCCATGCAACAGGTATGATTTGCGTATGGCCGACGTCTGGCCCGCGTCATGACATCAAAAGGTTAACGCGCACCGCTGCGCGCGGTTAGTCGCAGCCTGTCAGGTCGAGCGCAGTGGGGCCGGTGAGCAGGGTGAGGCGCAAAGTGGCGGGGTCGAAGGTGAAGCCATGCCCGCCGACATGTTCAAGGCTGACCGAAACAGTGAGCGCATCGCCTTGGCGTGTGGTCTGGGCTTCGCTGACCCAAATCTCGCGGTCCGCCAGTTCGATGATGGCAAACTCGGCGGCATCCGAGGCGGGCAGGGTGAGATGGGTGGTGAGGGTCTGGCCGGAGGCGGTCATTTCGGTTTGGCAGGTCAGCGCGGCATCCGAGGGGGTGGGGCGTGCAGTGAGGGCGTCGCGCAGCTCGGAGGCAGACGTGCCTTCGTAAGGGATACCCGCCAGCAGGTCAGCCGCGACAGTAATCTCGAAGGGCACGCAGATATCCTTGCAGACGCCAAGCATCACATGGGCTTCGACATGCATGGGGCTGTCGGCGACTTCCGGAGTAAGCAGCAGCGGAAAGATGACATCGGAAGTATAGCCGACCGAGGTCATGCCATTGATGTCGAAAGTGGTGGGCGCAGGAAATTCCAGCGTGCCTTTTGCGAGATTGGTGGAGCGGGAAAAATCCACCAATGGCGGGATGCCCGAATCGCCGGGACTGCGCCAATAGGTTTTCCACCCCGGTGCCAGCGCGATGGCGAGGCCTGCGACATGGGTGCCATCCTCGGCTTGCCATCCGGGCACAAGGGTCAGGTTGACGACCTCGGTTTCGCTGGCCGCGAGCGGCAGCGGCAGACCAACCCAAAGGGCGAGAAGAGCGGTGGAGAAGCGATATGACGTTTTCATAACTGTTAGATGCGGCACAACGCAGCGCAGCGGAAGAGATATTGCATCGCTCTCGCGAAAGCGTGTTCATCGGTGAAACTGCCCTTGCCGGGGTGGGGGGCGCGCATCAGATTAGGGGTAAAGGAGTTCAGATGGACCTCACAGGCAAAGTGCTGATTGCGATGCCCGGCATGGGCGACCCACGGTTTGATGGGTCGGTGGTGTATATTTGTTCGCACTCGCAAGACGGGGCGATGGGATTGATCATCAACAAGCCGTTGCGCGATTTGCGTTTGGCGGAGGTGCTTCGCAAGATCAACCTGCCACCCGGACCACATGCGCCGGATTTGGTGGTGCATTTTGGCGGGCCTGTGGAAACCGGGCGGGGATTTGTGTTGCACTCGGCCGATTATCGGGCTGGCAAGAGCACGTTATATTTGCCCGATCAGTTGGGCATGACGGCGACGCGTGATATTCTGGAAGCGATGGCTTTGGGCATGGGGCCACAACGTGCGTTGATCACGCTTGGCTATGCCGGATGGGGCGAAGGCCAGTTGGAAAGCGAGATTGCCGACAATGGCTGGCTGACAGCGGAAAGCTCGGAAGCGTTGCTGTTTGCGGTGGAAGATGACGCCAAATGGGCCGCAGCATTACAAAGTATCGGTGTTTCGCCCTTGATGCTGTCCGCGCAGGCGGGGCGGGCCTGAAACGAAAAACCCCCACCCGGTTTGATGCGGGCGGGGCAGGTGAGGTGGGCACATCGGAAGTCAGGCCCGATGCGCCCGGCGGTGTTCGGATAATTTCGTGGATGTCCTAGTGCTCGAGCTCGGCGCGAAGCTGCTGGCGCAGCACGTCGATTGGCACGGTTTTGCCATCGCGGCGGAAGCACCAGTAGGTCCAGCCATTGCAGGAGGGCGCGCCTTCGAGAGCGGCGCCGACTTGGTGGATCGAGCCGTTGATGCCGTCGGCCACAAGGCTGCCGTCAGCGCGCACCTTGGCCGCTTTGCCGTTGATCGAGGTCAGCACTTCGCCGGGGCGCAACATGCCACGCTCGACCAATTGGCCGAAGGGAATGCGCGGTTCGGCGCGTTTGCCTGTGGTGGTTTGCAGTGCAGTTGAGTCAAATTTCCGCACGGCATTGATGCGCGCGGTGGCAACCTTGCGGTAGCTCTCTTCGCGCTCGATGCCGATGAAATCGCGGCCCAGCATCTTGGCGACGGCGCCAGTGGTGCCTGTGCCGAAGAAAGGGTCGAGCACCACATCGCCGGGTTTTGTGGAGGCGATGAGCACGCGGTGCAGAAGAGATTCGGGCTTTTGCGTTGGATGGGCTTTGTCGCCGTTTTCATCTTTGAGGCGCTCGTGGCCCGTGCAGATCGGCAGCACCCAATCGGAGCGCATTTGCACGCCTTCGTTCAGCGCCTTGAGGGCTTCGTAATTGAAGGTGTATTTCGCGCCTTCGGATTTCGAGGCCCAGATCATCGTCTCATGAGCATTGGTGAAGCGCTTGCCGCGGAAGTTTGGCATGGGGTTCGATTTGCGCCAGACCACATCGTTGAGCATCCAGAACCCTGCATCTTGCATGGCGGCGCCAACGCGGAAGATGTTGTGATAGGAGCCGATCACCCAGATTGCCCCATCGGGTTTGAGCAGGCGGCGGGCGGCGGCCAGCCATTCGCGGGTGAATTTATCGTAGACGGCAAAGCTGGAGAACTGGTCCCAGTGGTCGTCAACAGCGTCGACTTTGGAGTTGTCGGGGCGGTGAAGATCGCCCTTGAGCTGGAGGTTATAGGGGGGATCTGCGAAGATCAGGTCGATGGAGCCTGCGGGCAGGCTGTTCATCCGCTCGATGCAATCACCATCAAGAATCGTGTTGAGTGGGAGCGCATTCGCGCTCTGGATTTTGGTCATCTTTGTCATTCTCTGCCTCTTGCCCGGCGCCTCTGTCGTGCGCTCTGTGGTTAGGGCAAAGATGATTCAAACATGATTCGCGGTCAAATTCTTTTTTGAATCAGTCACTTATAGTTTTTGCTTGATACAAGATATTGTGGATGGGTTTGAAGGAACGTCTATGATGCGGGGTAACCCCCAAATCTAGGAGCGCTTGTTTATGCGCTGGTGAAGGGTAGCCGGCGTTCTTCTCCCAGCCGTAGCCCGGGAACTGTTGCGCCAAATCCATCATGAGGGTGTCGCGTGTTGTTTTGGCCACAATGGAGGCTGCGGCAATCGAGAGAGAAAGCGCGTCGCCCTTGATCAGGGTGCGACCGGGGGAGGGCATGTCGCGCGGCAGCAGGTTGCCATCAATCAGGGCCATGTCGGGCAGGCGCGAGAGGCCTTGGAGGGCGCGGACCATGGCGAGGTGGGACGCGCGCAGGATATTGAGTGTGTCGATCTCGGCCACGGAGGCTTCGGCGATGGAGACTTCGGCGGTGCGGAGAATCTCAGCGGTCAGCGCTTCGCGGCGTTTTGCGGTGAGGGCTTTGGAATCGTTGAGGCCTTCGGGGATATGGGCGGGATCAAGGACGACGGCACAGGCCATCACAGGGCCGGCAAGGGGACCGCGCCCCACTTCATCGACACCGGCGATGCGGGCGAAACCTTGGGCTTGGAGGGCCAGTTCGTGGGAGAAATCAGGGCTCATGGCGGAGGGATGACATGGGGCGGGGTGAGGGTGCAACGGAAAAGGAAAAGGCCGGAGCGGGGGCTCCGGCCTTTGGGGGTTAGCGGGGGAGTGGATCAGCGGCGCGCGGTGCGATAGCCGTGGTTGGCAAGGCAGCCTGCGTCGAAGGCAGAGCGCTCATAGCCGCGCTGACCAACGACGCTGAGTTCGCAGCGCTGAGGCAGGCGGGAAATCCGCACATCGTTACGCTCGAGGCAGCCAGCGACAAAGACGTTGCGGGTGCCGCGACGGTCGGCCACTTGGCGCAGGCACTGGCCGGGGAGCACGGCAGCACGGGCGCGCTCGGGGAGCGGGCGGGGCTGGAGGTGAGGCTTGTGGTGGTTGCGCTCGGGAGCGATGACCACGGGGGCGGGAGCGTGACGGCTCACTTCGCGACCGTCGTGACGGCGTTCCTGACGGTTTGCGTCGTTCACAGCGGCGGCAATCACGCCGATGGCGGCAACCCCCATAATGAAGCGAGCGAGATCTTTGTCACCCGCTTGTGCCGGGGCAGAGGAGAGGCCTGTGATGGCGAGGGCAGCGGCCAGAACAGAAGCGATAAAGGTGCGGTGCATGGTGATGATCCTTTTGCATGAGGCCCTCGTCAACGTGACCGGGCTGTGATGGGATCAACTTGGGGCCGAGAGCTTTCGACAGGCAATAACGCCGGATTGTTATCGGATAGCAGGCCCCGCAAGACGCGTTTCGCGCTTAAGGTTATTGAATATCAAGGACGGTGCGCGCATCGTGGCGCCATCATGACACATATCCTTTCCCCCCGCCCTTTCGCCCTCGCTCTGATGCTTGCTTTCGGTGTCTTGCCGGCTGCTGCAGAAGCGGCGTGCTATGCTGATTACAAAGCCAAACAAGACAGTCCCTTGCGGTTGCACTATGGTGTGGTGCAGCTGAGTGGCCAATGTGCCCCCGCAGCGGCGGCAGCAGAGGCCGCGCCCCGGTTGGCGGCGGCGGGCTGGACCTTGTTGACCGTCCTGTCGGTCTTTGATGAAACCGGATTGGAGGCGCGCAAGGCTGATGCTGGACAGTTCTTCCTCCGTTTCTGAAGTGGCGACGGCGCGTCGATCCGGCAGTCGGATCGTGGCCTATGGCATTGCGGGTATCGTGGCTGTTTTGGCAGTGACGGGGGCGCTCTTGTTGCTGACGCTGCCCGACGCCAATGCGTTCAATGCACGGGTTGAGCAGCTTTTTGTGGAAAACGCCGATTTGACAGGAGGCGCGGAAATCAAGCTGCTGGAGATCCTTGCAGGGTCTGGCACGGCTTTTTCGGAGGTGCTGGCCTCGTATCGGTTGGTGATTTTCGTGCTGATGTTATTTGCCACGGGGCTGTTGGTGGCGGCACTGGCGTTTTTGGTGATGTTGGTGGCGCTCAATCGGCGGCTACAGCAGATTGAAAACTCGGGCATTCAGGTGTCGTCGCTATATATCAGTCGCGAGGAGAACACGGTTTATCTCAATAATATGGGGTTCAAGCTGACCGATGCGGCGATGGAGACGCTGGCGGTGCTGGCGGAGGCGCGCATGGATGATGACGTGCTCTCGGGCGCACAGATCGAGAGCGTGATTTCAGGCCGGAATGCCGTGGATTGTGACGAGGCGGCGGGAGCGACGCGTATCAAGCGCCTGCGCGACACGCTGGGCAATCAGATGGTCAGTGAATTGCTGGTCAAGAATATCGCGCGGCGCGGCTATATGCTGGCGGTGGATAAGGATGTGATCCGCATGCTGTAAGGGCCTGCGAAGATCAGAAATCGATAGCGATGCCTTTTTTCTCCCAATCGCCATAGCGGATGGGCTCGGGGCCATTGCGGCCCCCCAATTCGGTGGGCAGGGCCAGATCCTTGGCTTGGCGGCGGCGTTCTTCGGCCTCGGCAAGCGCGCGCTGTGCGGCGGGAGGAAGATCGCGCGGGGCGTCTTGAGGGGGATCGAGAGGCTTGGTCATGGGACTCCTTTCGCGACGGGGCGCCGGGGGGCCGCGCTGACGGCTTTCCTTTCGGACCCGTGCCTTGATATACGCCGCTGATCCAAAGGAGCAAGTCATGTCAGCCAAAGAGACCCCCCGCGCCGCCGCGCTTCGATTGCTTGAGGCCGTTTTGGGCGAAGGGCGGATGTTGTCGGAGGAGACACTGGACGGGCTTTCTCCGGGAGACCGGGCGCGTGCACAGCGGCTGGCGGTGGATACGCTGCGCCACTTGGACAAGGCCGATTATGTGCTGGAACCCTATTTGAAAAAGGCGCCGCCCTTGCGGGCGATGAATGTGCTGCGGCTGGCCACGGTGGAGCTGTGTTCCGGTGGCGAGGCGCATGGGGTGGTGAATGACGCGGTCAATCTGGTGGGCGCGAGCAAGCGCGGCCAAGTGCTCAAGGGAATGGTGAATGCGGTGTTGCGCCGGGTGGCGGGTGAGGGGCAAGAGCGCTGGGACACCGCACCGGGCGCGCGTTTACCTGCGTGGCTGCGCCAGCCTTTGTTGGCGTCTTGGGGCACGCCTGCGGTGCGGGCGATGGAGGCGCGCTTTGAAGAGGTGCCATCGCTTGATCTGACGGCGAAGGGCGATGCGGCCGCATTGGCGCAGGCATTGGCGGGAGATTTGTTGCCGACGGGGACTGTGCGATTGGCGGCCGGGGCGCAGGTGTCGGCATTGGCTGGGTTCGCAGAGGGGGCGTTTTGGGTGCAGGATGCAGCGGCGGCTTTGCCCGCGCGGCTATTGGCGGCGCAACCGGGGGAGCGGGTGTTGGACCTGTGCGCGGCGCCGGGCGGCAAGACGATGCAATTGGCAGCGAGCGGCGCGCAGGTGGTGGCGCTTGATTTATCCCAGCGGCGCATGACGCGGCTGCGTGATAATCTGGCGCGGGTCGGATTGACGGCGGAATTGGTGGTGGGGGACGCGCTGGACCATCAGGGGCGCTATGATGCGATTTTGCTTGATGCGCCTTGTTCGGCGACGGGCACGCTGCGCCGTCATCCTGATTTGCCCTATGTGCGTGATGCGGCGGCGGTGACGGAATTGGTGGAATTGCAGGCGCGGATGCTTGATCACGCGCTGGGGTTGCTCGGCCCCGGTGGGCGGCTGGTGTATTGCACTTGTTCGCTTTTGCCGCAGGAAGGTGAGGCGCAGGTGCAGGCGGCGTTGGCGCGTCACGCGGATTTGCGCGTGGAGGCTGTGGAATTGGCCGGGGTACCTGAGGCGTGGCGCACCGAAGAAGGCGGGATTCGCACCCGGCCAGACTATTGGCCCGATCAGGGGGGCATGGATGGGTTTTACATGGCGCGGCTGACGCGCGCTGGCGGTGCTCTGCCTCTTTGAGGAGAGGCGCTGTGGCGGACGCAATCTAGCGGTGACACTGGGCGGGGGGAGCGATACACTCGGCCTCAAGAACGCCGGGGCGCGCCCGGGGAGTTTCACGCGGCAAAGGCAGGCCATGACGCAAAACCCAAGCCAGAGGGTCATCAGTGAGGCGGCCATAGGGCCGATGTGGAAGGATCGTTTCGCAGTGCGATTGGCAGCGCGGCGACCTGCGGCCAAGGGATTCGTCAGCCAGCCGGAGCCTCGCGGGGTAGGGCTTTTCGCGCGCGGGCGACAGTTGATGGCGGGGAATTTCCTGTTTGCAGGAAATTTGGTCGAAGCGCCCGGCGCGGTGATCTGGGACGTGCCGGTGCCTGATGCGCGCTATGCGGCCGAGATGCATGGGTTTCAATGGCTCGATGATTTGGCGGCGGTAAACGATGCGGGCACGCGCGCTGCGGCGCAAGCGTGGACGGCGGAGTGGATCGCGCGGTATTGCAAGGGCAAGGGGCCCGGCTGGACGCCGGATCTGACCGGGCGGCGGGTGCTGCGGTGGATCACGCATGCGCTGATGTTGCTGCGGGGGCAGGACAAGCCAGCGACGGAGGCATTTTATCGCTGTCTCTCGACACAGGCGCATTATCTGGCGCGGCGCTGGGCGGCGGCGTCGCCGGGGTTGCCGCGGTTCGAGGCGCTGACCGGGCTGATCTATGCGGGTCTGTCATTGCAGGGGATGGAGGCGATGGCGGGGCCTGCGATAGCGGCTTTGGCCAAGGAATGCGCGGCACAGGTGGATGAGGACGGTGGAATTCCGACGCGCAACCCGGAAGAGTTGCTGGAGGTGTTTACGCTTTTGACTTGGGCGTCGGCGATTTTGCGTGAGACAGGGCATCGCCCGCCCGATGCGTTGATTGCCGCGATTGACCGGATTGCACCGACGTTGCGGACCCTGCGCCACGCGGATGGTGGTTTGGCGCGGTTTCACGGTGGGGGCCGGGGGGTGGAAGGGCGGCTGGATACGGCGCTGGCGGCTTCGGATGTGAAGGGGCGCAGCCCGGATGGGCTGTCGATGGGCTATGCGCGGCTATCGGCGGGGCGCACCTCGGTGATCATTGATGCGGCGCGCCCACCGCAAGGCAAGGCATCGGCATCGGCCCATGCCTCGACATTGGCGTTTGAAGTGACGTCCGGGCGGCGGCCAATGATTGTGTCTTGTGGATCTGGTGTGGCGTTTGGCCCGGAATGGCGGCAAGCGGGGCGGGCGACCCCCTCGCATTCGACGCTTTGCCTGACGGGAGTGTCGTCGGCGCGGTTGGGGCAAGGTGCAAAAACGGATTGGTTGGTGGATGCGCCAAAAGCGGTGCCGATCCAGATTGCACAGGCGCCCGACGGTATGCGGTTTGAGGGAGGGCATGACGGCTGGGTCGCGTCACATGGCCTGACCCATGCACGGATTCTCGATTTGAGTTTCGACGGGCGTGGATTGGCGGGGGAAGATCTGTTGATCGCGCTGGAGGACGCCGATCAGGAACGGTTTGATCGCGCGATGACCGACACGAAACTGCAAGGCGTGACCTTTGAGACGCGGTTCCACCTGCATCCGGAGGTGGATGCGACGCTGGATATGGGGGGGGCTGCGGTTGGCTTGGCGCTCAAATCCGGGGAGCTTTGGGTTTTTCGCCACGATGGCAGCGCCACAATGACGTTGGAGCCGTCCGTTTACCTTGAAAAAGGCCGCCTGCGACCGCGTGCCACCAAACAGGTGGTTCTATCCGGGCGCGCGATGGATTATGCGACCCGCATCCGTTGGTCGCTGTCGAAAGCTCAGGAGACTCCGATCTCTATTCGAGATGTGGCCCCGGACGAACTCAATCTTTGAACCCAAGCCGGGGGCCGCTTACCATGACGAACCTTTACCCGCTGAAACGCGCGTTAATTTCCGTGTCTGACAAAACCGGGTTGATTGACCTCGGCAAGGCATTGGCCGCGCGGGGCGTGGATATTCTTTCGACTGGGGGATCTGCCAAGGCGCTGCGCGATGCGGGCGTGGCAGTCCGGGATGTGGCCGAAGTGACAGGCTTTCCCGAAATGATGGACGGACGGGTCAAGACGCTGCACCCCAAGGTGCATGGCGGGCTGTTGGCGCTGCGCGACAATGCCGAACATGTTGCGGCGATGGACGCGCATGGAATTGGCGGCATCGATCTTTTGGTGGTCAATCTTTATCCGTTTGAAGAGACGGTGGCCAAAGGCGCAGGCTATGACGAGTGCATCGAGAATATCGACATCGGTGGCCCGGCGATGATCCGTGCTGCGGCCAAGAACCACGGCTTTGTCACGACGGTGGTGGATGTGGAAGATTACGCGGCGCTATTGGCCGAGTTGGATGCCAATGGCGGGCAAACCAGCCTCGCGTTTCGGCGCGCGATGGCGCAGACGGCCTATGCGCGCACCGGGGCCTATGATGCGGCGGTTTCGACATGGATGGCTGCGGCGATTGGTGAAGAAGCCCCACGCCGCCGGGTCTTTGCCGGGGCATTGGCGCAGGGGCTGCGGTATGGGGAGAACCCGCACCAGCGCGCGGCGTTTTACACCGACGGATCGGCGCGCCCCGGCGTGGCGACTGCGAAACAGCTTCAGGGCAAAGAGCTAAGCTATAACAACATCAATGATACGGATGCGGCATTTGAGTTGGTGTCGGAATTCGCGCATGGGCCCGCTTGCGCGATTATCAAACACGCCAACCCTTGCGGTGTGTCGACGGGGGCGACGGTGTTGGACGCGTATCGGCGGGGGGTTGATTGTGATCGCACGTCGGCCTTTGGCGGGATCATCGCGCTGAACCGTCCTTTGGATGGGGCGACAGCAGAAGAGATTTCGCAGATTTTCACCGAAGTGGTGATTGCGCCGGAGGCCGACGACGCGGCGCGCGCGGTGTTTGCGGCCAAGAAGAACCTGCGCTTGCTCATCACGGGGGCCATGGCCGACCCGATGGCGGCGGCGCTGACGGTGCGGCAGGTTTCTGGCGGGCTTTTGGTGCAGGACAAGGACGCAGGCCATATCGCGCGGGCGGATTTGAAAGTGGTGACCAAGCGCGCACCAAGTGACCGCGAGATGGACGATCTGCTTTTTGCGTGGAAAGTGGCCAAGCATGTGAAGTCGAACGCGATCGTTTATGTGCGCGACGGAGCGACAGTGGGTGTGGGCGCCGGCCAGATGAGCCGGGTGGACAGCTGCCGGATTGCAGCGCGCAAGGCGCAGGATATGGCAGAAGCGCTGGGACTGGCGGCCCCGTTGACGCAAGGGTCGGTCGTGGCGTCGGATGCGTTTTTCCCGTTTGCGGAT
>DOOI01000058.1:14716-15159 GCA_003512825.1 Paracoccaceae bacterium | reverse complement strand
ACCGGGTGGTTCGATGCGCGACGATGAGGTGATTGCGGCAGCAGATGCAGCCGGGCTGGCAATGGTCTTCACAGGAATGCGGCATTTCCGCCACTGATTGATGTAGGGAAACGGGGATCAATCAGAGGTTATTCCCCGTTTTCTATCGGAGGTTGCTGAACTACTTTATATTCGCGTCTGGTTTGGCTGGAAAAGCTGCCCCCGCCCCCCTAAGAAAATGAGAGTGGACCCTGCCAAAGATGGGGCTGCGTGGAGAAGGCAGGTATGCGACTGGTATTCTGGACAGGTTTTTGGACTTTTCTGCTGGATCAGGCAGTGAAGTATCTTGTTGTTCACATCATGGATTTACGCCGCTTGGGCGAGATTGATGTGATGCCGCCTTTTCTTAATCTTCGGATGGCGTGGAACTATGGGATCAACTTTGGCCTTTTCGCGCAACATGG
>DOOI01000058.1:14070-14412 GCA_003512825.1 Paracoccaceae bacterium | reverse complement strand
GATGTGACCCGATGGGTGCTGATTACTGTGGCGCTGGCGATTGCCGTGGCCGTGGTGTGGTGGGTGAAGAATGATCCGCCGGGTTTGATGGGAAAACTGGCGGCGGGGCTGCTGGTGGGCGGTGCGCTGGGCAATGTGGTGGATCGGTTGCTCTATGGGGCGGTCGCGGATTTCATCAACATGTCGTGTTGCGGATTTTCAAACCCTTATGCGTTCAATATCGCGGATATTGCGATTTTCATTGGAGCTTTTGGGCTGGTGTTGTTCACGGGAAGCAAAAAGCCTGCGTGACCTCGCCGTCTGGATGGTTTAGAACATCCTCAATTGTGAACATGGGGGCAC
>DOOI01000058.1:13607-13737 GCA_003512825.1 Paracoccaceae bacterium | reverse complement strand
GGATGCGGCGCTTTTTGATCCTGATTTGTGTGTTGACGGTCGCGGCTTGCGGCAAGGATCGGGATATCACGCTGAAAGATTTGCGCTCGTTTTCTGGCGGGCCGGATGAGTTTTTGGTGTTGCCGACGAA
>DOOI01000058.1:13069-13283 GCA_003512825.1 Paracoccaceae bacterium | reverse complement strand
CAAACTTCACTGACCTGCCAGCCCCGACACCGGGGGGCAAGAACCTGACGGATCCAAACCCGATGGGCGACGCTGTGGCGGCTTTGGGCGGTCAACCGCAGCGGCTTGAGGATACGGGCGTGCCGGGCGCGGATGCGGCATTGGTCAATTATGCAAATCGCGCAGGCAGCACGGGCGACATTCGCCAGACACTGGCGGCAGAAGATCAGGATTT
>DOOI01000058.1:12540-12769 GCA_003512825.1 Paracoccaceae bacterium | reverse complement strand
CGCAGCAGGAAAGCGCGATTTACCAAGATCCGTCTGGTGCGGGTGGATCGCTATAACGAGGCCTATCGCAGTCAGAGCTTGCGGCCCTATGACGAGCTGGAACGCTGGCGCAAGGCCGGAGCACCGACGCCGTCTGCACCGCCCGGTCTGCGCTGAATTCGCGCGCTGCACGGTCACATCACTGTAAGTTGGGTTGAACAGCCCGTCGCATTTCATATCTTTCGCGCAG
>DOOI01000058.1:12091-12250 GCA_003512825.1 Paracoccaceae bacterium | reverse complement strand
AGGACACCATCCATGCGCCTGACATCTTTGTTTCTTGGAACTTTTTGCGCGGCGGTTTGCAGTGCGATGCCCGGATGGGCCGGGGCCGCTGATGAGCGGGTAACGGATTTCACCTTGAGCAACGGCATGGAGGTGGTGGTGATCGAAGATCATCGCGCG
>DOOI01000058.1:11517-11813 GCA_003512825.1 Paracoccaceae bacterium | reverse complement strand
GGTGATCGAAGATCATCGCGCGCCAGTGGCGATGCATATGGTGTGGTATCGTTCGGGTTCTGCGGATGAGCCTGTGGGACAGTCCGGGGTGGCGCATTTTCTGGAGCACTTGCTTTTCAAGGGCACTGATACGCTGGCGCCGGGGGAATTGTCGGCGACGGTGGCGCGCAATGGCGGGCAGGATAATGCCTTCACCAGCTATGATTATACGGCCTATTATCAGAGGGTTGCCGCAGACAGGCTGGACCTGATGATGAAGATGGAAGCCGACCGGATGCGGAATGCGCGGCTGTCGG
>DOOI01000058.1:0-11254 GCA_003512825.1 Paracoccaceae bacterium | reverse complement strand
GATGCGGAATGCGCGGCTGTCGGATGAGGATATCGTGACCGAGCGGCAGGTGATTTTGGAGGAGCGCGCACAGCGCACCGACAATAACCCGCGCGCGCTGTTTGGCGAGCAGATGAATGCGGCGCAATATATGAACCATCGCTATGGCGTGCCGATTATCGGCTGGCGGCATGAGATGGAGACGCTGGACCGCGAAGACGCCCTATCGTTTTATCAGACGCATTATTCACCCAATAACGCCATTCTGATTGTGGCGGGGGATGTGACGCCGGACGCGGTGAAGGCCTTGGCCGAAAAGCACTATGGGCCGATTGCGGCGAACCCGGAGTTGCCGCCGCGATTGCGCTCGGAGGAGCCGCCGCAAACAGCGGAGCGGCGCTTGATCTACCGCGATGCACGGGTGGCGCAACCTTCGGTATCGCGCAGCTATTTGGCCGCCGAGCGCGATGCGGGCGCACAGGAGACAGCGGCGGCGTTAACGGTGTTGGCCGAGATCTTGGGCGGGGGGCAAACGTCGGTCCTGTCAGAGAAGTTGCAGTTTGAAACGCAGACCGCGATTTACACCGGGGCGTTTTACAGCGGTGTTTCGATGGATGACACGACGTTTGATTTCGTCGTGGTGCCCGCTGAAGGCATCAGCCTAGAGGCAGCGGAAGCCGCGCTGGATAAGGTGATTGCAGAGTTCCTTACCACTGGGGTGGACGGCGCGCAGTTGGAGCGGATCAAGATGCAGATCCGCGCGGCGGATATCTATGCGCGCGATGATGTTGAGCGGGCAGCGAACCGTTATGGCCGCGCGCTGACTACGGGGCTGACGGTGGCGGATGTGCAGGCCTGGCCAGAGATATTGCAGGCGGTAACTGCTGATGACGTCATGGCCGCCGCGCGGGATGTTTTGGACCGACGGCGCTCGGTGACGGGGTGGTTGATGGCTGAGGAGGTATCGCAATGATCCGGGTGCTTTGGGCCGCAGTGGCGGCTGTGCTTTTGGCGGCTCCGCTGCGGGCAGAGATTGCCATTCAGGAATTGATGAGCCCCGGTGGCGTGCAGGTATGGTTGGTGGAGGAGCACTCCATCCCGTTCACGGCGCTGGAAATTCGCTTTCAAGGGGGCGGTTCGCTGGATCTGGCGGGCAAGCGTGGCGCGACCAATTTGATGGTAGGGCTGTTGGAAGAGGGTGCAGGCGCGTTGGACGCGCGGGGGTTTACCACAGCCAAGGAAGAATTGGCGGCGGAATTTTCCTATGACATCGGCGACGACGCAGTGTCGATTTCGGCGCGTTTTCTGACGGAGAACCGCGCGGCCTCGGTGGAGTTGCTGCGTCAATCGCTGGTGGAGCCACGATTTGACGCGGATGCCATCGAGCGCGTTCGGGCGCAGGTGCTGACAGGTTTGCGGCAAGATGAGAAAGACCCGCGCGCCTTGGCGTCGCGGGCCTTTGATACAATGGCCTTTGGCGATCATCCCTATGCGACCAGTTTTCAAGGCACGCTGGACAGTGTCGCGGGGCTGACGCGTGAGGATTTGGTTGTGGCGCATCAAGGGGCCTTGGCGCGCGACAGGCTTTATGTGAGTGCGGTGGGCGATATCACAGCGGCCGAGGTGACGGCGCTTGTAGACACGCTTTTTGCGGCCTTACCTGCCACGGGGGCACCCTTGCCGGAGGCGATTACGCCAAACTTTCCCGGCGGTGTGAAGGTAACGGATTTCGACACGCCGCAATCGGTGGTCTTGTTCGGTCAGCCCGGCCTAGACCGTGATGACCCGGATTTCTTTGCGGCCTTCGTGCTGGACCATATTTTGGGCGGCGGCGGATTTGAGAGCCGCTTGATGCAGGAAGTGCGCGAGAAACGCGGGCTGACTTACGGCGTTTACAGCTATCTCGCGGATCGCGATTCGGCGTTTTGGTGGGGGGGCTCGCTCAATTCGCAAAACGAGCGCGCCGCCGAAGCGATTGACGTGATCCGGGCGGAATGGCTCAAGATGCGCGACGCGGGGGTGAGCGATGCGGAGTTGAGCGACGCCAAGACCTATCTGACCGGGGCCTATCCGCTGCGCTTTGATGGCAACGGGCCAATTGCGGCGATTTTGGTGGGGATGCAGATGCAAGGCTTGCCCACGAGTTACGTCACCGAGCGCAATGCAAAGGTGGATGCCGTGACCAAGGAAGACGTGGCGCGCGTCGCCAAGCGGCTGATGGATCCAGAGGCGCTTACCTTTGTCGTGGTGGGCAGGCCTGCGGGGATTTGACGGGCGTCTGAGGCGCTAAACACCTAATATTCTTGATAAAAGGGGGCGCGCAAAAGAAAACGCGGCCCCTTTTCAGGGACCGCGTCATGATCTTGAGAACCAGCGATCGCTTATGCGAGTGCGAGGTTCGACGCGCTTTCGCGGCCGTCACGGCCGGCTTCGACGTCGAAGGTCACTTTCTGGTTGTCTGCGAGACCGGTGAGGCCAGCGCGCTCGACTGCGGAGATGTGGACGAAAACGTCCTTGCCGCCGTTATCGGGAGCGATAAAGCCGAAACCTTTGGTGGTGTTGAACCATTTCACAGTGCCCTTGGCCATGTGCGTATTCCTCATGTCAGTGTGCCGCTCGCGATAGTGCAGCGGCCTGGCGTAGTCACGTCTGGATCGAAAGACTGCTCGCCGAGACGGAAGACAGAGGATCGAGTAGAAGGTCGTAAGCACGCGCCTTATGACAGGTCTTGCCGCTAGGGTAAACAGAATTCGCGTTAGGGGATTAATTCGAAGCGGGTGACATCCACCATGCCACGGTCTGTGATTTTCAGGGCGGGGATGACTGGCAGGCAGAGGAAGGCCAGTTGCAGGAAGGGTTCGCGCAGGGTGACGCCCAAGGATTGCGCCGCCGCGCGCAGACTGTGGAGGCGGGCGCGAACCTCTTCGAAGGGGGCGGGGCTCATCAAGCCAGCGATGGGCAGCGCGAGTTCCGCGAGGACTTGGCCTTCGCAGGTGACGACAAAGCCGCCTTCAAGAGTGGTGAGGTGATTGGCTGCGAGCGCCATATCGGCATAATCTGCGCCGACGACTGCGATATTGTGGTGATCATGGCAAACGGTGGAGGCGATGGCGCCTTTGGTCAGGCCGAAGCCTTGCACAAAGCCCGTGGCGATATTGCCGTTTTTGCCATGGCGTTCGATCACGGCGATACGGGCCAAATCGCGGGCCGGGTCGGGGTGTTTGTCGCCATCGGTGACGGGGATGATCGTGCGCCGATGTTCGGTCAGGATTTTGCCTTCCAAGATGCCGATGACATCGGTTTCGGGGCGATTGGCGGGGCTGCGGAAATGGCTGGCGTTGACAGCGGGCGCCTTGACCGAGTGGCGGCCAGTTTCGGGCAGCGATGCGCGCGCGGCGAAAGCTGTGGGTGAGGCGAGGACGCCCCCGGCGAGGACCTGTTGCACATCGCAGGCGGCGAGGCTTTTGACGGCGACGATATCGGCCCGCTTGCCCGGTGCGATCTGGCCGCGATCCTTGAGGCCAAAGGCCTCGGCACCCGAGAGGGACGCGGCGCGATAGGCGGCCAAGGCAGGCACGCCCAAGGCGATGAGAGTGCGGATCATGTAGTCGAGATGGCCTTCCTCGGCGATATCGAGGGGGTTCCGATCATCTGTGCACAGGCACATGTAGGGGCTGGTGCGCTCGGTCAGGAGGGGGGCCAAGGCGTGAAGGTCTTTGGAGACGGAGCCTTCGCGGATCAGCACGCGCAGGCCTTTTTGCAGTTTCTCGCGGGCCTCATGGGCGGTGGTGGCCTCGTGTTCGGTGCGGATACCCGCAGCGGTGTAGCCGTTGAGGCCAAGGCCCGAGAGTTGGGGGCAATGGCCGTCGATATGCCCCCCGGCAAAAAGCTGGAGCTTTGCTATCAAGCCGGGATCGCCTGCGAGAACGCCGGGGTAGTTCATCATCTCTGCCAGACCAAGACCCGAGGAATGGCCCATCAAAGCGGCGAGATCGGCGGCTTCGATACAGGCGCCTGCGGTTTCCATGTGGGAGGAGGGGACGCAGGAGGAAAGCTGCACCTTGAGGTCCATCAAGGTGCATTCGGCAGCGGATTGAAACCAGCGGATGCCATCCGGGCCAAGCACATTTGCAATTTCATGGGGGTCGCAGATGGCAGTGGTGACGCCATGGGGCGTGACGCAACGGTCAAACTCCAGCGGTGTGACGAGGGAGCTTTCGATATGGAGGTGGGTGTCGATGAAGCCGGGCACGAGGATGAGGTCTGTGACATCAATCACGCGCGCGGCCTCATAATGGGCACCGATGCCAACAATCGTATCGCCACAAATGGCGACATCGCCGGGGATGAGGTCGCCCGTCACGAGGCAGAATACGGTGCCGCCGCGCAAGACGAGATCGGCGGGCTGGGTGCCTGCGCCTTGCGCGATGCGCTGGTTGAGCGGGGCTTTGGGCATTCGGGGGCTCCTTTGGGCGTAAAGACAGGGTGCCATGGCGACGCGGCGCAGGGAAGGGCGGGGATGAAAATGAGCAAGAAGTGGGCTTGTTTCGCGGTCAACTGCGCGGAAATCTGGCGCATCACAGCGAGATGTGAATTTTCGATTTCACCCGATGCCGATGCCGGTGCCAATGGCGCAGGTGCATGCCTATCGCTGCGGCGCGCTTGACGCTTCTCAGCATGCGCCAGAGCGGGGGAGGTTTTACGCGCTGCGACAGGGGGCATTGTCGAGGCAAGATCAGCGCGCAATACCTGCTGGCAGGCGCGGATCAGGCGAGGGGCTTGACCTGCGGCGACATAAGCGCCGCGCAAGGAGATTGCGCGGCCTGAGGACTTGTGCCGGGGCGGGGCCTTCTTTACACCCCGAAGGCGACAGATCGTTACCTTCGGGGAGGCCAAGATGACCCAATTCAACAAGCATAAGCTGCCCAGCCGTCATGTGACGGAAGGCCCGGCACGCGCACCGCACCGCTCGTATTATTACGCCATGGGGATGACCGAAGAGGAAATTCACCAGCCACTCGTGGGTGTCGCGACCTGCTGGAACGAAGCTGCGCCGTGCAACATCTCGCTGAACCGTCAGGCACAGTCGGTCAAAGGGGGCGTGAAGAAGGCCATGGGCACGCCCCGTGAGTTTACCACGATCACCGTGACGGACGGCATTGCGATGGGCCATGAGGGCATGCGCTCTTCGCTCGCGTCGCGCGATGCGATTGCGGATACGGTCGAGTTGACCATGCGCGGGCATTGCTATGACGCCATCGTGGGCCTTGCGGGCTGTGACAAGTCGTTGCCGGGCATGATGATGGCGATGGTGCGGCTTAATACGCCGTCGGTGTTTATCTATGGCGGATCGATCTTGCCGGGCCGCTATCAGGGCCGCGACCTGACGGTGCAGGATATGTTTGAGGCTGTGGGACAGCATCAGGCAGGCACTTTGTCGGATGCGGAACTGGAAATCATGGAGCGGATCGCCTGCCCATCGTCGGGAGCCTGTGGCGCGCAATATACCGCCAACACCATGGCCTGTGTTTCGGAAGCGATTGGTTTGGCGCTGTTGAATTCCTCGGGGATGCCTGCGCCTTATGAAAGCCGCGATGCCTATGGTGAAGCCTCAGGCGTGGCCGTGATGAAGCTTATCGAGAAGAATATTCGCGCCCGTGATGTGGTGACGCGCAAGTCGCTGGAGAACGCCGCACGCGTGGTGGCCTGCACGGGCGGCTCGACCAATGGGGCGTTGCACTTGCCTGCGATTGCCCATGAGGCTGGCATTGATTTCGACCTCTTTGATGTGGCCGATATCATGCGCGACACGCCTTATTTTGTCGATCTGCGGCCGGGTGGCAAATATGTGGCCAAAGACCTTTACGAAGTCGGCGGCGTGCCAGTGGTGATGAAAGAGCTGGTGAAAGCTGGCCTGATGCATCTTGATTGCATGACCGCTTCGGGTGAAACCATTGGTGAGGCGCTCGACAAGATCAGGGGCGAAGCCGATGGTCGCGTGATCTACCCGGTGGAAACGCCGATCACCAAGACGGGTGGCGTTGTGGGCCTGCGTGGCAACCTTGCCCCTGATGGGGCCATCGTGAAAGTTGCCGGCATGAGCGAGAAGGAGCAGGTGTTTACTGGTCCGGCGCGGGTGTTCGAATGTGAAGAGGAAGCTTTTGAGGCGGTCAAGGCGCGCACCTACAAAGAAGGTGAAGTGCTGGTGATCCGGAATGAAGGCCCCGCAGGCGGCCCCGGCATGCGCGAAATGCTGTCGACGACGGCGGCGTTGTCGGGTCAGGGCATGGGCAAGAAAGTGGCGCTGATCACGGATGGGCGTTTCTCGGGGGCTACACGCGGTTTCTGTGTGGGACACGTCGGGCCGGAAGCGGCGCATTGTGGACCAATTGCCTTGATCAAGAATGGCGATGTCATCACCATCAACGCGCTGACAGGCGAGATTTCGGTCGCGGTGTCAGAGGAAGAGATGGCGCAGCGCAAGACCCAGTGGAAAGGTCCGCGCGAGACGATCTATGCCACAGGCGCCTTGTGGAAATACGCCAAGTTGGTGGGGTCGGCGCGCTATGGCGCAGTGACCCATCCGGGCGGTAAGGCAGAGCGGCATGTCTATATGGACCTGTAAGGTCTCGCCACGCAGAGTGAAGGCGGCTGGAGCCTTGGCCGCCCTCCTCGTGTTACCGGGGTGTTTAGCGAGTGTGAATGGTTTGACGGAGGGTCTCGCTTTGAGCGAGCCGGACGATCTGGCGAC
This sequence comes from Paracoccaceae bacterium, assembly GCA_003512825.1. Lineage (GTDB taxonomy): Bacteria > Pseudomonadota > Alphaproteobacteria > Rhodobacterales > Rhodobacteraceae > UBA9554. Next base: position 4,524 of record DOOI01000058.1, on the reverse strand, counting down.
TTTTGCGGAGTCGCAGGCCTCGACGCGGGTTTTGCGACGGGCCAGATTGGCTGGTGGCGATGTCACCGTATTGCCACCGAAGGGATTTTGCATCGACGGGGACACGCTGCGGGATCGTGGGCAGAGCTTTGCGCTGATTGCAGCGTGCAGCCTTTTGACCGGGCGCGTGGTGGCGGAGGATGTGGCCCCTGCGTTGATGACTGTGACGCTGCATCGGGGCCAAGAGATGCCGGGCGCGCAAGCGATGGCTGTGAGCCTCAAGGGTGCGGTGCTGTTGCAAGAGTTGGAGCTGGACGGGGTGCGGCTTTTGCAGGTCGACGGGCCAGTGCCGGAGAAGCTCTCTGGCGCGGATAGCCAGCATTGGCGGGCGATGACGACGGTGAACGGGCATTTGGTGTCGATGGCTCTATATGCGGAGCCGGGTTCGACCAATGCGGGGTCTGGGGGCTTGGAGGTTTTGGCGGAATTGGCGCAGAACATCCGCGTTGAAAGCCCAAGGACAGCGGCCTTGCCCACCTCGACGACAGAGGCGGGCCGTGAGCGGCTGGACGTGACCCACCCGAGGGCGCGACCGGGTGATCAGAGCGCAGAGCAAAAGGTGCCTACGGGCATTTCGGGGCTTTTGGCGCGACTTACCCGGAAGGATCGGCCTGCCGGCTAAGCGAAAGGTGCCGCTGGGTCACTTGCATGTTATCGATAAACCTCGCATTTTCCGCAGTGAATTCTTGGGAAAAATGGATAGGGTCAAACGGAGTGCTTCGGCGCGTCGTGACATTTGGCAGAAGAACAGGAATCGGTTTTGGGGTCTGTAAACGGGAGTTTTCTGGATCGCGTTTTCTTTCGCGGGAGCTTGCGGCGCTGGCGCGCGGCGGCGCAACAAGCGGCAAAGCTGGATCTGGGGACATTGCGAGTGGTGCGCCAGCGCGCGCGGGCTTTGAAAAGCGAGTTGGACGAAGTGATTCATGTAGCAGAGAGCCGTTTGGCCCTGCCGATGATCGGCTCGACGGCATTTTTCAAACCGCGCGGTGCGGATTGGGCGTGGCGCCCAAATCTGTGGCGGGGCCCGCTTGATCGGCCCGGCATGTCGTCGGTGCGCTCAAAGACGATGCTGGGTGAAGAGGTGACGCTGTTTCACGATTGCGCGCAATCTGAGTTGACGCTGCGCCAAGTGCGAAACAAGCGAGAGGCGGATCTGGCGCCGTTCGGGCTTCGGATGGATGTGTTTCGCTTTGATGGTTCGTTTCTGTCGTTGGTGATCGATCTGCCAAATGCGGCGGTGGACGGGCTGAAGCGGCGGCATTTGATCCGGCTGGATGCGATTGTGGAAATGGAGAAGCCGCTCGAGATTTTCGCGCGGCTCAACGTGAAGCATGGGCCGAATACTGAGCAGATCGTGCGGGAATTGCCGCTTAATCAAAGCGATGTCATGGTGGAATTCGATCTGGCCTATACCAAGCTGAACGAGAAGCGGGTGGAAAAGGCATGGATCGATCTGATCTTTGAAGGGCCGGAGATGAATATGGTGACGTTGCGCGACGTGACCTTTAGCCGTTCGCCGCGTGCGGAACTGTAGGGGGTAGCCGATGGTAGAGACGACACTCACAAAAACACGGTTCGGGGAAGGTGTTTGGGAAGGCGTGCTGACTGGCGGGCCGGGGGGCGGATGGCAACCCAAAGTGGCGGTGATGCACATGGAGCGGGCCGTGCCGGGAGTAGAGGTGATCGAAGATCGCGAAGCCGGGCATTGGGTGGTGCGGGTGCCTGTTCCGGTCAGCATTCTTGGGGATGGGGTGCAGACCCTGTTGATCCGCGACTTGGAGCGCAATGAGACGTTGCACGTGATCTCGTTGATTTCAGGCGAAGCCCTGGCGGATGATATTCGCGCAGAAGTGGATTTGCTGCGTGAAGAGTTGGATATGCTCAAGCGCGCCTTCCGGCGACATTGCCTAGAAACCATGTGAAATTTTTGTAACGCAGGGGACGGGTGCTTTACGCCGGGAAATCATTTCTATATTTCTCGAATTATGGAAATAAACCAAGCGCTCGATGCTCTCTCCGCCCTTGCCCAGCCCATGCGGCTGGATGCGTTTCGCTTGCTGGTCAAGGCGGGGCCAGCGGGGCTGTGCGCGGGGGAGATCGCGACACGACTTCAGGCGCGTCCCAATACGCTTTCGGCCAATCTGGCGCATTTGGTGGCGGCGGGTCTGGTGCGGAACACACGCGAGGGGCGGCAAATCCGTTATGTCGTGGAGATGGAGGGAATGCAGCGCTTGCTGGGATTTCTGATGGAGGATTGCTGCGGCGGACAGCCAGAGCTTTGTCGCCCGGTTTTGGAAAAAATTGTCTGCTGTTGAGGGGCTTATGAAAAACGTCTTGATCTTGTGCACAGGAAACTCGGCGCGTTCGCTGATTGGAGAGGTTGTCTTGCGGACCAAAGGCGCGGGGCGGTTTGAGGCCTTTTCGGCGGGATCGAAGCCGACGGGTGCGCCTAATCCCGGCGCGGTGGCTGCCTTGGAGGCGGCGGGCTATTCGACCTCGGGCTTGCGCTCAAAAAGTTGGGATGAGTTTTCGGTGGCTGGTGCGCCGTCTATGGCCATTGTGATTACGGTTTGTGATTCTGCGGCGGCGGAAGAGTGCCCTTATTGGCCCGGAGCGCCGGTTCGGGCGCATTGGGGCTTGCCGGACCCGGCGGGCATTGCTGACCCGGAGGCCTCGCGATTGGCCTTTGGGGCAACTGTCGTGGCGATGGAGGCGCGGGTGGCAGCGCTTTTGGCGCTGCATGACGATGCGATAACAGCTGCGGCTGTGAACCGGATTGGTGCGCTTTGATGGCGCGGGCATGGGCGGCGGAATTTCTGGGCACGCTGATGTTGGTCTGCACTGTGGTGGGGTCGGGGATCATGGCCGATGCCCTGAGTGACGATGTGGCGGTGTCCCTCTTGGGCAATACGATTGCTACCGGGGCGATCCTCTATGTGCTGATCTTGATTTTGGGGCCGATTTCGGGGGCGCATTTTAATCCGGCAGTGAGCCTTGTGATGGCGCTGCGCGGGGGCTTGGCGTGGCGGGATCTGGGGCCTTATGTGGCGATGCAGGTGGTGGGTGCAATCTTGGGCAGCCTCGTGGCGCATGGCATGTTTGGCCTCGATTTGTTGCAGTTTTCCGAAAGGGCGCGCAGCGGGGGCGCGCAATGGTTTGCCGAAGCAGTGGCGACGTTTGGTTTGGTTTTGGTGATTTTTGGTGGGCTGCGGGCGCGGGCGGACGCGGTGCCGATGCTGGTGGGGCTCTATATCACGGCCGCTTATTGGTTCACGGCGTCCACGTCCTTTGCCAATCCGGCGGTGACGATTGGCCGGGCGTTCAGCAATACCTTTGCAGGGATTGATCCGGCGCATGTCGGGGGGTTTATCGCGGCGCAATTGGTGGGCGCGGTGCTGGCAATGGGGCTGGCAGGCTGGCTTTTTCGTCAAGACTGAGGGGCGCTTGCCGCGCTATGTTCGGCACATTGGAGAGAGTAGATGACTGATACGCCTGCACTTTCGTCCATGCATTTCCGTGCGATTGATCTGGAGGCTTTGGTGCCATCCAAGCGCAAGACGCATGCGCCACGGATATTGATACTTTATGGGTCGCTGCGCGAACGGAGTTTTTCGCGGTTGGCGGCGGAAGAAGCGGCACGGATTTTGGAGCGGTTTGGCGCCGAGGTGAAGTTTTTCAATCCCTCGGGCCTGCCTTTGGTGGATGATGCGGCAGACACCCACCCCAAGGTGCAGGAGTTGCGGGCTTTGGCGCTTTGGTCGGAGGGAATGGTTTGGTCAAGCCCCGAGCGGCATGGCGCGATGACGGGGGTGATGAAAACGCAGGTGGATTGGTTGCCTTTGGCACCAATTGGCGGCGTGCGGCCAACGCAAGGCAAGACATTGGCCATCATGCAGGTTTGTGGCGGCTCTCAGAGCTTTAACGCGGTCAATCAAATGCGAATACTGGGGCGGTGGATGCGCTTGATCACCATCCCAAACCAATCCTCGGTGCCGCGGGCTTTTGCCGAGTTTGATGAGGCGGGGCGGATGATACCCAGCCCTTATTACGACCGGATCGTGGATGTGATGGAGGAGTTGGTCAAGTTCACCCTGCTGACCCGCGATTGCGCGCCATATTTGGCAGATCGCTATTCGGAGCGGAAAGAAACGGCGGAAGAGGTCTCGCGCCGGGTAAACCAACGCTCGATGTGAGGCTGACGCCGCGTTTTGCGTGACAGGGCGGCGCGATTGGCGTTCTCTCGCGGCAAAAGGGAGACCCGTCATGACCCAGTATCCACATATGCTTGCGCCGCTCGACCTTGGATTTACCACGCTGAAGAACCGCGTGCTGATGGGGTCGATGCACACCGGGCTGGAAGAAACCAAGGATTGGAACCGTGTGGCGGAGTTTTACGCCGCGCGGGCCAAGGGGGGCGCGGCGCTGATCGTGACGGGGGGCATGGCGCCCAACCGCGAGGGCGGCGTTTTTCCGGGAGCGGCTGGG
>DOOI01000059.1:451-2962 GCA_003512825.1 Paracoccaceae bacterium | reverse complement strand
TTCCTTCCCGGTGTGAAAATCGGTGTCGTTGGTGTGAACGGCGCAGGTAAGTCCACGCTGATGAAGATCATGGCAGGCATGGACAAGGATTTCACCGGCGAAGCGTGGGTCGCCGAAGGCGCGCGTGTTGGCTACCTGCCGCAGGAGCCAAAGCTGGACCCGACACTGACAGTGCGCGAAAACGTGATGCTGGGCGTGGCTGGCAAAAAAGCGATCCTCGACCGCTATAACGAACTGGCGATGAACTACTCGGACGAGACAGCGGACGAGATGGCCGCCCTGCAAGACCAGATCGACGCCGAGAACCTCTGGGATCTCGACAGCCAAGTCGATGTCTCGATGGAAGCGCTGCGCTGCCCCCCCGACGAGGCCGATGTTACCTCGCTTTCCGGCGGCGAGAAACGCCGCGTGGCGCTGTGCAAGCTGCTGCTCGAAGCCCCCGACATGCTGCTCCTCGACGAACCGACCAACCACCTCGACGCCGAAACCATCGCATGGCTCCAGCAACACCTGATCGACTACAAGGGCACGATCTTGATCGTCACCCACGACCGTTACTTCCTCGACTCGATCACCGGCTGGATTCTCGAACTCGATCGCGGCCGCGGCCTGCCCTATGAGGGCAACTATTCCTCTTGGCTCGAACAAAAAGCCAAGCGCCTCGATCAAGAGGGCCGCGAAGACAAGGCCAAGCAAAAGACCCTTGAGCGCGAACTCGACTGGATCCGTCAGGGCGCGAAGGCGCGTCAGGCCAAGCAAAAGGCGCGTATCAACGCCTATAATGAATTGGCCTCGCAATCCGAGCGCGAGAAACTCACCCGCGCCCAGATCATCATCCCCAATGGCCCGCGCCTCGGCACCAAGGTCATCGAAGTGGATGGCCTGAAGAAGGCGATGGGCGATAAACTCCTGATCGAAGACCTCACCTTCGCGCTGCCCCCCGGTGGCATCGTCGGCGTGATCGGCCCCAACGGCGCGGGTAAATCCACGCTGTTCAAAATGCTCACAGGTCAGGAAACACCTGACAATGGCGAAATCAGCTACGGCGATACGGTCAAACTTTCCTATGTCGACCAGTCGCGCGACGATCTCGACCCCAACGCCACGGTTTGGGAAGCGATTGCCGACAAGCAAGACATTATCAAACTTGGCGATGCCGAAGTGAACGCACGCGCCTATTGCTCTGCCTTCAACTTCAAAGGTGGCGACCAGCAGAAAAAAGTCTCGCTGCTTTCTGGCGGTGAGCGCAACCGCGTTCACATGGCTCGCCTCCTGCGGGCTGGCGGCAACGTGCTGCTCCTTGACGAACCCACCAACGACCTCGACGTTGAAACTCTGCGCGCCCTCGAAGACGCGCTGATGGATTTCGCGGGCTGCGCTGTGGTCATCTCCCACGATCGTTTCTTCCTCGACCGGATCTGTACCCATATCCTCGCCTTTGAAGGCGACGCACATGTGGAATGGTTCGAGGGCGACTTCACCATGTATGAAGAAGATAAAAAGCGCCGCCTTGGCCCCGATGCGCTGGAGCCAAAGCGGATCAAGTACAAAAAGTTCACCCGCTAAGACCTTACGAATTGCCAAACGGCGCGCGCGCCGAAGGCTTATCGATCAAACCCGCTCAGGCATGCTTGAGCGGGTTTTTTGTTGTTTGAAAAAAATTTGCGATGCTGACCCGACCCTGCGGACGGGAATACGTCATGACGCAAGCCAGACACCAACCAGACGCAAACCAGACCTGTTGCGTCTTGTGTCTCGCCTCGGCGCGCGCCCCGTTTAGACTTGCCACGGCCAAAACGCTTGGCCTTTGCTTGCCATTTGTCACTGTCCTGCCCTTGCCCCACAAGCCTTCGTATGTGAGAACGCAAAGCAAGGCAGATATAGCGGTTCCAGATACAAATGCAGGCAAAACCCCTTCTACGGGACATCTTTGGATTCGACAGCTTTCGTCCGGGTCAGGAAGAGATCGTCTCTGCCGTTGCCTCTGGCTCAAACGTGCTGGCCATCATGCCAACTGGCGGTGGAAAATCCCTTTGTTTTCAATTGCCTGCCCTCATGCGCGGCGGGATCACCCTTGTGGTCTCCCCCTTGATCGCCTTGATGCGCGACCAAGTCCGCTCCCTGCGCGAAGTCGGCGTCGAGGCCCACGCCCTGACCTCTGGAAACACGGCCGAAGAAACAGAGTCCGTCTGGCAGGCGCTTGCAGATAACACGCTGAAACTACTATATATTGCGCCCGAGCGTCTGGCATCACAAGGCACGCTACCCATGCTCCGCCGCGCTGGCGTCTCCCTCATCGCGGTCGACGAGGCCCATTGCGTCAGCCAATGGGGCCATGATTTCCGGCCTGAGTACCGAAGCCTCACCGTCTTGCACGAGCGCTATCCTGGTGTGCCAAGGGTGGCGCTCACGGCCACGGCCGATGCGCTGACCCGAGCTGACATCATTGAGCGACTTCAGCTTGAAGACGCACAGCTTTTCATCCCCAGCTTTGACCGCCCCAACATCCGC
>DOOI01000059.1:0-344 GCA_003512825.1 Paracoccaceae bacterium | reverse complement strand
CGTCAGCCAATGGGGCCACGATTTTCGTCCGGATTATTTGCGGATTGGCGAATTACGCACCGCCCTTGATGTGCCCCTCGCCGCCTTCACCGCGACCGCGGATGCCGAGACACAAGAAGAAATCGTTCAAAAACTCTTTGGAAATCAACGTCCTCAGGTCTTTCTGCGCGGTTTTGATCGCCCCAATATCCGCCTCGCCTTTCAGCCCAAGGACCAGCCCCGCGCCCAAATTCTCAGCTTTGCTGCTGCACGCAAAGGGCAGTCCGGCATCGTCTATTGCGGCACACGCGCCAAAACAGAGAGCCTAGCAAAGGCCATCCAAGATGCAGGCCACCCCGCCCTTT
>DOOI01000007.1 GCA_003512825.1 Paracoccaceae bacterium | reverse complement strand
TTCACATCGATGCTGGCCGTTATGGCCTTGGAAGACCATGGTCTCAAACCGGGCACAGGTCCTGTTCTGGTTACTGGGGCGGCTGGTGGGGTCGGCTCTGTGGCCGTGGCACTCTTGTCGGCCTTGGGTCATGAGGTCGCTGCCGTCACAGGGCGCCCAGACCAAGCCGATTATCTAAAAAGCCTCGGCGCTACTCAGATCGTCGCCCGAGAAGAGCTAAATGAAACTGTCAAACGCCCTTTGGAAACTGAAAGTTGGGCTGGCTGTATCGATGCTGTCGGCGGGGCAATGCTGGCCCGCATTCTTGGCCAAATGAAATATGGGGCTTCAGTCGCTTCTGTGGGGCTTGCAGGCGGTGCGTCGCTTCCGGCAACGGTCATTCCGTTCCTGTTGCGCGGCGTGAACCTCTTGGGCATTGATTCCGTCATGCAGCCGTTTGAAAATCGGCTCCGCGCTTGGGAACGCATCGCCCATGATCTGCCTTTGGCCAAGCTCGAAGCAATGATCCAGCCCGCGACCCTTGCAGACCTGCCCGGTCTTGGGTCTGCAATTTTGCAAGGCGGTGTCAAAGGCCGCGTCGTCGTGGATGTAAACGCTTAAAACCAAACGCAAGCTGATCCGTTCAACCCTGCCGCCCCCTTAGAATTGGAGCTACCTATGACAGGTCTCGACATCTCTTTTGTTCGTGCACAATTTCCCGCGTTTTCAGAGCCTTCTCTGAACGGACAAGCGTTCTTTGAAAACGCAGGTGGCTCCTATACTTGTACGCAAGTGATTGATCGCCTCACGCGGTTTTATCGCGAGCGAAAAGTTCAACCCTTTGGTCCCTTTGAAGCCTCGCGGTTGGGCGGCGAAGAAATGGATGAAGCGCGCGCGCGGCTTGCGGCACTCATGGGCATAGAGACCGAAGAGTTATCTTTCGGCCCTTCCACCACGGCCAATACTTACGTTTTGGCCCAAGCCTTTCAGCGTTACATGAAGCCGGGCGAAGCGATCATCGTGACCAATCAAGATCATGAGGCCAATACTGGCCCTTGGCGGCGCTTGGCCGATGCGGGCATTGAGGTGCGCGAATGGAAAATAGACCCAACCACAGGACGACTTGAGCCGGAAGATTTAGAGGCAATGCTCGATGAGAATGTCCGTCTCGTCTGTTTTCCGCATTGTTCCAATGTGGTAGGCGAGATCAATCCTGTCGTCGAGATCACGGCACTTGCTCATGCCGCGGGTGCATTTGTTTGTGTGGATGGTGTTAGCTATGCGCCGCACGGGCTGCCCGATGTAGGCTTGATGGGGCCAGATATCTACCTCTTTTCTGCTTATAAAACCTATGGTCCTCATCAGGGCATAATGGTCATTCGTCGGGCCTTGGGGGCTTTGTTGCCCAATCAAGGGCATTATTTTAATGCAGGCTCTTTGTACAAACGGTTCACTCCGGCAGGGCCGGATCATGCTCAAGTTGCAGCTTGTGCAGGGATGGCCGATTACTTCGATAGCCTTGCGAACCACCATTCTATCCAAGGCCTCCCAAGTGCACGGATGGCTGGCGTGCACGATCTTATGCGCGCGCATGAGACGACGCTCTTGCAACCGCTCTTGGACTTCCTTTCGGCTCGAAACGACCTGCGCCTTCTGGGGCCTCGTAATGCCGAAAACCGGGCACCGACTGTCGCACTCGATCTTGGACGCGATCCTGCACCCATTGCTCAAGCCCTCGCGGCAAAGGGTATCAACGCGGGCGCAGGGGACTTCTACGCAGTGCGCGCCCTTGAAGGCCAAGGGGTGAACTCAAAACGGGGTGTGCTGCGCTTATCTTTCGTTCATTACACATCTGTTGACGAAATTGATGCGCTCATCGCGGCGCTCGATAGTGTTCTTTGATCCAATGCGGCGTCTGCCCCGTAACTAATGGAAAACGGGGGCTAAATGTCTGAGTGTACACTTCTTTGGTTTCGGCGCGATCTGCGCCTTTCAGACCATCCAGCTCTCACAGCCGCAATTGCTAGGGATCGGGCGATCATCCCGGTATTTATCCGCGATCCCATTGTTGACGGCTTGGGCGCCGCGCCAAAGTTTCGCTTGGAATTGGGTCTTGAGGCATTCGACGCACGGCTTCGCACATTCGGCAGTCGCCTGATTTTTCGCTCCGGCGATGCGTCTGACGTGTTGCAAGCTCTTGTCACAGAGACTGGAGCCCGATCAGTGTATTGGACGAGGGCTTATGATCCGGCATCTGTAACGCGTGATACGCAACTGAAAACCACCCTTAAAAACAAAAACATCGACGCGCGCTCCTTTGGCGGCCATTTGATGTTTGAGCCATGGACGGTGGCTACAAAAACGGGCACCCCGTTTAAGGTTTACACCCCATTCTGGAACGCTGTTCGTGATCGCGGCGTTGATACGCCGTTGCCAATGCCTGCATCCCTTCCTTCCCCGAGCATTTGGCCCGCGTCGGAGGCCCTGGCAGATTGGGGTTTGAGCCGAGCAATGAATCGCGGCGCAGCAGTTGTAAGAGATTACGCGCAGGTCGGAGAGGTGACAGCACAAACGCGTCTCTCCAAATTCATCGAAGACGGCATCGATCGCTATAATGACGCTCGGGATCTGCCCGCAGTTGACGGAACCTCATGCCTTTCTGAAAACCTTTCGATTGGTGAGATTTCGCCACATCAATGCTGGGCTTCTGCAATGGCCGCCCGCCAAAACGGAAGCCGCGGCGCAGAAACCTTTCTCAAGGAATTGGTTTGGCGTGAGTTTTCTTACCATTTGATGCACCACACGCCGCAAATTCTGCACCGAAATTGGAAACCCGATTGGGATGCCTTTCCATGGTCAAATGATCCAAACCATCCCCATGTTTTGGCATGGAAGCAGGGCCGTACGGGAATTCCATTTGTAGATGCCGCAATGCGCGAACTTTATGTCACGGGACGAATGCATAACCGTGGGCGCATGATTGTCGCCTCCTATCTTACCAAACATTTGCTCACAGATTGGCGGATCGGTCTGCAATGGTTCGAGGATTGTTTGATTGACTGGGACCCGGCAGCGAATGCGATGGGGTGGCAGTGGGCCGCCGGCTCGGGACCAGACGCCGCGCCCTATTTTCGCGTTTTCAATCCGGTGACCCAACTCGAAAAGTTTGATCCCCGCAAAAACTATCCGGCCCGTTGGCTGGCCGAAGGTCGCCGCGCTCCCAGCCACGAAGCTTTGAAATTCTACGAGGCCTCTCCTCGTGCATGGCAGCTCTCCCCGTCGGACGCGCCGCCGAACGTCATCGTCACCCCAGAGGCGGGACGTGCGCGCGCACTTTCTGCCTATGAAAACCGGGGTTTCTGAGTCACACTTCTCATCAATCAGAGTGGCCCAAACGCCACCAAACTAAAGGGGGATGCCATGTTCCTATCCAATACTGCGGGTCAATCAGATCTACCACGCTACTTCTCGACAGTTTTTGATGTCGCCGCGCGTATGAACAGGGGCGTTCTTGATTTTGTCTTGCCAGATGGCCGCATTTTTCGTGCCGAGGGCAAAGCACCCGGCCCAGTGGCCACGTTACAAATTCATAATCCAGACATCTTCGCGCGTCTGGTGCGCGAAGGAGACCTAGGTTTTTGTGAAGCCTATTTAGACGGGTGGTGGTCCACCCCTGACCTGCAAGCGTTTATGGATCTTATCCATGCTGAAAATGAAGAGCTCTATGACGGCTTTCCTGGCATGGGATTTGTGCGAGCCTACGAGAAAATGCGGTTTTGGTTGCAATCCAACTCCAAGCGCCAAGCCAAGAAAAACATCTCATATCACTACGATCTGGGGAATGATTTTTATGGTCTTTGGCTCGATCAGACGATGACCTACTCGTCGGCCCTTTTCGAGACAGGCCAAAACAGTCTCGAGACGGCGCAAATCGCTAAATACGCCTCCATGGTAGATCAAATGGCGGTCCAGCCGGGTGATCATGTTTTGGAAATCGGCTGTGGTTGGGGCGGGTTCGCCGAATATGCGGCCTTGCATCGTGGTTTGCGTTTGACTTGCCTCACCATCTCACAAGAGCAGTTTAACTACGCCGTTAAGCGCATTGAAAAAGCTGGACTTTCTGACAGAGTAGAAATCAAGCTACAAGATTATCGAGACGAGCAAGGCACCTATGATGGCATCGCGTCCATCGAAATGTTCGAAGCAGTAGGAGAAAAATATTGGCCTGTTTACTTCGACGCAGTGCGAAACCTTCTCAAGCCTGGCAAGCATGCGACGCTACAGATCATCACTGTCCAAGACGCACGCTGGGATGTTTATCGTCGCGGCGTTGATTTCATTCAAAAATACATTTTCCCGGGGGGAATGCTGCCATCGCCAAAGGCGCTCCGTGCAGAAGTTGAACGCGGTGGACTGCAAGTTGCGCGGTCCATCGAATTTGGTGAGAGCTATTCCAAGACCCTTCGCATGTGGTACGACACCTTCAACGACAAATGGTCAGAGATTGAAGCGATGGGTTTTGACGATCGTTTCCGGCGGATGTGGAACTTCTATTTGACCTCTTGCGCCGCGACCTTTCA
>DOOI01000110.1:5948-6106 GCA_003512825.1 Paracoccaceae bacterium | reverse complement strand
GCCACGCCTGTGGCAAGGTTGACCACAATCCCATTCGGCGAGGCATCGTAATCGGCGATGTCAAAGCCGTCCCCGCCAACCAAGCTGTCGTTGCCGAAAAATCCCCAAAGCGTGTCGTCTCCGGGCCCGCCGATCAGCGTGTCATTGCCGCCCCTCCC
>DOOI01000110.1:5243-5641 GCA_003512825.1 Paracoccaceae bacterium | reverse complement strand
GTTGTCGCGGTCGTTGCCGACAAGGCGCTCATCGCCTGCGGTGCCCAGAATGGGAGGAAAGTTGCCATTGGCGGCGTAATAGCTGAGGTCTGCAGCGCTGATCGGATCGACGGGCACGAAAATGAATGTCTCGACGTTCGTAACCGTATAGTCGAACTCGAGCGCAAAGAAGACGCTGTCGTTTGATTGCAGGCGGAATGCCCCATCCCCCAAATCAGTGACAATGGTTTGCGCCAGTCCCACCTGCAATTGCAGCGCATCGGTTCCGTCGCCGCCATCGATTGTATCGATACCACCAAGACCGTTGACAGTATCATTGCCGCCGAGGTCGAGAATGCTGTCATCGCCGATGGTGCCCAACAGGGTCTCGCCGGCCGCAGTGCCAGAAATAGGCACCG
>DOOI01000110.1:4772-4964 GCA_003512825.1 Paracoccaceae bacterium | reverse complement strand
CCCGCCCGTTCCGCCACCTGTGCCTCCAGTGCCACCTGTGCCCTGTAGATCTGCCAGAGTCTTAAACGTGCCGCCCTCGAAAAAGAAAATCTCCACAGAGGTGACGTCGATCACAGTTGATGAATCCACCGCCGATCTGATCAGCATACGGTCATCGCCGCGCAGAGTGATTTGAGCATCGTTGAAATCAAG
>DOOI01000110.1:3942-4475 GCA_003512825.1 Paracoccaceae bacterium | reverse complement strand
AAGGGCAGCGACAAGGCATCGCTGCCTGCGCCGCCATCCAGCGCCCATTGCCCCGCGATACCCGCGAAACTGTCGCCTCCCTCGCCGCCTACAATGATCCGGTCCTCGGGGCGCAGCTGGTGACTGTCGGTCGCGTCCGACCCGCGCACGAGGCCCGTGCCAAACTCCGAGGAGCGCGGGTTGGGATTGGCCAGATCTAGCACCACACCAGACACCGGAGCCGTGGCGCTGTAAATTGTGCCATTGGGCATCCCGTAAGTCAGCATGACCTGACCGGGGGCGACCTCGGCGAGATGGGGAAAGTCTTGGATACCCACTTCTATCGGGTTGCCGCGAACGAGCGCCATGCGTGGGCCAAGATTGCTATGCCACGCTGCCGCATAAACACCCGTTCCGCTGGCGTCATCTGCGGCATAGGCCATGGCAAAGCCACCATCTGATAGGCCGATGAGGGCTGGAACTTCGGCGAATGTCGAGCTCTCCGGGGCGCCCATAGCGACCCGGCCTTGCGAAACGCCTGCGCCATTAAACAC
>DOOI01000110.1:0-3699 GCA_003512825.1 Paracoccaceae bacterium | reverse complement strand
GAAACGCCTGCGCCATTAAACACTTCTGCCCATAGCTGGCGTGGCGGATTGACCCCGCCATTCGAGACCGTCTCGTGATAGCCCACCACGAAACCACCATCCGACAGAGCCGCAACTGTGGCGTCGGTTTGCGTTTCGCCTGCCGCTCCTGCGATCGTGAAAACGAGCGGTCCTGTCCCCCCGGCACCGATCGCGGCCTCTATAAGGCCCGCCCCCGACAGCCGAACAGTGACCTTCAGCGAGACGCCCTCATTGACCGCCACCACATCTCCGGCTGTGGTCACCGCAAGATTGGTATTATTGGCATCATCGATATTGCCCGGCATCAAAACTGGCTCGACCAAGCGCGTGCCATCGGCAGCAAGTTTCATCAGATATGTGGGCTGACCTGCTAGATCTGCTCCATACATCACCACGAATGTGCCATCAGGCAACGCCGTGATCGCCGCGTGTTCTATATCATTGCCAAGACTTGCATGGGTGTTTGGCGTCAGGAGGATCTCGCCTGTTTCAGGCGCACCGTCGGTGCGAAAGGCGCGCATCACCAAATTGTCCGGCCCGTTGGTGTCGGTCCACATCACCGTAAAGCCGTTCTCGGTCACCGCAATTTGCGGGTCTGTTTGCAACCCGTTGATTTGCGTGTTGATCTGAAATTCGCGGCTGATCACACGGCCGTCTGCGGCCAGAAGCTGACCGAAAATTCCGCCAAAACTATCTGTGATCTTGCCCTCATAGGCAGGGCCGCCACCGGACGTGATCGCCCCCGCCCATACCAATAGCACCGTTCCATCGGACAATGTTGCGATCTGATGATCAACGCCCACACCCGCATTTCCAAACAAGCGGCCCGCATCAAAATCTTCGCCCACGGGAATGGCTGGCCCCACCGGCGCATGGGTGAGCCCCGGCAATTGAACGCCCGTGCCTCCGTTGCCTCCCAGTCCAGAGGCCGAGGCATAGGTGAACTCACCCACTGGAGCGCCTGCGCTATCGGTGGTCGTCATATGCGCCTTACCGCTCGTAATATCGAAAAACCCACTGCCATTGGGGAAAAGCAGGCTGTTTTCGCCAGAATCCCTTACCCCTCCCGGAAGGCTCGCGGTGGTCCCCGTCGGTGTCAGCGCGCTGTCGAATTGCTGCAATGATCCTTCAGAGCCATTATTCCAAGCCCATCCAAGGATAAACCCACCATCCTGCAAGGGATATAGCTTGGAATAGCGCAAGAACGGATCGGCGACGGTCCCGAGTGCCAAAGGCGTTGCAGGCAAATCAATCGAACCGTCATTATTGAGCAGGGCAACCTTCACGTCTGAGGGTGCATCAATGGCGCTGCGGTGATCAAACGATACGGCAATCCGTCCATCAGAGAGAACTGCAACATCCAACGAAGTCGTGGGGAAAAATGTCCGATCTTCTGCCGCGACCAAAATCTCGCCACTGGAGGTGGTCAAATCTTCTGAAACGATTTGCACCATGACCGCGCCGGCATCGGATTGATAGGCAATCACCACGCGCCCATCAGCCAAGAGCTTGGCTTCGTAATTGGTCGTCCCAAGCGCCGTTGTGGGCAGACGGGTAACATCAATCCCATCAGGGCCTATCGCGTAGAGCGCGATCACGTCATGGGTGGCACCAGCGGGAGTCTCGCTCAAGATTAGCCCGGTGCGCCCATCGGCCAAAGTAACGCCCGTGCTATAGGTCCTTAATTCGCCGGGGTTTATCGCGTTGAGTATCGCAAAATCTTCCGAGCTGCTGTCGATTAACACGACCTCATCAAGCCCGGTGCCGTTCGCCGTGAAACTGCGCTCCAAAACTCTCGGCGAGGTTCCACTTTCAAATGTCGTAATTCGGTAGCCACCGCCCTCTACCGCTGCGGCCCCGATGAGATATTGCGGAGACGAGAAATCCGAGTTCAAATCCCCGCCTTGTTTGATCCGCGTGCTTGGTAGCGCAATCGTGGCATCGTCATTGACGACCGAGAAACGCGCCTCAGTCGGAAATCCAAAATAGCTGCCTGTGCCGCCAATAATCGCCCCACCATCAAAATAAAATGTGCGAACCGTGGTGCCGATCACGGAGTTGAGTAATGATGCGGTTTGTTCCGCGCCTATGGAAATGCTCATGGGGTGCCTCTAAAAATACGGAAGACGGTTGGCCCGAAAATCCGGGCCGTCAGCGAGCACTTTAAGGTTGAGAACGCGAAAACCTATCCCCTGAACAGGGGTGAGGCCATGCATAAAGCAGGCCGGAGTCTTAACTAAACTATTGAAAAAAATAGAAATACTTAAGAGGTCAGGCCCCACTTTTGCGAAATCAGCGGCAGATAGGCCTGCCAGCCTCGCGCAATTTTTGGCTGGATGCCTTGACGCACCTGCCATTTTGAAAGCGTCGGCATCGCGCCGCCGACTTCCGGTTTCAGGCAGGCCTCATCCCATTCCAGCCCCAAAGCGCCCAAGACAGGCTCCAAGCTGCTATGCGGATTTGCGGCGAGAGCATCAAGTCCAACTTCATGCCATTGACCATCGCGCGCGCGGGCCTGTCCCGCAGAACAAAGCGCAAGGTGCGTTTCATACTGCGCCAAAATATTGGGGAACCGGGTGGCATAACCGTGACCTTGGGCAAAATCATTGCGAAAACACGACCATGCGGTTGCCAGACGGGGGCGGCGCATGTGCACAATCACCGCTTCAGGAAATATCCGGGGCAAAAGCGGCGCAAACCACCAGTTCTCGGGCATTTTGTCGATCAAGACCTGACCG
The DNA here is from genome assembly GCA_003512825.1 of Paracoccaceae bacterium. GTDB lineage: Bacteria > Pseudomonadota > Alphaproteobacteria > Rhodobacterales > Rhodobacteraceae > UBA9554. The sequence goes on along the minus strand of DOOI01000110.1, from coordinate 940 downwards.
GGAAAGCCTGTGGCACCAATTGCCTTGAGGTAAGTTGCGCGTGCGGCCGACAGGCTTTGTCGTGTCGCCGCCGTGATGGCCGCCAAATGCGGATTGCCGGGCAGGTCGGAGCGCGCAAGGGCAGGGGCCAAGGCTGTGCATTCCCCAAGGTTTTCCGCGCCGCGATGTGCGCCCAGCATCTGTGCCATTAAAGAAGTGCCAGAGCGTGGCATCCCAAGGACGAAAACCAGTCGCGGCCCAAACGGCGGCGCGCGTATGGCGTCGGGCAATTGCGCGTCTGCTGCAATCAATGCATCGGCCAAAGCGCGTGTGGCGATGGGATCATACTCGCTGGGCTTCAGGCTGTTGGCTTCGCAAAATGCCTCAAACGCTGCCGGGTAGTCACGCTGATCATCAAGCGCCTTACCCCGCATGAAGGCAATCTGAGCGGCCATTTCCGGCGCAAGCCCCGGTGTCTTTGCAAGGCTCTCGAGCCGACCAAAAACCGGGTCGTCCTTGTTGACAGGCCCAGCCGAAACATGAAGCCAAAGAGCCCCGATACTGCCCGGAGCAAACGCAAAGACCTCCGCCGCAACAGCACGCGCGGCCATGAAGTCTCCGGCATTCAGCGCGGCTTGGCCGTGTTCCAGCAATGCACGATGAAGGCTGTCTTTTTCAGCCTCCGTCTGGGTGGCGCGCAACGCGCGGATCGGTCTCTTGGGCTCGGTCATCCGCGAATTGGGGCAGACCCGCAGAAAAAGTCAAAGGAAAGCCTGCTCAGGCTTCGCAGTCCTCTTTTCCCACCCCCCGTCATTCGCCCGCATCTTGGCTTGCTCTGAAGGGATTTCTCCCCTATACGCGCGCAGATCAACGCGTGGGTTTACCCTTGGGGCATTGGAAAAAGGGTCGGTCCTTCCGACCCTCTTTAATTTCCTCAATCGGTTGCTATTCCTCCACATAA
>DOOI01000088.1 GCA_003512825.1 Paracoccaceae bacterium | reverse complement strand
ACTTAACGCGGCAGCGGAATCACAATGGCCCGCGCCCCCGTCAGGATGGCGCGGGCCTTTGCACCCATAAGACCTTGCAAAACCGGGTCGGTGCAAGAAAGCCCCCCCGTGTAGGTGCCAAAGGCGGGAAGAATGATCCGCGTCTCATCCACCAGAAAACAAGGCCGCGCCACGCGCCCGGCGCGACTGGAAATCTGCACCTTGGGGTGAAAATGCCCTGAAATCTCGCCCGGTTGCTCTGCCGTGGCGATATGGCGAAACAAGAGCGGCGCCAGCGTCAATTCGGCCAGATACTCTCCCCCCATGTCCAGCGGTCCCGGATCATGGTTTCCCGTTATCCAAACCCAACGTCGCCCAGCTTTCAGCCGCGCCAACCAGTCGCGCGCGCGTCCGTCAAGGCTCTGTGCCGCAGTCAAATCGTCAAAACTATCCCCCAGTGAAATCACCAGCTGTGGCTGCGTCGCCGCGATCACCGCTTCCAACCGCATCAGCGTGTCTTCGGTCTCATAGGGGGGCAAAATCGCACCGCCACGCCGGGCGATCCGCTCGGATTTGCCGAAATGCAAATCCGATACCACCAGACACCGCAGCCGTGGCCAATGAAGCGCACCCGAGGACAAGGCCTCTAGTGTCTCACCGCAAAAGGAAAATTCGTAGCGATCCATGCGCCCTCTCTTTCCCTTGCTCCTGCCGTGCAAATGCGCTCTTGGCAAGCTGCGGCACGCGGCAATTGGTTTCGCGCCGATCCAACCTGCCTTGACCCTTCCCGCGCATTCTCCGATACCCTAACGCCATGACAGATATCCGCATCACCGATAGCCATTGCCACCTCGATTTTCCCGATTTCGAGGGCCAAACCGCCGAGATTGTCTCCCGCGCTGCCAGCCATGGTGTGCACCGGATGGTGACGATCTGCACCCGTTTGCGCCACGAACCGCGCGTGCGCGCCTTGGCCGAGGCGCACCCTGCGGTGTTTTATGCGGCAGGCACGCACCCAATGAGCGCCCATGAAGAACCGATGGCCACTCTGGAGGAACTCGTCGCACTGGCAGCGCATCCGAAATTTGTGGGCATCGGGGAGACCGGGCTGGATTATCACTACACCGCCGAAAGCGCCGCTGTGCAACAGACCTCGCTTCGCATCCATATCGAAGCAGCCCAAGAAACGGGTCTGCCCCTAATCATTCATGCCCGCGCTGCAGATGATGATATGGCGCGCATCCTCACCGAGATGTATCGCCTCCGGCCCTATAGCTGCGTAATGCATTGTTTTTCGTCGAGCGCCGAATTGGCGCGCGCGGCACTTGATCTGGGGTTTTACCTGTCCATGTCGGGCATCGCGACCTTCCCCAAAAGCCAAGAACTGCGCGATATCTTTGCCGCAGCGCCGCTTGACCGCATCTTGCTGGAAACCGACAGCCCCTATCTCGCGCCCGTGCCCTACCGTGGCAAACGCAACGAACCGGGCTATACCCGTCATACGGCAGAAACCGCCGCCAAGATCTTTGGCTTGTCCCTAGCAGATCTGGCGCGCGCGACAGAAGCCAATTTCGAGCGGCTCTTTTCCAAGACCGCGGAGGGCAGGGGGGCTGCATGACCAGCGAATTGCGCTTCACCATTCTCGGCTGTGGCTCTTCGGGCGGCGTGCCGCGCTTGGGAGGGGTCTGGGGGGCCTGCGATCCGACCAACCCCAAGAACACCCGCCGTCGCTGCTCGCTCTTGGTCGAGCGCGAAACGCCCGAAGGCATCACCCGCGTTCTGATCGACACCTCGCCTGATTTGCGCTCCCAATTGCTCGATGCGGGCATTGGCGCGCTGGATGCCGTGGTCTGGACACATCCTCACGCGGACCATGTCCATGGTCTCGATGATCTTCGCATGATCGTCTTCAATATGCGCCGCCGCTTGCCGGTCTGGGCCGATGGCCCCACCCAAAACGATTTGTTTTCCCGCTTCGGCTATGCCTTCATCCAACCCGATGACAGCCCCTATCCCCCGATCCTAGACATGCACACCATCAAGGGCGATGTGGTGATCGAAGGCAAAGGCGGCCCGATCACTTTGACACCGTTCAAAGTAAACCACGGCTCCATTGATGCCTTGGGCTTTCGCATTGGCGATCTCGCCTACCTCCCCGATGTGGCACAGATCTACGACGATGCGTGGGACGCGTTGCAAGGTCTCGATTGCTGGATCCTCGACGCGTTGCGCTACACGCCGCACCCCACCCACGCCCATCTTGCCCAATCGCTTGAATGGATCGCCCGCATGGCCCCACGCCGCGCGGTGCTGACCAATATGCATGTCGATCTGGACTATGCGACGGTTGAGGCCGAAACGCCCGATCACATCACCCCGGCCTATGACGGCATGGTCATCCGCTATCCGCTCTAAGCCCGGAGGGCGCCCATGCAGGCTTTGCTCGATGTCATCTTGCCCGTCTTTTTTGTCATCGGCGCAGGCTACATCGCCGTCTGGCGCGGTTGGTTTCCCGATAGCGCCGTCGAGGGCCTGCTGAAATACAGCCAGAACTTCGCCATTCCCGCGTTGCTCTTTTCCGCGATCTCTCGCCTCGATCTTGCCACGACGTTTGACGCCAAATTGTTGGCCGCCTTCTATACCGGGGCCTTTTCCTGCTTCTTGATCGGGCTGTTGGCCGCGCGATACGGCTTCAAACGCGATTGGGAAGAAGCGGTTGCGGTTGGCTTTGTCTGCCTCTTTTCCAATTCGATCATGCTGGGCCTGCCCATTACCGAACGCGCCTATGGCGTCGAGGGGTTGGCGGGAAATTTCGCCATCGTCTCGATCCATTCTCCGTTCTGCTATGGGCTGGGCATCACGGCCATGGAGATTGCGCGCGCCCGCGGCACAGGCGGCACGCCCGCCTCCACTGCTGCAAAAGTGCTGCGCGCCATGTTTCGCAATGCACTTGTCTTGGGCATCCTTGCGGGGTTCGCCACCAACCTCGCCGGGCTCTCGTTGCCCTCTTTCGCGGCAGATGGTCTCTCCCTCATCGTCCGCTCCGCCCTTCCTGTTGCGCTCTTCGCACTGGGCGGCGTCATCGTCCGCTACCGCCCCCAAGGCGACGCCAAGATCATCGCCCTCACCGTCAGCGTCAGCCTCCTCGTGCACCCCGCAATCGTGTGGTCATTGGGCAGCTTTCTGGCCTTGCCCACCGATCATTTCCGCTCCGCTGTGCTCACCTCCGCCATGGCGCCCGGCGTCAACAGCTACGTCTTTGCCTCGATGTATGGCACAGGCCGCCGCGTGGCTGCGTCCACCGTGCTCATCGGCACTGCGCTCTCGCTCATCACGGTCTGGAGCTGGCTCCACGTTATCCCCTGAGATTTCGCAAAAACTTTCCCACCCAAGCTGAAAACAATTGCCACATGGCCCGCCCCGCGCTTCACTCATGCCAAAGAGGGGGAAATCATGCGCGATTACAGCGACTACGACGCCACAGGCCTTGCCGAACTCGTGGCAAAACGCCTCGTCACTGCGGGTGAGCTCCTCGATGCCGCCCTTGATCGCGTCGAACGTCTCAACCCCCACCTCAATGCCGTGGTCCAAATCCAAGAACCCGTCGCGCGCAGCCTCATCGCCGCCGGCCTGCCCGATGGTCCGTTCAAAGGCGTGCCCTTCTTGCTCAAGGACCTCGCCATCGAGGCGCAAGACTTCCCTTCGAACTATGGCTCACACCTTTTGGAAAATACCCGCCAACGCGGCGACAGCGCCCTTTACAGCCGCCTCAAGGCCGCCGGGCTCGTGACCTTTGGCCGTACCACCTCGCCCGAGGGCGGTATCGGCGCTGTGACCGAAGCAGCCGTTTACGGTGGCCCAACCCGCAACCCATGGCACCTTGATCATACGCCGGGCGGTTCCTCCGGGGGCGCCGCTGCGGCGGTCGCTGCGGGTATCTTACCTGCTGCACATGGCTAGGATGGCGGCGGCTCAGTGCGTATTCCAGCATCCTCTTG
>DOOI01000028.1:6066-6551 GCA_003512825.1 Paracoccaceae bacterium | reverse complement strand
TAGACAAAATACATCGGCACATCGAGCGCGTATTGCACATAGCGCTCAAACCCCATGCCCTCATCAAAAACGAAGGGCAGCATACCCGTGCGCGACGCATCCAAATCACGCCAAATCCGCGACCGCCACGAACGATGCCCATTCGGCTTGCCCTCAAAGAACGGCGAATTGGCAAACAGCGCCGTCGCCACAGGCTGCAACGCCAACGCGACCCGCAGCTTCTTGACCATGTCGGCTTCCGACGCGAAATCTAGGTTCACCTGCACAGTGCAGGTGAGATACATCATGGATTTCCCCATGGTGCCGACCTTGTCCATATAAGAGGTCATCAACTTATACCGCCCCTTTGGCAGCACAGGCATGTCCTCGTATTTCCAGATCGGCGCAGCACCCAAGCCGATGAACCCGGCACCAATACGGTCTGCAATCGTCTTCACGTCGCGCAGGTGGTCGTTGACCTCGTCGCAGGTCTGGTGGATCGTCTC
>DOOI01000028.1:675-5809 GCA_003512825.1 Paracoccaceae bacterium | reverse complement strand
GTCGCAGGTCTGGTGGATCGTCTCCAAAGGTGCGCCCGACAACTCCAGTTGCCCACCCGGCTCAAGGCTCACATTGGCCCCGTCCTTTTGCACCCCGATAATCGCGTCACCCTCGTACACAGGTGCCCAGCCATGCGCGTCGCGCAGGCCTTCCAGCATCGCACGAATGGAACAAGGCCCCTCATAAGGCAGGGGCGCATAGCTGCCCTTCACATAGCCGAACTTCTCGTGCTCGGTGCCAATCCGCCAATCTTCCTTGGGCTTGCATCCAGAGGCGAGGTATTCCGCCAATTGCTCATGCCGCTCGATTGGGCCACCGCCCGACTGTGGAATCGACATTTGGAACCTCTGTTTGCGCGCTACATTCTGGAACGCCAAGGAGTGGGGCGAAACACATCGGGTGTCAATGTAGCCTGTGGGACGGTCTCTGCCAGATCACGACACCTTGACGGCCCGGAGCGGCAAGCGTCGCCAACATTCCTTCCACGGATAGTCCCGGCAACGCGACAAACGCATCAAAAAGCGCCTCTGCCCCTGCCGCATCTTCGGGAATAAACAGCGGTGTTTGCCCCGGCGTATCCAGCCGCCAAACCCGCGGTGTGCGCGACTTATCAAGAGTAATAAGCGCGATATCCCCCAGAACCGCCACGCCACCGGAAAAAGGCCCAAAATAACTGACCTCGCCCTCCCGCACAGTGACCACCCCTGCGCCTTCGCCCCCGCCACCAAACCGGGCCTTTTGATAGGCCGCCCATGCCAGCACCAAACCCAAGGGAATCAAGAGCCATCCCAGCCATTGCACGACGCCCAGCGCGCCCAAACCCCACCACAGCCCCCATAGGCTCACAGCCACGCCAAGGCCCACACCCCACCAACGCCGCAACGCCGTGACCGCTTCGGGTCTCACAAAACTCATATCGCCCGCGCTCTCAACGCCAATCCCCCAACTGCACCTGCCACAACGTCAGCGCTGCGACGGCTGCGGTGTCCGCACGCAATATCCGCGGCCCTAGGCTTACGGTGCAGCCATAATCCAAACCGCGCAAACGGGTGCGCTCACTGTTTGAAAAGCCGCCCTCAGGCCCAATCAAGATCGCCCAAGCTCCCGGTGCGGGATCCGCGCTGTTTCCAAGGTCCGCTGCGCGTAAGGCCGCCATGCCACTGGGCGCGGCCTCATCGCAATACATGATGGTCCGCGCAGAATCCCACCCCGCCAAAAGCCGATCAAGCCGGATAGGCTCTGCCACTTCCGGCACCCAAGTCGCTCCACATTGCTCGGCGGCCTCACGCGCATGCGCTTGCAACCGATCCACCCGCACCCGTTCGGAATTGGTGAACTCCGTCGTCACCGGCACAAGCCGTGCCACGCCCATTTCCACAGCCTTTTCCACGATAAAATCCGTGCGCGCCTTCTTCACTGGCGCAAAAAGCAGCCACAGATTCGGTGGGGCGCCCTGCGGCTTGGTCTGTGCCTCGCCGATCAGCACACCGCCGCGCTTTCCGGCATCTTGCACCCGCGCCAACCACTCGCCATCGCGCCCGTTGAACAGCAGCACCCCCGCCCCTTCCACCAGCCGCATCACCCCGAAAAGGTAATGCGCTTGGTCACGGTCAAGGTTAACCGTTTGCCCCGGCCCCAAGGGCTGGTCTACATGAAGGCGGATTTTTGCATCGTTCATAGGTGACACGATATGACCGGAACCGGAAATGCACCAGAGGCAGGACGCGACGAAACCGCGCCCAAAGGCCAAGTCGCCGATGCCGTGCGAGGCAATTGGGTCGACCGTCTCGCGCCTCCCGCAACCCGCCCCTATCTTCGCCTGTCGCGTGCCGACCGCCCCATCGGCACATGGCTCTTGCTCTTGCCCTGCTGGTGGTCGCTGTTTCTCGGCATCCTCCACGATGGCCAACCCCGGCTATTTGACGCGTGGATATTTGTGGCCTGCGGGCTCGGCGCCTTCCTGATGCGTGGCGCGGGCTGCACATGGAACGACATCACCGACCGCGATTTCGACGCCCAAGTCGCCCGCACGCGCTCGCGCCCTATCCCCTCTGGTCAGGTCACCGCCAAAAAAGCCGCATTCTGGATGATCGCCCAAGCCCTCATAGCCTTCGCAATCCTGATGACTTTCAACCTCCCCGCCATTCTCTTGGGCGTTTTATCCCTCACCACTGTCGCCATCTATCCCTTCGCCAAACGCTTCACATGGTGGCCACAGGTCTTTCTTGGCCTGTCCTTCAACTGGGGCGCGCTCTTGGCCTTCACCGCCCATACAGGCACGCTCCACGTCTCAGCCTTGATTCTCTACGCCGCTGGCATCGCCTGGACACTCTTCTACGACACGATCTACGCCCACCAAGACACCGAGGATGACGCGCTCATCGGCGTCAAATCCACTGCACGGCTCTTCGGCTCCGACAGCCCGATGTTGCTCCGCCGCTTCCTTGTGGCCACTGTGGGGCTTATGGCGCTTGCCGTAATCTCCGCGCTCACCAGCGCTCCCAGCCAAAACCCCCTGAGCCTGATCATCGCCCTTGCAGGCCCTTGGGCCATCGGCTGGCACATGACATGGCAACTCCGCCGCCTCGACATAGACGACCCCGCCCGCTGTATGGTGCTGTTCCGCGCCAACCGTGACGCAGGCCTCTTGCCTGTGCTGTTTTTCGCCACCGCTGCACTCCTGTGATTGCGCCTCCCCCCCGGGATGCCTAAAGATCGCCAGAGGACCGGATAACCTTACGGATAGAATGCGCCTTTCCACTGTCGCCATCATCGGAACCACCTTCGCCGCCGCCGCAGCTCTTTGCTACGTCGCAGCAGGCTTCGTTGTGTCCGGCATCGAGGCCACATCCGAGCGCTCAGTCAGAAACGCCCTCGACGATGGCGAGCTGCCTTGGGCCGAAGTGCAAGCAAACGGCCTGCAACTCATTCTCTCCGGCCATGCCCAAACCGAAGCCCTGCGCTTCAAAGCGCTCACCACTGCAGGGCGGGTGATCGACGCCGCACGCGTCATTGACCAGATGACCGTCAAAGATGCCGCCGCCCTGACACCTCCGCGTTTTTCCATCGAAATTCTCCGCAACGACAGCGGCATTTCCCTGATCGGCCTTGTCCCCGCCGCAACCGATCGCGCCGCACTCATCGCCACGTTGGGAGAACTTGTAGGCCCCGATCAGGTGGCCGACCTTCTGGAAAGCGCCGATTACAACATGCCAGACGCGTGGGATGTCACGCTGGCTTATGCGCTCGAAACATTGCGCGCCTTGCCCCGTGCCAAGGTGTCGATCCAATCCGGCCAAGTGGCCATCACGGCCATGAGCGATTCGGCCGATGAAAAACGCCGCCTCGAAACTCAAATCACCCGCAACACGCCCTCCGGTGTCCGCCTTGCTCTGCAAATCTCGGCGCCACGCCCCGTGATCACCCCTTTCACGCTGCGCTTCGTGCTCAACGAAAACGGCGCACATTTTGATGCCTGCTCCGCAGATAGCGAAAACGCGCTGCAACAAATCACCAAAGCGGCTTCTGCCGCAGGCCTCATGGGCAAGGCCAATTGCACCATCGGTCTCGGCGTGCCCTCCCCCAATTGGGGCGCCGCGGTGGCCATGTCGATTGACGCGGTGGCGAAAATAGGCGGCGGCACGGTCACTTTCGCCGATGCCGATATCTCTCTTGTTGCCCCCACTGGCAGTGACCCCGCGCTGTTCGACCGGGCGGTGGGGGAGCTGGAAAACACCCTCCCCGAGGTCTTTGCCTTGGCCGCCGAACTGCCCATCGCCAAGGATGCAGCCTCAGGTCCCGTTGATTTCACCGCCACCAAATCACCAGAAGGCGCGGTTCAACTGCGCGGTCGGATTTCTGATGAACTGTCGCGCACCGCAGCCGAAAGCCTCGCCAAGGCCCGGTTCGGCTCAAAATCCGTCACAATGGCCGCCCGCGTCGATGAGAACCTGCCGCAAGGCTGGCCCCTGCGCGTGCTGGCAGGCCTCGACGCCCTTTCGCTGGTGGCCCATGGTGTCGTCACCGTCACCCCAAACGCCATCACCATCAGCGGCGAAACAGGCAGCCCCACCGCCTCCGAAGAAATTGCCCGCCTCCTCGTTGGCAAATTGGGCGAAGGCCAGCGCTTCGACATCGCTGTCACCTATAAAAAGAAACTCGATCCGGTGCTCGGTCTTCCCACCCCCACCGAATGCGAAGCAGAAGTGCAAGCCATCGTCGCCGCCCGTAAAATCAACTTCGAGCCCGGCTCCGCGACACCTGTCGGTGACGCTGCAGGCATCCTCGACGATATCGCCGCCGTCTTGAACAAATGCAGCGACTTCGAAATGGAAATCAGCGGCTACACAGACAGCCAAGGCCGCGAAGAGATGAACAAGGCGCTCTCCCAAGAACGCGCCGACGCGGTCTTGCGCGCTCTGCGGGATCGCCGCGTTGCCTCTGTCTCTCTCACAGCCACAGGCTATGGCGAAATCGACCCCGTCGCCGGCAACGACAGCGAGGAAGGCCGCGAGGCCAACCGCCGGATCGAATTCAAACTGATCAAAGCCCAGCCCGTTAATAATCTGGTCGACACGCTGTTGGAAAACGCCGAAAAGTCAGATGCCAACGAAACACCGATGGGCCTGACGGAAGAAGAAGAGCAGCAAAAAACCGATACCCCTGCCAGCGAAGGAGCCGGGAATTGAACCGATCCGAATTCATCATCGCAACGGCGATCATTCTGTTTGTTGCCTTTGCCATGGGCTGGTTTGCCAATTGGCTGATCCACCGCTTCACCCGTGTTTCCAAAGGGGACATCGGCGAATTGGAACGGATGGCACAAGAGCTGCACGAAGCCGAAGAAACCCGCGATCAGGCGATTACCTATCTGCAACAGCGCGAAGCCGAGCTGACCAACCAATTGGCCCAGACCGAAGCTGAACTTGCCGCCGCGATGGATGGTCTGCGCGACGCGCGCCATGAAGCCGAAGAGCTGCGCGCCTATATCGAGAAGATCCATCAGCGTTGAGCGCTGAAACCGCTTCCAAACAGCGCCTCAGCCTTTCCAAGCCCTCTCCACGTGGCGCAACCCTGCCAAAAAGACACCGCAAACCCGACCGCATGGACGGGAATACGTCATGACGCAAACCA
>DOOI01000028.1:0-364 GCA_003512825.1 Paracoccaceae bacterium | reverse complement strand
GATCATACGCAAATCATACGTGATTTTCGCCGCCCTTCGAGCGTGCTAAGACCTCTCTCAAGACCAGATGAAACTGACGACGCGGAGGCACGGAATGGCCGATTTTCTCTTGATCCACGGGGCGGCCCATGGTGCTTGGTGCTGGCGCGACCTAATTCCTTTTCTTGAAAATCAAGGACATAGCGTGCGCGCCATTGATTTGCCCGGGCATGGGGCAGATCAAACACCCTACCAAGACGTGACCCTTGATCGCTACCGGGATGCTATTCTCGCCGCCCTCACGCCCAACACCGTTTTGGTTGGCCACTCCATGGCAGGCTACCCGATATCGGCCGCCGCCGAAGCCGCCCCACAACATGTTGCG
>DOOI01000063.1:898-4187 GCA_003512825.1 Paracoccaceae bacterium | reverse complement strand
CGATACGGTCGGGTTCATCTTTGCGCATGGCGCTGGCAAGGTGCGTGAAGCAGATGCCGCCGTGGGCGGTTTGCGTGCCTTGGGCGTAGATGACACCAGCGATGCGGCCCTTGCGGCGGCGCGTGAGCATTGGCCAACGGCCTTCTTCAAAGAGCTCAAAGCGGGCGCAATGCCAGGGGTTCTGGAAGATGATACTTACATCGCTTTCCCGCAAGTTGTCTTTACGCATGCAGGTGCTTCAGATGAGGCGGTCTACCAAATGGCCAAAGCGATGTATGAGCAGGCCAAAGTCATGGGAGAAACCTTTCCACCGATGCGCGCGTTCAAACCGGCTGATATGCGCGGAGATATCGGCATTTCAGAGTTTCATCCTGGAGCGATCCGCTTTTATGAAGAAGTCGGGTTGAAGTAAACCGCGATGAAAGACACCACGCAAATCCAAGAGGGCGTTCGCGGCCTCTTGCCTGGGGGGTGGAGCACGCTCAGCAATGCGCTGGCGGCTCTGCTGACCTTGATGGCCATAGGCTGGGCGTTGTCGTTGCAGCGCCAGATCGGTCTTGATCTTTATCCTCAGCAGTTCTTTGCTGCAATGTTGGCGTTGACATTGGCATTGGCGTTTTTGACGCTGCCGTTCAAAAGTGGCACAGACCGCCCTAAGGCGCCTTGGTACGATGTGGGGCTGGCTTTGATCAGCTTGGGGGCCGTCGGATATATTGCGGTGCGTTATCCTGACCTGGTGTTGATGATTTTCTCGCGCCCGCCAGAGCTTTGGATTCCCAGCGTGCTCATTGTTCTATTGACGCTCGAAGCCCTGCGGCGCGCCTGTGGCTGGGCTCTGGTCATCATCATAGCGGCTTTCCTATTATACGCATTATTTGGCGATCTTTTCCCCGGCAGACTTCAAGGCCGCGCACAGAACTGGCAATTGCTCGCGGGCTATATGGCTGTAGACTCCAACGGCATCCTTGGCTTGCCCATGTCCGTCGCCACAACCATCGTGGTTGCCTTTATCTTCTTTGGTGTTTTGCTTGGCGTCACAGGCGGGACTACTTTTTTCACAGATGCTGCGATGATTGGCATGGGGCGATATCGTGGTGGATCAATGAAAATCTCAGTGCTCGCCTCTGGCTTGTTCGGTTCCATCTCAGGCTCTGCTGTGGCAAATGTTGTGGGCACAGGTGTGGTCACGATCCCGATGATCAAGAACGATGGTTATCCCGCGCATAAGGCCGGCGCGATTGAAGCGGTCGCCTCTACGGGCGGGCAATTGATGCCGCCTGTCATGGGGGCTGCGGCCTTCTTAATGGCTGAATTTTTGGCAGTGCCATATTCTGCAATCGTTTCAGCGGCGCTTATCCCAGCGCTTCTCTATTACGTTTCATTGTTCATTCAAGCGGATCTTGAAGCCGCCAAACTGGGCATTCGTCCCGTGTCAAAGGATCAAATCCCTTCAGGGCGAAAAGTATTGACGGGTCTGCATTTCGCCTTTGCTTTTGCCGTGCTGATTTATCTGTTGTTTTGGCAACGATATCAACCTGAGCGCGCGGCACTTTGGGCCGCGCTTGCGCTCACAATCACATCCTTGGCGATTGGTTACGGTGGCATCAGACCAAGCATCCGGGCTGTGTTCAACGCATTTTCCAAGACAGGCCATTCGGTTGTCGAAATCTTGCTGATCTCTGCCGCAAGCGGCTTTGTCATCGGCGTTTTGAACATCACTGGGCTCAGCTTCAACCTGACCTATCTTTTGGTGCAGGTCGGAGGATCATCTTTGATTGCACTGCTGGCATTATCGGCAATCGTGTGCATCGTCCTGGGCATGGGACTGCCGACGCTCGGGGTCTATGTCTTGCTTGCGGCCTTGGTCGCGCCTGCGCTCATCCAGCTTGGGGTCGAACCCATTGCGGCCCATCTTTACGTGCTCTATTTCGGCATGATGTCGATGATTACCCCACCTATTGCACTCGCAGCCTTTGCCGCGGCCTCAATCGCGAGGGCACCGTCAATGGCCACAGGTTGGGCTGCCATGCGCTTTGGATGGTTGGCCTATGTCATCCCGGTTCTCTTCGTATTCTCGCCTGCCTTGATCATGATCGGAACCCCATTGGCCATCGGGATTGCAATTTTGACTGCCGGGCTCGGGGTTTGGTTGATTTCGGCGGCGCTGGCGGGCTATTTTAGCGGCCCGCTCTCGGCCTCCATGCGCATAGTGTTTGGCGCCGCAGGGGTTCTAGCGCTCATTCCTTCGGATGCTTTTGCAGGAGCGGGTTACACCGATGCTCTTGGCGTCGTGCTTGGCCTTGCTCTGATGCTCCGCGATGTCTATCGCCGCCGGCAAGCGAGGCCAACATGAATTCTGCGGACAGATTGCTCGGCGTACTTGGGCTATTTTCTGAAGAACGGCCTGAGTGGACCGCGGAGCAAATGATGAAAGAGACCGGCTTCACGCGACCAACGCTGTATCGCTATCTTAAATCCCTGCGGGAAACCGGCTTGGTGACGTCGGTTTCGGGATCTGCGTTTTCCTTGGGGCCGCGCGTGACGGAACTTGATTATTTGATGCGCAAGGCCGATCCATTGATCGCGCATGGGCAAAGCGCATTGGAGGAGCTCACAGCGCGCTCCCAATGTTCGGCTTTTCTCGTGCGTTGGTACGGGCGCAAGATTCTTTGCGTTTCCTCCCTCGTTTCTGCGCGCGCGCCGGTTACAAGCTATCCGCGCGGACGCCCGATGCCTTTGGCCCGCGGCGCGATCTCGCGGGCAATCTTGGCCTGGCTGTCAAAACGCGAGCAGGAGGAGATCGGTGGATCTAATCTGGCTGAATTTGCCCGAATGGGAGCCGGTGAAACTGTCGAACAAATCCGCGCAACCCTGCGCCGCGTGCGCAAAGAAGGTGTTGCGATTGCTTATGGTGAAGTGACGCCCGGCGTTGTTGGTATTGCAGCGCCCATTCTCGATGCAGGCTCCGCACCGGCAGCTGCGCTTTGCATGACGGTCGCCGAAACAGAAGTCACACCAAAACAAACCACTGACCTTGCAAGCCGCGTGCGTGATCTGGCGCAAGGTATCTCTGCCAAATTGACTGACACCGACAACACCAAGCACAGCGCTCAAGAAAATAGAATGGAAACCAGATGAAAAAAATAGACGTCTTTACCCATATTTGGCCAAAGCCTTTTCATAACGCGCTGATTGATCATTTGGGCCACACAACGGATATAACACGCCGGTCTGAAGCAGTGCCGATGATGACCAATTTGGATCGCCGTTTCGAAGTTATGGATATGTT
>DOOI01000063.1:0-580 GCA_003512825.1 Paracoccaceae bacterium | reverse complement strand
AGATCTTATCGCTCGCGTCGCCGCCCTTTGAATTATATGCAGATCCCGCAAAGTCACTCGATTTAGCGACAATTGCCTCCGATAGTATGGCTGAACTTTGCCAGCAATATCCCGATCGCTTCCCCGGCTTTATCGGCACCGCAATCATGTCCTATCCCGAGAAAATGGTTGAGGACGCGCGCCGCAATATTGAAGATCTTGGCGCAGTTGGCATGCAGATTTTTACCAATGTGATGGGCAAGCCACTTGATTTTCCCGAGTTTGACCCATTTTTTGAGTATATGGCCAGTACTGGAAAGCCAATCTGGATGCATCCGTCGCGGGGTGCGAATTTCACCGATTATTTGACTGAAGAGCAGTCGGAATATGAGATTTGGTGGACTTTCGGCTGGCCCTATGAAACCTCAGCTGCAATGGCACGACTTGTGTTTTCCGGCACCTTTGATCGTCATCCCAATCTAAAAATTATTACCCATCACGCAGGCGGCATGATCCCCTTCTTTGAAGGTCGTGTGGGCGCGGGTTGGGATCAAATGGGCGCGCGCACGACAAGCAGGGATTTACAGAAGGTTCTCAAAGC
>DOOI01000097.1:16921-17205 GCA_003512825.1 Paracoccaceae bacterium | reverse complement strand
GTGGCATAAAGCGGCGACCTTGACCGTAAGAGCGCCCTCCCGCGGCGGTCTTGCCCTGCGGGGGAGAAGAAAAACCCCGCCGGAGGGCGGGGTTTTGAGGGGGTGGTGGATTGATTACTCGGCGGCGACCTTGGCCGGATCGGCCAGCACAACGATGTCTTGCATGATGGTGTTGAGCTCGAAATCCTTGGGCGTGTAGACGCGGGCGACGCCCATGGCGAGGAGGCGGTTCGCGTCGTCATCGGGGATGATGCCGCCCACGACAACGGGGATATCGCCCAAGC
>DOOI01000097.1:16445-16609 GCA_003512825.1 Paracoccaceae bacterium | reverse complement strand
TGCGTCGCGCATGCGGGTCATCAGCTCGTCAACCAACGGCAGGTGAGAGCCCGACAGGATCGAGAGGCCCACCACATGTGCGCCCCCTTCACGGGCGGAGGTGACGATTTCTTCGGGTGTCAGACGGATGCCTTGGTAGTCGATATCCATGCCGCAATCGCGGG
>DOOI01000097.1:0-16166 GCA_003512825.1 Paracoccaceae bacterium | reverse complement strand
CGATATCCATGCCGCAATCGCGGGCGCGGTAGGAGATTTGTTCTGCGCCGTTGGAATGTCCGTCCAGCCCGGGCTTGCCAACGAGGAAGCGCAGGCGGCGGCCCAGACGGTCGGAGACGGCATCAACTTGGGCGCGCAGGTCATCGAGGCCTTCGGTTTTGTTGGAAACCGAGCGCGCCACACCTGTGGGGCCACGGTATTCGCCATGAATGGCGCGCATTTCGGTGGCCCATTCCCCAGTGGTGACGCCCGCTTTGGCGCAGGCGATGGACGCGGGCATGATATTGCGCCCGGCTTTGGCATCGGCGCGCAGCGCGGCGAGGGCGGTTTGCACCGCTGCGGCGTCGCGTTTGGCGCGCCACTCGTTGAGGCGTGCGATTTGCTCGGCTTCCACGGCGGGATCGACGACCATGATGCCGCCATCGCCTGCGGTGAGCGGCGAGGCTTCGCCCTGTTGCCAGCGGTTGACACCAACGACGATCGTTTCCTGCCGCTCGATCCGGTTGAGACGGTCGGCATTGGATTCGACCAGACGCGATTTCATGTATTCGATGGCCCCAATGGCGCCGCCCATGCCGTCGAGTTGGGCCAATTCAGCGCGGGCTCCGGCTTTGAGGTCTTCGACTTTTGCATCGATTGCGGGGTTGCCGTCGAACAGGTCTTCGAATTCCAGCAGGTCGGTTTCATAGGCGAGGATTTGCTGCATGCGGAGCGACCATTGCTGGTCCCATGGGCGGGGCAGGCCGAGGGCTTCGTTCCATGCGGGCAATTGCACGGCGCGGGCGCGGGCCTTTTTCGAGAGGGTGACGGCCAGCATTTCGAGCAGGATGCGGTAGACGTTGTTTTCGGGTTGCTGTTCGGTGAGGCCCAGCGAGTTGACCTGCACGCCATAGCGGAAGCGGCGGTATTTGGCGTCGGTCACGCCGTAGCGGTCGCGGCAGATTTCATCCCAGAGATCGACGAAGGCGCGCATTTTGCACATTTCGGTGACAAAGCGGATGCCTGCGTTGACGAAGAAGGAGATGCGGCCGACGAGTTCGGGGAAATCGGCGGCGGGGACGCGGTCGCGCAGTTCATCGAGCACCGCTTGGCCTGTGGCGAGCGCAAAGGCCAATTCTTGCTCGGGCGTCGCGCCGGCTTCTTGCAGGTGGTAGGAACACACGTTCATCGGGTTCCATTTCGGGATGTGGGAATAGCAATATTCGGCCACATCCGCGATGATCTTCATCGAAGGTTTGGGCGGGAAAATATAGGTGCCGCGCGAGAGGTATTCTTTGATCAGGTCGTTTTGCACAGTGCCTTGCAGGGTGGAGATATCGGCGCCCTGTTCTTCTGCGACGGCCACGTAGAGCGACAAGAGCCACGGGGCTGTGGCGTTGATCGTCATCGAGGTGTTCATTTGATCAAGCGGGATCTGATCGAAGAGGGTCCGCATGTCGCCCAAATGCGAGACAGGCACGCCGACTTTGCCGACTTCGCCTTTTGAGAGAATGTGGTCACTGTCATAGCCTGTCTGG
Source organism: Paracoccaceae bacterium (assembly GCA_003512825.1). Classification (GTDB taxonomy): domain Bacteria; phylum Pseudomonadota; class Alphaproteobacteria; order Rhodobacterales; family Rhodobacteraceae; genus UBA9554. The sequence goes on along the minus strand of DOOI01000097.1, from coordinate 14,649 downwards.
GTGGGCAGATCGAAGGCCACGGAGAGGCCAGTCTGGCCTTTGGACAGGTTCGAGCGATAAAGCGCGTTGGATTTCTCGGCGGTGGAATGCCCCGAATAGGTGCGGAACAGCCAAGGTTTGTCTTTTTGGGTCATGTTGCGGCCCTTTCCTGTCTGACGCGCCGGAGACTCACGCGAGCGCAATAATATTTCGTTGTGACTAGGGATGCCGGAATTTTCTGCCGCCGTCAATTCGCTGCGTTGCGGCACGTTCGCGCGGCGTTGCGGCACTTGCGCGGCAGCGACGCTTTACGAGGATGCGTATTCCTGCCAGAGAAGAGTTATGTTTCACGGCGTTGAAATGCCCGTATGGGCCTTGGTGTTGTTGGTGGGCTTCGCGGCTGTCACCTTTGCGTCGCATTTCCTGTTTCCGTCGGTGCGCTGGTTCTTTCGGCGGCGGGCGGAAAAGGTGGTGGCGCGGCTCAATGAACGGCTGCAAACACCGATCCAGCCGTTCAAACTGATGCGGCGCTACGATATGGTGCAGCGATTGCGCTATGATACTGAAGTGCTGCGCGCTGTTGCAGAGGCCGCCGCACAAGAGGGCGTTCCGGAAGCGGTGGCTCATGAATGGGCGGAGCGATACGCGCGTGAAATTGTGCCGTCCTTTTCTACATTTGCCTATTTCGGCTTTGCCATTCGACTGGCGCGTTGGATCAACGGGCTGTTTTACGATGTGCGGGTGGGGCGGCTGGACCCCGGATTGGCCAAGGTGGAGCGAGATGCGGCCGTCGTCTTTGTGATGAACCATCGCTCGAACATGGATTACATGCTGGTCACGGTTTTGGCGGCGGATCGCACGGCGCTGTCTTATGCTGTTGGGGAGTGGGCGCGGGTTTGGCCGCTGTCCAAGCTGATCAAGGCGCTGGGCGCGTATTTCATTCGGCGCAAGAGCCGTGACGCGCTTTATCGCAAAGTGCTGGCGCGGTATGTGAGGATGGCCACCGATGCGGGGGTGACGCAGGCGGTGTTTCCCGAGGGAGGGCTGAGCCTGGATGGGCGGGTTGCTCCTCCGAAAATGGGAATTTTGAAATATATCATCGAGGGCCATGACCTGAGCCTGCGCGATGTGGTGTTTGTGCCTGTGGCGCTGAATTATGATCGGGTCATGGAAGATCGGGTGCTGATCGCGGCTGGCCAAGCGGGCGAGCGAAAGTTTCGCGCCAGCGTTTGGACGGTGTTTGGATTTGTGCTTCGTATGGCGTGGCAAAAGCTGTTTGGCCGCTTTCGCCGCTTTGGCCGGGCTGCGGTGAGTTTTGGTGCGCCTGTGTCGATGCGTGATTGGCCGGGATCGGTAGAGGAGTTGGCCGAGGGCCTGATGGCGCGGATTGCCGACGAGGTGCCTGTGTTGCCGGTGCCTTTGGCTGCTTGGGCCCTGAGCAAAGGGCCGGGCGATTTGGCTGTTTTGGCCGCCCGCGCGGGCGATCAGGCGCGCGTTTTGGAAGGGCTGGAGGCCTTGCAGGCTCGGGAACTGGCGCGCAGGGAGGCGGGGATCTGGGCGGTGGTTCCGGGACAAGAGGCGCTGGTGGCGTTTTATGCCGCCTCGGTGGCGCATTTGCTGGATGGATCCGCGCCGCAAGCCGCGCTGGAGGCTGTGGCCCCGGATCAAGAAGCGGCCAGCGCTGAGGCGTAAGTCATGGCCATTTCGCGGATGAGGCGCGGTCAATGGCCGTAAATTTATGCGAATGCCGCGTGGCAGCGCGACTTTCTGCATCCGCTCGGTCATAAAATTACAAAAATGAGGCTTCGGGCATTGCATTGTTGCGCGGCCATACATATCACCTGTTGAGAGCCGCGATTCTGCGTTGCGGCATGAGCTTAATCAGGAGACGCCCCATGGCCTTGGAAATGAACGACGGGATCGCCCCCTACGACGCACCGATCAAAGACCTTTACGAAATCGGCGAAATGCCACCGCTCGGTCATGTGCCAAAGCAGATGTATGCTTGGGCCATTCGCCGCGAGCGTCATGGCGAGCCGGAAAAGTCATTTCAGGTGGAAGTCGTCGACACGTGGCAGATCGATAGTCACGAAGTTTTGGTGCTCGTGATGGCCGCAGGCGTCAATTACAATGGCGTTTGGGCGGGTCTGGGTGTGCCAATCTCGCCTTTCGACAGCCACAAGCAACCCTATCATGTTGCTGGATCCGATGCGTCGGGCATCGTGTGGGCTGTTGGTGATAAGGTGACGCGCTGGAAAGTTGGCGATGAGGTGGTGATCCACTGCAACCAAGACGACGGCGACGATGAAGAGTGCAACGGCGGCGATCCGATGTTTTCGCCATCACAGCGGATCTGGGGCTATGAGACCCATGATGGATCTTTCGCGCAATTCACCCGCGTGCAGGCGCAGCAATTGATGCCCCGCCCCAAGCATCTGACGTGGGAAGAAAGCGCATGCTACACGCTGACGCTGGCGACGGCCTACCGGATGCTGTTTGGCCATGAGCCGCATGACCTCAAGCCCGGTCAAAACGTGCTTGTCTGGGGCGCGTCGGGCGGGCTTGGGTCCTATGCGATCCAGCTGATCAACACGGCAGGCGCCAATGCGATCGGGGTGATTTCCGACGAAACCAAGCGTGATTTCGTGATGTCGATGGGCGCCAAGGGCGTGATCAACCGCAAGGATTTCAAGTGCTGGGGCCAGCTGCCGACGGTCAATACGCCGGAATATAACGAGTGGCTGAAGGAAGCGCGCAAGTTCGGCAAGGCGATCTGGGAGATCACGGGCAAGGGCGTGAATGTGGATATGGTGTTTGAGCACCCCGGTGAGGCCACATTCCCGGTGTCGTCGCTGGTGGTGAAAAAGGGCGGCATGGTGGTGATCTGTGCAGGCACCTCCGGGTTTAACTGCACCTTCGACGTGCGGTATATGTGGATGCATCAGAAGCGTTTGCAGGGCTCGCACTTCGCGCATCTCAAGCAAGCGGCTGCGGCCAACAAGCTGATGCTGGAGCGCCGTTTGGACCCTTGCATGTCGGAAGTGTTTGCATGGGCCGATATTCCCAAGGCGCATACGATGATGATGCGAAACGAGCACAAGCCGGGCAACATGTCGGTGCTGGTTCAGGCCCCCAAGACCGGGTTGCGGACGGTGGAAGACGTGCTGGCTGCCGGGAAGTAACGGCTGCGTAAGCTTTGTGGCTTAAAAAGGTCTGCGAATCAGGAATGGTTCGCAGGCCTTTTTGCATTGGCGAGCAGGCGCCTCTGGCATCAAGGGCTTAAGAAAATGGCCCCCCCTATTTCTGGGGAGGTGAATAAAGCGGATTTTTCCCCGTGCTTGCACAGTTTAAGGTTGTGTTTGTGGTTGTTTGATAACCCAAGGAGAGAGTAATCATGAAGAATGATTGGATCATCGACGTACTCTCTGACCTCAGAACCTTTGCCGTGACGAACGGGATGGTTCAATTGGCGGATCAGCTGGATCACTCCCGGCTGATCGCAATGATGGAGATGGCGTCGCTTGCAAAGGAGGCCCCCGTGTCAGGGGGAAGCGATGGCATCAAGCATAGAGCCTATTCTGGCAGAGCTCGAGCGATCTAACGGGTTGCAAGGCCTGCAGACGGCGATTGTCGCGCTGCGCGATGCGTTTGCAGTGGATCACATGGTGTATCACTGGGTATCGGCGGCGGGGGAGCAATACGGCTGTGGCACCTATTCCGACGCATGGGTGCAGCGCTATGTCTCGCAGGAATATCTGCGGATCGATCCGGTGGTGCTTGGGTGTTTCCAGCGATTTCACCCGGTGGATTGGAAGCGGCTTGATTGGTCGTCCAAGGCGGCGCGGGGGCTTTTGCAGGATGCTTTGGCGCATGGTGTGGGCAATCAGGGGTATTCCATTCCTATTCGCGGCCCAAACGGGCAATTCGCGCTTTTCACGGTGAACCACAGCTGCGACGACGCGGCTTGGGCGCGATTTGCCGAGGCGCGGCGACAGGACTTGATCCTGGTGGCACATTATTTCAATCAAAAGGCGCTGGAGTTGGAGCCGGGTCGGTTGCCCGCGCCCACTCAAGCTTTGAGCCCGCGTGAAGTAGAGACGCTGACCCTGATCGCTATGGGGTATGGGCGGGCGCAAGTGGCGGAATTATTGGCTATTTCCGAGCATACATTGCGGGCCTACATCGAAAGTGCGCGCTTTAAGCTGGGGGCGCTCAATACCACCCATGCGGTGGTGCGCGCGCTGACCCGTGGGCTGATTGTGGTGGAAGGGGGCGAGCGGATCGACGGGGCGCCTGTGATCGGGGCGGTGACACCGACGACCCTGACCGCGCGGAGCGAAAGCTGACAGTTAACGCTTCTGGCGCACCCCTTTGGGCAGATGCCACACCCAAGGGAGCCCCCGATGATCCGTTACCTTTATGCTGACCAATTGCCGGATGAGCCAGACTTGGCGCGGTCGATGTTTCAAGATCGTGCGGCGCAATTCGCGATGCGGTTGGGCTGGGATGTTCGGATCACGTCAGAAGGCGAGGAGCGCGATCAATATGATGCGCTCAATCCGCTTTATGTGATCTGGCAAGGCGAAGATGGGCGGCATGGGGGGTCAATGCGGTTTTTGCCGACAGTGGGCCGCACAATGGTGAACGAGCATTTTCTGCATCTGACCAATGGTGTGCGGATCGAGAGCCCGCTGATTTGGGAATGCACGCGCTATTGCTTGGCACCGGGGGCGGGGCCACAGGTGGCAGCGGCGCTGATCTTGGCGGGTGGGGAGATCTTGCAAGGCTTTGGATTGACGCATTTCGTCGGGGTCTTTGACGCGCGGATGATCCGGATTTATCGCCGGATCGGCGCAGAGCCGGAGGTTTTGGGCTGGCAGGGCGAGGGGGGCAGCCCGGATCGGTGTCGGGCTTTGGGAGCATTCGCCAGAGGCGGCAACACGGGTTGCGCGCAGGGCCAATCTCGATCCGATCCAATCGCGGGCATGGTTCGAGCGCTCACTTGAGGCGCAATCGCGGCCTTGGACTGCTGCGCCGCTGCATCGCGCGGCGATGTCGGGCTAAGGTGAAATTCCGGCACGGATCTCTGGCCCTTCGTTGCGGCGCGGGGTAGGGTTTGGCGCATGACTGGTGCGCTTACGCTTTCTCCCGATCAGGCCGACGCTCATGACCGTATCGCGGATGCGCTGCGGGGCATGGGCGTAGATATTGACGCTGCGGTTTTGCTGCCGCCGACAGAGGGAAAATCTTCGGTCCTTGCGGTGATGGGCAAGGCTGGTTCGGGCAAGACAATGCTGTTGGCGCAATTGGTGACTGCGCTGAAAGAGGCCGGGGTCGAGATCGTTTCAGGTGACTATGAGGGCAAGCGGCGCAAAGATCGCCGGACTTTGGCCATTCTCGCGCCGACCAACAAGGCCGCGAGTGTTTTGCGATTGCGCGGGGTTCAGGCGACCACCATTCACCGCATTCTCTATACGCCGGTTTATGATCCGCAATATGAAAAGCTGGCTGATTGGCTCAATGGCGAGGGCAAAGGCGAGCGCCCGGAAGTGCCGGGGATGACTGAAGCGGCGATGGACCGCGCATTGCAATTTTTCAAAAGCCACGCTTCTATTCCGGCGGCTTTGGCAGCGGCGGGCTTGCGGGGATCGGATTTCATCACGGGGTGGAAACGGCGCGAAGAACCGCTCGATATCGGGTTTATCGATGAAAGCTCGATGTTGGAGGATCGCCAGTTTGACGACTTGCGCGAGATTTTCTCGACGCTTGTGTTGTTTGGTGATCCGGCGCAGCTGGCCCCGGTGGGGCAATCCGGAACAATGGTGTTTGAGCGATTGCCCGCGCCCGCCCAATTGCAGTTAAGCCGCATTCACCGCCAAGAAGCCGATAGCCCGATTTTGGATTTGGCCCATGCGCTGGCTGATCCCGCCCTATCGTTTGAGGATTTCGAACGAATGGTGCAGGAGGCCGCGCGGCGTGATGAGCGGGTGGTTTGGGCCGAGCGAGTCGAGAGCGATTTGATGGCGCGCTCGCCCGTGTTGGTGTGGCGCAACGCGACGCGCATTCGCTTGATCACGGCGTTTCGCGCAGCGCATGGCGCCCCCGAGACCGAGTTGCTGCCGGGCGAGCCGCTGATTTGCGACGGCATTGAGTTGCCGCTCAAGCACCGCAAGAAGCGGATTGATCTGGAGGCGCGGGGGCTGATCAAGGGCGCGCAGGTGATTTACCTTGGGGCGGGGCGCAAGTCTGGGTTTTCGCGGCTGCATGTGCTGGGGGCCGAGGAGCCGCAATTGTCGGCCGCGTCGATTGTGAAAATCGAAAAGCCCGATGATGAGGAGCCGTTCATTCCTTTTGCCGCGACGATGGGGGCGGCGTTTATTCATGGGGCGGCGGTGACGATCCACAAGGCGCAAGGCTCGCAATGGTCGGATGTGCAGGTGTTCGCGCCTGACCTTTATGCCGCGGCGCGGATGGGGCGGATGGAGGCGGGCATTCCTTTGTGGAAGCGACTTGCCTATGTCGCCATTACCCGCGCCGAGACCCGGCTTTTATGGGTGGTTCGCAACCGTCTGTCGCGCCCCACGGGCCCCTTGGGCGTAGAGGATTTGCGGGTGGGTGCCGCACCTTTGGCGCTGGAGGCCGAGGATTAGGCCAAGACCTCTAGGCGGCGCAGGATTTCAGCGAATATCGCTGTGCCTGTGGGGATGAGATCATCGGGAAAGTCGTAATCGGGGTTGTGGAGTGCGGGGGTCTTTTCGCCTGCGCCCAAAAAGAGCATGGCGGATTTGGCTCCGGCCTTGCCGAACCGACCGAAGTCTTCGGAGCCGCGTAACGGCATGTATTGCGTGGAGCGCTCCAATCCAAGCGTATCGACGGCCCCTTCGATATGGCGGGTGGCGTCGGGGTCGTTTTCGCAATGGTGGAAGATGTCATGGTAGGTGATTGCAAGGTGCAGACCGGAGGCGGCGGCCGCGTCGCGGGCAAGGGCTTCGGCACGGCTCATCATGTCGTCCATCGCGGCATCGACAAGGGTGCGAAGCGTCACCCAGACTTCGCCATAGCCCGGTGCAATACCAAAGGCCGCTTCGCCCATGCGGGTATGCGTGACTGTGGCGAGGGTGAAATCGGCGTCTGCTACGGTGCCTTTTGAGAGTGCGGTGAGCGCAGGCATCAGATGGGCGATCGCAGCCATGGGGGACTGTCCGGTTTCCGGCTGGCTGGCATGCGCGGTGCGTCCGGTGAAAGCCAGTTTCATGCCGCGCGAGGCGCAGTTGACGGGGCCGTCTGTAACAGAGACATGGCCCAGCGGCAGGCCGGGGAAGTTGTGAATGGAAAATGCCCAGTCCGGCGCGATGGCCCCATAGGCGGGGTCGGCCACGACTTTGGCGGCGCCTGCGCCATCTTCTTCGGCGGGTTGATACATCAAGATAACGCGGCCCTTGCGTGGTCTTTGACGCGACAGCAGATGAGCGACACCGGTCAGCATGGCCATATGCCCGTCATGGCCGCAAAGATGGCCCTTGCCTTGGGTTTCAGAGCGATAGGCGGGGGTGCCCGTTTCTTCGATGGGCAGGCCGTCTAATTCGCAGCGCAACAGCACGGTTGGCCCGGCTTCAGGCCCGCTCCAAACGGCGGCGACACCATGCCCGCCCAGCCCTGTGAGCACCTCGTCCGGGCCAAGGCTGGCCACGGTGGTGGCGATCTGGCGGGCTGTTTCTGCCTCTTCGCCAGAGAGTTCGGGGCGGCGGTGCAAGGCGTGGCGCAGCGCAGTCAGCGCGACGATTTCACTATTGGTCAGGCGGGGCGTGGTCATTGGGGGTCCTTTTCATTCGGGGCTAGTTTGGCACGTGGCGCGCGGGCCGAAAAGGGCTGAAGGCGGTGGACAGCGACCGGGGAAGAAGTTGGTGGTGAGGAATTTCCTTTTGGTTGTGTCCGTGCTGCACTGGTCGCGCGTTTGCAGTTGGATTAAACAGGCAGCAGGCGCTGTGGGGGCGTTGCAAAAGGGATTGACGATGCTCCGCAGGAGAGAGACAGCGAAATCGAGCGCGTGGGCGCGCATGGCAAACGGGATTTGCGCGGCTTTCGTGGGGTTGGGCTTGGCTGGCCCTGCGCTGGCAGGTCCGTTTGAGACGACGCTGCTCGGGGCGGGACAACTTTTCAGCAATAACGCGCTTGGCGACAATCTGGATCGCTGGCAGACAGGGGGCGTGGCTGCCAGTTGGGTTTATGGACGCAAAGCGGCGTCATGGGCCGAGGCGCAAGCACCGGGGCAAGTGATCGAGTTGCGGTTTGGCGGGCGCGTGGTTGCTCCGGCAAATCTCGTGGCACCTGGTGTGGATCGGCTCTATGCGGGCGCGTTGAGCTTGGGCGCTCATACGCATTACCAGACCAAGGGCTGGGACGTGGCAATGGGGCTTGATCTGATGATGACGGGCCCGCAGACGGGTTTGGACGACTTCCATAGCAATTTGCACCGTATCCCCGGTATTCCCGGCGTCGCGCCCGGTGTGAGTGCCGCGCAGGTGGATAATGGGCTGCACCCGACCTTTGTCATGGAGCTGGGCCGCGACATCGCGCTGGGCCCGGTGCAATTGCGTCCTTTCGTTGAAGCGCGTGCAGGGGCAGAGACGCTGGTGCGCTTGGGTGGCGATCTTACCTTTGGGCGGGTGGGCAGTGGCGAATTGTTGGTGCGTGACGAAGTCACCGGGCAGCGCTATCGGGCGGTGACAGACCCGATGCCGGGCTTTGCCTTTGTGCTGGGCGGCGATATCGCTGCGGTGAAGAGCAGCGTGTTTTTCCCCGCGCGCAGTCCCGTTACGATGGAAGACAGCCGCAGCCGCGTGCGCGCGGGTTTGCATTGGCAAGGCCAAAAGCATGCAGCCTTCTACGGCGTCACTTGGGCTTCGGAAGAGTTCACCACCCAATCCGAAGGGCAAGTGATCGGGTCTTTCCAGATAGATTTCAACTTCTAGGTGTAAATTCTCTCGGACTGTCGGATAATCCAATCGGATAGGTTGCGAAGGCGTTACATCAAGGCCACGTAACCACTTCTAATTGTGGGTTGATGTCAATTAGCGTCTTTTCAGAAACGATTTTGGTCTGCTAGGCTCATTGTTAATAAATAAGCCGATAAAAATTCGGCAAGAATAACAAGAGGCAGCAGAGCAGTATGGGAACGGGCTTTCGTGGCACGTTCGTCATTTCCTGGTCGCAAACAGAAATCGACGGCCTTTCGGCCGCACCGATCCAATCTTTGTCGGTTGGGGCCAATTGGTCCTGGCATGGCGAGGCGGTGCGCGTGGATGGGCCAGCCGAATACTAGCGGCTTGAGGACAGTGACGACAATGGAAACAACCGTCGCCGGTCAGCGCGCATGGTGCGCCGATTGGTTGGGGCCGCGATCAGCGGCACGCGAGACTTGAGCCGAGTTGAGATCACCACGCCTTTGATGGATCAATCCATCGTGGTGACCGATGGGGCCCAGACATATACAGTCACATTGATCGAGGTGGGGGCGGGCGCATTACCGCTCTTGATGTTCCTCGATCAGCTTCCGCCGCGGAACACCAATCTTTGGGTGGTTCATCATACCATCGACCCTGCGGGAATGAATGCGATGGGGCCTGCTTCGGGCGGGGTGATCTGTTTTACCCCCGGCACCGTCATTCGCACGCCAACGGGGCTGCTTCCGGTGGAGTTGCTCCAAGAGGGCGACAAAGTACAGACCAAGGATAACGGCCCCCAAGAGATATTGTGGATCGGCACCCGGCGAATGACCGGGGCACGGCTTTTCGCCATGCCAAAGTTGCGCCCGGTGCGGATCAGGCCCTCGGCCTTGGGCAAGGGGCAGCCGGACTCGGAATTGCTGGTCTCGCCCGAGCATCGGATGCTCTTGGAGGGTCCGGAGGCGGTGTCATTGTTCAACACGACCGAGGTGCTGGTGTCGGCCAAGGATATGGTGAACGGATCAACGGTGACGGTGGACCACCTCCTAAAAGAGGTGACTTACATCCATTTGTTGCTTCCCGCGCACCAAATTCTCTGGGCGAACGGAATGGAGACCGAAAGTTTCCATCCGGCGAATGCATCCCTGTCCACTTTGGGCGATGAAGACCGTCGAAGGCTCTTGCATCAATTCCCGACACTGGACTACGACCCTCATAGCTTTGGCGCCTATGCACGGCGCAACTTGAATACCTCGGAAGCCGCGATCCTGTTGCACGATGTGGCATAGGATATCCGGCTTCGGAACAGGGCGCCTCATGGTCTCCATGGGGCGCCTGTTTTCTTTTACCGACGGGCATTGGCGAATTCGCCCGTCTCTTTGGGGGCAGGCTGTTGACTCCCCCAAATGCCCGGTTATAAGCGCGGCTTCATTGGTGTTGGTGGCCCTCGCAAGGGGTGCCCTGTCGTTTTCGGGAAACCGGGGAAGAGGACAACGCCCTTCGACAACATAAGAAGGAGATCAGCCGTGACAAAACGCACGACTGCCAAGTACAAAATTGACCGCCGTATGGGCGAAAACATCTGGGGCCGTCCCAAGTCCCCGGTGAACAAGCGCGAATACGGCCCCGGCCAGCACGGCCAGCGCCGCAAGAACAAGCTTTCCGACTTCGGCACGCAGCTGCGCGCCAAGCAAAAGCTGAAGGGTTACTACGGCGACCTGACCGAAAAGCAATTCCGCCGCATCTTCGCAGAAGCCGCGCGTATTCAGGGTGACACCGGTGAAAACCTCGTCGGTCTGCTTGAGCGCCGCCTCGACGCCGTGGTCTACCGTGCCAAGTTCGTGGCGACCGTTTTCGCGGCCCGTCAGTTCGTGAACCATGGTCACGTCACTGTGAACGGCCAATCGGTGAACATTCCTTCCTACCGTGTGAAGGAAGGCGACGTGATCGAAGTGCGCGCCAAGTCCAAGCAACTCGCTGTGGTTCTGGAAGCCGCCTCGCTCGCCGAGCGTGACGTTCCTGACTACCTCGAAGTCGATCACTCCAAGATGGTCGCAACCTATATCCGCCAGCCTTCGCTCGCAGACGTGCCCTACCCGGTCGTCATGGAGCCGAACCTGGTCGTGGAATTCTACGCAAAGAACTGATTGGTTCTTTGCGAGTTCGGAACAGGGCGCCTTTCGGGGCGCCCTTTTTCTTTGCCTTTACTGGTGACTTGGGGTTTGGGGTGCCAACGCAGCTTTCCCTTGCGGCAAGCCTGTGCTGACGTTGCGGTGTTTTTTCCAAGCCCGCTTGCCTGAGTGGGGTCTGCTGGCGCAAACTGCGCGCAACTACGGTGTCCGAGGGGGGCACCAAAAATGTCGGGAGGACGTTATGGGGTTTTCATCCATCAAGGATAGCATTGCGATCGAGAGCGAAATGTCATGGGAGGCCCGTGATGTGGCCAAGACCGTGCATCAGATGCTGTCGCGCACTGCTGCCAAATACAGCGCAAATAATGCGATATCCTTCCAGCTTCTCTCGGGGCCAAAGGACAAGGCCGAGACGTTGACTTGGGGCGCGCTGCTGGAAAAGACCAACCAGACGGCCAATCTGTTTCGCAGTTTGGGGGTGGGCGAAGGCGATGTCGTTGCGATGATCCTGCCCAACTGCACCGAAGCTGTGCTGACGCTGTTGGGTGGGTCCGTTGCGGGGATCGTCAATCCGATCAACCCCCTCTTGGAGCCAGAGCAGATTGGGGCGATCTTGCGCGAGACAAAGGCCAAGGTCGTGGTCACGCTCAAGCCCTTCCCAAAAACCGATGTCGCACAAAAGGCCCATGAAGCCGTGCGTCATGCACCCAATGTGCACACGATTCTGGAAGTGGATCTCAACCGCTACCTGACCCCGCCCAAAAGCCTGATCGTGCCTTTGATCCGTCCCAAACTGACGGGCAAGAGCCATGCGTCAGTGAAAAACTTCAACAAGGAAATCGCGCATCAATCCAAGAGCTTGGCCTTTGCCGATGCCACGGCTGACCGGGTCTGTGCCTATTTCCATACCGGCGGCACAACGGGCATGCCGAAAGTGGCGCAACACCGCTATTCCGGCGTGGTCTATAACGGCTGGCTGGGCGGCACGCTGCTTTACACCCCCGAAGACAACGTGATCTGCCCGCTGCCTTTGTTCCACGTTTTTGCCTGCCATGTGATTTTGATGGCCTGCATCACCTCGGGCGCGCATGTGGTGTTCCCCACTCCGGCGGGCTATCGCGGGGAAGGGGTGTTCGACAATATCTGGAAGCTGATCGAGCGCTGGAAGGTCACCTTTATCATCACAGTGCCCACCGCCATTTCGGCGATGATGCAGCGCCCGGTGGATGCCGATGTCTCCTCGGTGAAGACCTCGTTCTCGGGGTCGGCCCCGCTGCCGCTGGAGCTGTTCAAGCGCTTCGAGAAGGCCACCAATGTGACCATCGTTGAAGGCTATGGCCTGACCGAAGCCACCTGCCTCGTGTCGGTCAATCCGGTCGATGGCGAGAAGAAAGTCGGCTCTGTCGGTATTCGCTTCCCCTATACTGACGTGCGGATTCTCAAGCAGATTGCGGGCGGTGATGTGGTGGATTGTGCCGCTGATGAAGTGGGCGAAATCTGTGTGGCCTCGCCGGGCGTCTGGTCGGGCAACACCTATACCGAAGCGGACAAGAACCGCGACCTCTATCACTTCGGCAAATTCCTCCGCACAGGCGATCTGGGCCGCATCGATCCCGACGGGTATCTGTGGATTACGGGGCGCGCCAAGGATCTGATCATTCGGGGCGGTCACAACATCGACCCCGCAGAAATCGAAGAAGCACTCTTGGCGCATCCCGCAGTGGCATTCGCCGGAGCGATTGGCCAGCCCGATGCCCATGCCGGCGAATTGCCCTGCGCCTATGTCGAACTGGTAGGCGGAGCGTCGGTGACAGGTGCGGAGCTGGTCGAACATTGCAAGACCCATGTGCACGAGCGGGCCGCTTGGCCCAAACATGTGGAAGTCTTGGCAGAATTGCCAAAAACCGCTGTGGGCAAGGTGTTCAAACCGGATCTGCGGAAGCGCGCAATCACCCGGACCTATAATGCCGCCTTGGTGGAAGCCAAGCTGAACGCAGAAGTGGTTGACGTGATCGACGACAAAAAACGCGGTTTGGTGGCGCAGGTCAAGCGCACGGGGGTGCTGCATGACGAAGAGGTGGGCCATGTGCTGGGCGCCTTCACCCGGCCATGGGACTGGGTGGCGTAAGCGCTACGCGCAATCGACGTAAGCCAAACAGGCGTGGTGCACTCCGCGCCTGTTTTCTTTTGGGGCGCGCGCGGGGGGAGCGACTAGGCCCCGAACAGCGCCTCCGGCCGCATCATTCCGGCCAGATTGGCCGCCGCGACCAGCCGGGCTTCTGATGCCTGCGCTGCCACCAACGCCACAGCACTTGAGGGCAGGCCGGAAAAGGCCGGGTGCAGGGCGGCGCGGATGCTGCTCCAGCCTTCCCCATGGGGCAGGGGGGCGACGCCTGAGAACGGCAGGCCAGAGACCTCGCGCAATTCGGCAAGATAGTCGTCGGGGTGCTCGGCATCGGGTGTGAGCGCCAAAAAGCGGCAGGCGCTGATCTGCGCCAAACGCGCGCGCACATGTTCGGGCATTTCCAAGCGCCGCCCCATTCGCAGACGCAACCCCTCCGAGGTAAAGAGATATGCGCCAATGTCACGCCCGGCACTGCGGGTCAGTTGCCAGTAATCGCTGTAGCTTAGGCCTAATTCTTGCGCCCGCGCGATCATCATCTTCATCACTTGAGGCGAGGGTTTTTTCTGTGCCGCAATGGCGCTGCGCCACGCCACAATGCGCGTGGCCAAGCCCGGTTCGGGCAGGGCAGCACTGTTGTGACCGGGGCCGGGCTGGGCCATAGTGGGGTTCCTAAAACAGGTTAGCAGGGGCCATTTGCACCGCAGGATGACACCACAGGCGCCGCTTTGGTCAAGCGCTGTGCTCTGGGTGTCTTCCTCACCTCTGCCCGCCGTCGGCATTCAAGCCTATAAATTGCGCGCAGCGTGCCGCAGATCAACCTGTCAGAGTGAGGGAGATGGTGCTGTGAGAGAGGATTGAACTCTGGGTTTCTAGTTGTTGTATATTGATTTTATTAAATAATTTATTGGATTATGCAAGTACGGTGTAGAACCTCGGTGTGGAGGGCTTGATGTGCTGCCTAATCGCTTGAGGCGTTAGAATTGGAGCGAGAGATTTCACCTTGAAGCACCTTCAGAAAACCCGCCCTTGCTCCTTAGTGCTTCATAAAGCTGACCGGGACTAAGCAGAACCCCCTTCTATCCATCGCGTACCTGAATAGCCCCTAGTTTCCTAGACACCTTACAGCTTCAGTTTCTGCTGCTGTTCGAAGTCGATCGGTGACAGCATCCCGTTCCTAACGTGTTTGCGCTGCGGGTTGTAGAAGAACTCGATGTAATCGAACACGTCCTGGCGGGCTTCTTCGCGAGTTTTGTATTTCTTTCTCCTGATGCGTTCGCGTTTGAGCAGGTTGAAGAAGCTCTCGGCGACAGCGTTGTCCCAGCAGTTCCCGCGGCGGCTCATACTGGGGACAAGGTTGTGCTGTTCAAGGAACTCCTGCCACTCATAGCCGGTGAACTGAGAACCCTGGTCAGAATGAACATGGACTTTGGTCTTTGGTTTGCGCCGCCAGACGGCCATCAGCAGGGCT
>DOOI01000050.1:607-6189 GCA_003512825.1 Paracoccaceae bacterium | reverse complement strand
GATGGGCATGGGAACCTCCCGGTTGGCGCTGAATGAAGGATGAATTCCCGCTCTCCATGCCGCATGCGCGGGCACCGATCAAGGGGGCTGCGACGTTTTTGTATACCGTTGTGCACAATTCCAGACGCTTTTTTCGCCAAACCCACTGTAACACGCGTCTCGCAAAACCTTGATTGGTTCTTTTAATCAGTTTTGGCCTATGTAGTCTGAACAAGCTTAGGAAAGATGCGTTGGTATGAAGCAGATCAAAACCTGGATCGCGAGTGTTCTGTTGGTCGTGAACGCGACACTTGCTTGGGCACAAGAGTCCCGGCCGGTGGTTGTGGAGCTTTTTACGTCGCAAGGGTGCTCTTCTTGTCCGCCTGCGGATGCCTTCCTTCGGGAACTGGCTGGCAGGGACGATGTGATCGCGCTCGCGCTCCATGTTGATTACTGGGACTATATCGGCTGGAAAGACGTGTTTGCCCGTACCGAAAACACCGCCCGCCAAAAAGCCTATGCAACTGTGGCCGGGAGACGCTCGATTTACACGCCGCAAATGGTCGTGGGCGGGTTGCATGATGTGGTTGGCACCCACCCGAGAGACGTCGAAGACCTGATCCGCAAGGATCGAAACCGCGCCAGCCCCATCAAACTCAGTGCTGCGCGCAAAGGGAATCAGCTGCGCCTTGAGGCCAGCACCTCTGCGCCGTTTTCCCCCCCGCTTGATGTGCAATTGGTCCGCTTGCGCCCCAATGCCAGCGTCACGGTCAATCGCGGGGAAAATGCAGGCAAGATCTTGGATTACCACAACATTGTTACGGATTGGCAGGTGATTGCCCGCTGGGATGGCCGTGCGCCGCTTCAAATCACCCAAGACATCTCGGGAACGGAACCTGTTGTCGTGATCCTCCAGCATCCCGGACCCGGGGCAATCGAGGCGGCGCTGCGTTTGCGTTAATGTGGATGTCGTTTCTGAAAGGTCTCTCGATACCAAACATAAAGCCCTGCGGCGACGATGATTCCACCCCCCAAGATCGTCCAGAAATCTGGCCAATCTCCAAAGAAAACCACGCCCCATAACGCGGCCCAAATCAGCCCGGTATAGGCATAAGGCGCCAGCATCCCGGCCTCGCCAAGTGACAGCGCCTTGATCAAACATAATTGCGACGTCGTTCCAAAAAAGGCGATCAGCGCCATTAACATCAGAGCCGTGGCATCGGGGCGTACCCAGAAAAACGGCACGGTGCATGACAATACGATCGCTCCGAAGGCCGCAGTGTAAAACAGCGATGTCCATGGGTCGTCGTCGCGTACAAACCGCGTCGCCAGATTGTAGCCGGAATAGGCTATCGCCGCCCCGACAGTCAGCAAAGCGGCGGGCTGAAACAAGTCGCCCCCCGGTCGGATCACAAGCAACGCGCCAATCATCGCTGCGACAATCCCCGCGGCCCGCCGTGCCCCGATTGATTCGCCCAAAAATATCGCAGCCCCCAACGTGATCAGCAGCGGGTTGATGTTCATGATTGCGGCGGCCTCTGCGAGCCCCAAAAATGTGACCGAAAAGAAGTAGAGCGTTGTTCCACACATCAAAAGCACCGAGCGCAGCGCCTGCATGCCGGGGTGTTTGGTCCGCAGCACTGTCTTCAGTCGTGGCGCCACAAGCACCAGCACAAATAAGGTCTGTCCCAGATAACGAGCCCAGATCGCGGGCACCGCGCCCGTGCGTTCTGACAATGCCTTTGCGCTCGCATCCATTGCCGCAAACAGGAAAACTGTCGCTATCATCAACAAGATAGCCCGCGTTTGTGAAGAGATGTTGGGCAAAGGCGTGCTCCGGTCCTGCGTTTGGGGGCCGCCCGACGCAATGCCGTCCCGCGGAGCGCCGACCGTAACGCCTCACCTTCCAAGAGGCCAGCGCCATTGCCACGCTGCGTCGCATGGCAAAGGCGCGCAACATCTGCGCGCAACTCCTCAGCCAAGCCAGATGCAGGCGCGCCCCCGACACCTCACTCATCCTCTTCCTCCAGCGAATTCAGTTTCAAGTCACCGGTTTGCTCCAAAAGTCGCAGCGCTTGCACAACCTCTGACATTGCAGCCTCGCCCGCGCGCGCCTTCACCTTGCCGCGCTCGGCAATTTGCTCGCGCAGCGCTTCGGCCATGCGTTGCGACATATTGGCAAGAATGAATTGCACGACGGGGGCGGTCGTTTCGTCTACCGCTGCGGCCAATGCTGTAACAAGCACATCTTGATCCACCGCGCGCGTCAGTTTCGGCACATCGCGTGCCTCCAATCGAGTCAAAATATCTGCGAATGTAAACAATGCTTTGCGAACCCGTGTCGCAAACTCGGTATCTGCCTCGTCCAGCCCCGCCAAAACGTCGTCCCGCGTCAGGGAGGGCGATTGATTCAGAATAGCCCCGACACGCGCTTCGGGTTTGTCGGAAAATGCCCGCGCCGGAACCGCATCCAATTGCGCCACCAATGCCAATCCGATCCGCTCCACGGCTTCGGGGGTCACAGCCGAAGTCTGCGATATCGCATATGTCACGCGCCGCGCCCGCGCGCCCTCCATCAGGGCCAAGACAAGTGCCGCTTTCGGGGTGTCGATTTTTGACAAGACCACCGCCGCCACTTCGACGCTTTCTTCCTCCAGCATCGCCTGCAACTCTGGGGGTTTGAGCGCGCGCAAACGTGCCCAAGGGTCACCCGCTTGCTTGACACCAGCCTCTCGTCGCTATCGCGCAGCGGTTTCCGGGCTGATTTGTCCGTCTAGCACCGAAAGCGCGCCACTTAATCCAGGGGGGAAAGTCACCCCCAAATCTTCCATGTCGCGGATGAACTCTTCCACCACAGCCGCCATGGTGGTGCGATCCACCAATCGCATGGCACCCATGGTTTGCGTCAGGCTGGCTTGCATCTCATCAGGCAAATCGGCCAAGGGCACGGGCTCGCCGGCATGCGTCAAAAGGCGCACAATAAGCGCCGCTTTCTGCCGACGCGACAAGGCGCGTGGCGCGGGTAGGGCGGTTTGGCCCAGTGCAGGAATTTGACGCAAGGCTGTCATCGGGCTTCCCCATTCGATTTTCTCGAACGCTAGCGGGAAGCCCTAAATAATCCCTGAACAGAGCCGGATTTATTTAGCTCGAAACCTGTTTGGTGCAGGATTTCGAAGCATCATCCCACACCATTCCATCAGCACAAGACATCGCGTGGGTTTTGTCGGAACACATGGCAGAGGCCACAGCAGGCAGGGCCGCAAGGAGCAAGGCGGCAATAAACGTCGTCTTCATTCCAATTCCTCCGTTTGAAGTAACACAAGCCAAAGATAGCACGCTTCAGGGCCCCGTCAAAATCACGAAACAGAAAAAAAAGGGCGCCCCACAGGAGCGCCCCATCCTCGTTTCTCTTCTTGAAATCAGCCGCCAAAGACCCGGCGGAAAATCGTGTCGACATGTTTGGTGTGGTAATCCATGTCGAATTTTGCGTTGATCCCCTCTGCACCCAAAGCTGCGACCACGTCCTTGTCCGCCAAAAGCTGCTCGCGGAAATCCACCCGCTCTTCCCACACCTTGAGCGCATTGCGCTGCACCATCACATAGGCATCCTCGCGCGAAACCCCTGCCTGCGTCAGCGCCAGCAGCACCCGCTGGCTCATCACGAGGCCAGGGAATTTATTCATGTTGTCGAGCATGTTTTGCGGGAAAATCAACATCTTATCGACAACGCCGGTCAGGCGGTTCAGGGCAAAATCGAGCGTGATTGTTGCGTCAGGGCCAATGCTGCGTTCCACAGAGGAATGCGAGATATCGCGCTCATGCCAAAGCGCCACATTCTCCATGGCCGGTACAACCGCCATCCGCACCAGACGCGCCAAGCCCGTCAGGTTCTCGGTGAGCACGGGGTTTTTCTTGTGCGGCATCGCGGAAGAGCCCTTCTGGCCCATCGAGAAAAACTCCGCCCCTTCCAAAACTTCCGTGCGCTGCATGTGGCGGATTTCGATGGCCACGTTTTCAATCGAGGATGCGATCACGCCCAATGTCGCAAAGAACATCGCGTGGCGGTCACGGGGAATCACCTGCGTTGAAATCGGCTCCGGGCTCAGGCCCAGTTTGGCGCAAACATGCTCCTCAACCCGCGGATCGACATTGGCGAAAGTTCCAACTGCCCCCGAAATCGCCCCTGTCGCAACTTCCTCCCGCGCCAGCTTCAACCGTGCGAGGTTGCGATCCATCTCCGCATAGAACCGCGCAAATGTCAGACCCATGGTTGTGGGTTCCGCGTGAATCCCGTGCGAGCGCCCCACCCGCACCGTCATCTTGTGTTCCATCGCGCGTTTTTTCAGCGCCACCAGCAGCGCGTCCATGTCTGCCACCAAAATATCGGCGGCCCGCACCAATTGCACATTCAGGCAGGTATCGAGCACATCAGACGAGGTCATGCCCTGATGGACAAATCGCGCCTCATCGCTGCCGACATGTTCCGCCAAATGGGTCAGAAACGCGATAACATCATGTTTGGTGACCGCCTCGATCTCGTCGATCCGCGCCACATCAAACTCGACATCCTTGGCTTTCCATACCGCATCCGCATTTTCGCGCGGGATAACGCCCAGATCGGCCATGGCATCACAGGCATGCGCTTCAATTTCATACCAAATCTTGAACTTGGTCTCCGGCGACCAGATTTTCACCATTTCGGGGCGGGAATAACGCGGGATCATCGGCGAGCTCCTTCAAAGGGAATGCGTCAGCGCCAGTTGCAGCGCCAAATGCAGCAGTTGGCGGCGTGCTTACCTGCCGTTATGGTTTAGGGCAAGCAGGGCAGGGGGGCCGCGGTGTCGCAACTCATCGAATTGGCGGATTTCATCGGGCTCTGGCGATTGGAACGCCGTATTCACGACCACCTTGGCCCGACTGGCCACCTGACCGGCACGGCCACCTTTACCCCCGAAACAAAAGGTCTGCGCCTCACAGAGCAAGGCCAACTCACCTTGGGCGAAAGCAGCTTTGCCGCCGAGCGGCACTATCTGTGGCACGCGGATCATTCTGCGATTGAGGTTTCCTTTGACGATGGGCGCTTCTTTCACCGGTTCGCGCCCCAAGGCGTCCCAACAGCAACCCATTGGTGTGATCCCGACCAATACGATGTCACCTATGATTTCTCCCGCTGGCCGGAATGGTCCTCCACATGGCTGGTCAAAGGCCCGCGCAAAGACTACGAGATGCACTCAAACTACATGCGATAGCGCAATGCCCCGCAATTGTTAGCGCAACACCTCTTGCAGCACTGCGCCGCTCAGGGCATTCATGACCCAACTAGGTTCCATAACGAGGAAGACCCCATGACAATCACTGCACCTGCCCGCGTGCTGACCGATGCATTTGGCGCCAATAGCGGCACAGCTCTCCGCCTCAAGCAAGTGGCCCTTGTGGTGCTCGGCATCGCCGCTCTCGCGATTGCTGCCAAGATCAAAGTGCCGATGTGGCCTGTTCCGATCACCATGGGCACCTTCGCCGTTCTCTCCATCGGCGCGGCTTATGGGGCGCGCTTGGGTCTTGTGACCATCCTTGGCTACATGCTGATTGGCACCTTGGGCTTT
>DOOI01000050.1:0-324 GCA_003512825.1 Paracoccaceae bacterium | reverse complement strand
ATGCTGATTGGCACCTTGGGCTTTGACGTATTCGCAGGCTCCAGCGTCGAAAAGAACGGCCTCACCTATATGATGGGTGGCACTGGCGGCTATCTTCTGGGTTATGTCTTGGCCACGCTCGCACTGGGCTATTTCGCAGAAAAAGGCTGGGACCGTTCGGCACTGAAAATGGCAGCAGCCATGCTCATCGGCAACGCGCTCATCTACATTCCCGGTCTCGCATGGCTCAACACGATGCCCTATGCCGAAAGCGTCGCTTGGACCGTGGAAAAGGGCCTCACCCCATTCTTGATCGGTGATGTGCTCAAGCTGGCCCTCGCCACG
>DOOI01000040.1:396-4051 GCA_003512825.1 Paracoccaceae bacterium | reverse complement strand
TCCAATTCTAGCATGGAATGCGCCTCGACCTCGTAAAAGGCGGCGAGATGCGCCGGGGTCTTGGGCGCCATTCCTTTGGGCCATTCCCGCCCAAACCGACGATCCCGCAGAAAGGCATGCACCGTTTCATGGCCCGCCGCAGAGGGCAGGCCGTAGTCTGACCAAAAAAACAATGGGCCAGACGCCCGGACGCGGTCGTAGAACGCGTAGGGGTTTGCGATGAAGGCGGGATCTTGGGGGGACTGAGAAAAGTGCTGCATGACACGACAGAAGCCTGAGCCACTGGTCAAGGCAAGCCCTCGCGCGCTAACTAGACGCATGGATCGATCTTTTGCCCGCCGACTACGGCTTATCCTTGCGTTTTTGGCAGCTGTCGCCTGTGTGGCGGCAGGGGTGTGGCGCTATGGCTATGTGCAGGCTTTGCATCAGATTGCGGACCGGGGCGAAGCGGATTTGCTGTTGGCCACGGATCGGTTGACCGGGCAATTGCAGCTATATCAAACGCTTGCCGTGGTTACGGCGGATCATCCGACGGTGACAGGCTTGTTGAGTGCGGGTCAAGACAATGGGGCATCCGAGATGATGCGCCGTTTGGCGGATAAGACTGGCGCGCTGGAAATTGCGATTGTCTCGCCTGCGGGCTTTGTGCTGGCGGCGTCATCCGGGCGGTTGCCCCCTCGGATTGAAGGTGCGCGCTATTTGGAGCGCGGCTTGCAGGGATCATTGGGGGAGGGCCATGGGCCTGCTCCCGGCGGCCGAGACCAGAGCGATGCTGGGCTGCGGGGAAGTTTTGAGGGCTGGGATATTGGCCAGCTTGCCGCAGACGAGCGGACGACCAGAGAGCGCGCAGGCGAGGGGCGTGCCTATTTCTTTGCGGCACCTGTTTTTCATGACGCGGGCGGTGTGCTGGGGGCCTTGCTGGTGGTGGTGGATATTGAGCGGGTGGAGGCAGAGTGGCGCGGCGCGCGTCCGGCGATTTGGTTTACCGATGCGGGGGGGGAGGTGTTTATCTCTAACCGCACGGAATTATTGGGGTGGCGGCGGGCCGGGGTGGGCATAGCCCCGCGGGGCGCGGAGCTGGCAGAGGCGCAGGCTGGGCTGCGCCAGAAAATCGTTGCGGGGCATGTGATTTGGGAGGAGCGGTGGTCGCCTTATGTTCCGGAGCGGGGGCTTTATCTGGTGCAAGAGTTGCCCGTGATTGGCATGCAAGCGGAGACGCTTTTGGATGTGGAGCCTGCGCGGCGCTTGGCGGGATTGCAGGCGGCGTCGGTGGCGGCGTTGTTCTTGGCTTTTGGGGCGGTGTTGTTTTTGGTTTTGGAGCGGCGGCGCGGTTTGCTTGAGTTGAATGAACGGTTGGAGGCGCGTGTGGAGGAGCGCACGCTGGAATTGAGCGCGGCGAACCTGCGGCTGTCGGGCGAAGTGGCAGAGCGGCGCACGGCGGAGGCGGCATTGACGCGGGCGCAGGCGGAATTGGTGCAGGCGGGGAAGTTGTCGGCTTTGGGTCAGATGTCGGCGGGGATCAGCCATGAGTTGAACCAGCCTTTGATGGCCATTCAGCAATACGCTGAAAACGCGGCCGCCTATCTGACGCGGGGGCAGGGCGAGGTGGCGGGCGAGAACCTTGTGCGGATTGGCGATATGGCGCGGCGGATGGGGCGGATTATCAAGAATTTGCGGGCATTCGCGCGGCAAGAGAGCGAGCCTGTGAAGCGGGTTGATCTGGTGGGGGTGATTGAGGCCGCGCTGGAATTGGCAGAGGCGCGGCTGCGGGCGGGGGAGGTCAAGGTGCAATGGCATGCGCCGTCGGAGCCTGTCTGGGTGATGGGGGGCGAGGTGCGTCTGGGGCAGGTGGTGGTGAACCTCTTGACCAATGCGGCGGATGCAATGACCGGATTGGCGCGGCGCGAGGTGGCAATTTCGCTGCGCCATGTGGGCGCGCGCGTGGAGATGGAGGTGGCCGATAGCGGGCCGGGCATCCGCGAGCCAGAGCGGATTTTTGACCCGTTTTATTCGACGAAAGAGGTTGGTGCCGGGGAAGGCATGGGGTTGGGGCTGTCGATCAGCTATGGCTTGGTGCAAAGTTTTGGCGGCGCGATCCGGGGGCGCAATCGACCCGAGGGGGGGGCGGTGTTTGTCGTGGATTTGCAGGGCGCAGAGGGGTGACGGGGACGATGGTGGTCAGGACGGTTCTGGTGGTGGATGACGACGCGGCGGTGCGCGATGCCTTGGCGCAGACGCTGGAGTTGGGCGGGCTTGTGCCGCGTGTGGCGGGAAGTTTCGTGGAGGCGAAGGACCAGATCGGGCCGGGATTTCCGGGAGTGATCTTGTCGGATATCCGCATGCCGGGGCGGGATGGATTTCATCTGCTGGATTATGCACGCGCGGCTGACCCTGATTTGCCAGTCATCTTGCTCACGGGCGAGGGGGATATCCCGATGGCGGTGAAGGCCATGGGGCAGGGGGCATTCGGGTTTCTTGAAAAGCCTTGTGCGGGGGCGGATTTGCTCAAGGAATTGGAGCGCGCGCTGAAAACGCGGGCTTTGGTGCTCGAAAACCGGGTGCTGAAGGCGCAGTTGACTGCGGGTGATCCGGCGGCACGGTTGGTGCATGGGATCTCGGCCTTGGCGGAGGGGGTGCGCGCGCGGGTGCGTGCGGTGGCCGCGACGCGGGGCGAGGTTTTGGTAACGGGCTCTCCCGGCACGGGAATTTCCAAGATCGCCGAAGTGGTGCATTTGATGGGGCCGGATGCCAAGGGCCCGTTTATCAAGCGCGCCGCAGCGGGCATGGATGCGGCTGCGGTGATGGCGGCGCTGGATGCGGCGCGGGGGGGATCGCTGTTTCTTGACGAGGTGGGACATCTTGGGCCGGAAGCACAGTTTGCCATGATGGAAGCGCTGGAGGCTGGCACCGCAGTGCGGGTGATTGCGGGCAGCAACCTTGATCTGGCGGAAAAGCTGGCGGCGGGGCAGTTTCACGCGGATCTGTTCTATCGGCTGGATGTCATGCGGATCCGGCTGCCGTCCTTGTCGGAGCGACCCGAAGATATTCCGGTGCTCTTTGAACATTATGTCGCGCAGGCCAGCGAGCAGGCCGGGCTGCTGCCACCGCAAATCACACCTGATGTGGTTGCGGGGTTGATGGCGCGCGATTGGCCGGGCAATGCGCGCGCGCTGATGTCGGTGGCCATGCAATTCGCTTTGGGATTGGGGGGCGCAGAGGAGGCCACTTCGGAGCCGGGCTTGGCGGCGCAAATGGCGCAGGTGGAGCGCTCGTTGTTAGGTGCGGCGCTGCGCCATGCGGGGGGGCGCGCCGCAGAAGCAGCTGAGCGGCTTCAGCTGCCACGCAAGACGTTTTACGACAAGCTGTCGCGCTATGGGCTTAAGCCGGAGGATTTTCGCTAGGGGCGCGGCGCGGTTATTTGAGTGGAACGGGTGTCCAGCTGACCCCTGTGAGCCCTGCGGATTCCAGTGCTTCGATCAGGCGGGCCGAAACCATCGGGAACCGACCGCAGGGCGCAAGGCAAATCACGGGTGCATCGAGCAGGCTTTCGCGCTTGAGAACGGGTGTCGCGACGCGCAGAAGCTCGCCATCAAAGACAGTGACCCCGCTGGCCTCGAAATGCAGGATTTCCGGGCATTCGGGGGGCATGAGCCAC
>DOOI01000040.1:0-126 GCA_003512825.1 Paracoccaceae bacterium | reverse complement strand
TTCCTGGCATTCGGGGGGCATGAGCCACCACAAGCGGCTGCCGCCCACGACGTCAATCGCCAGAAGCTCGCATCCTGCCAGTTCCGGGAGCGCCGAGAGGCAAGAATAGGCCTGATCGTTTAGAAA
>DOOI01000055.1:2036-4922 GCA_003512825.1 Paracoccaceae bacterium | reverse complement strand
CACATCATCGGCAGGGGTCACAAAAGAGGCCACCACCTTTTTCACCCCGGCCTTTTCAAAAGCGATTTCAAGCTTGTCGCCTTCGAGCGCTTCGATGCGGCCATAACCGAATTTCTGATGAAACACGCGGGCGCCGACGCTAAAGGCTGACACTGCCGTGAGATCGATCACAGTGTTGCGCGCCTCGCGCGGTTGCGCCATCGGGCGGCTGGTTTGGCTTTGCAAGCGCCGCCAACCGGGGGAGTTATAGACATCGGCCCGCGTGGCGCGATCGTGTAGCGGGGATTGGGAATAATCCTGCTGGCCGCCATAAAGGCCCGGTGCAGTCAGCACATCGACATGTTCGGCGGGCAATTCATCGATAAAGCGCGAAGGCAGCTGGTTTTGCCATTGGCCAAACACCCGGCGGTTGCCCGCGAAGGATATCGTGCAAATTTCCTCGGCACGGGTGATCCCGACATAGGCCAAGCGACGTTCCTCTTCGAGGCCCTTGACGCCTTGTTCGTCCATGGAGCGCTGGGAGGGAAAGAGCCCATCTTCCCACCCCGGCAGGAAAACAACCGGGAATTCCAATCCCTTGGCGGCATGCAGCGTCATGATCGAGACTTTCGCGCCCTCCTCGTCGCTTTCATTGTCCATGATGAGCGACACATGTTCGAGAAAGCCTTGCAGGTTCTCGAATTGCTCCAAGGCCTTCACCAATTCCTTGAGGTTTTCGAGCCGCCCCGGCGCTTCGGGGGTTTTTTCGTTTTGCCACATCGCGGTGTAGCCGGCTTCGTCGAGGATGATCCCCGCCAGTTCCTCATGAGCCAGTGACGCATCGCCCGCCATTTGCCCCCACCGCTCGATTCCGTCGACAAGCGCGCGCAGTGCCACGCCCCCCTTGCCGCCGATCGCCCCTTCCGCCAATGCAATGCGCGCGCCATCGACCAAGGGCACAGCATGAGCGCGGGCAAACCGCTGGATGGTTTGTTGCGCCTTGTCACCCAAGCCCCGTTTGGGCGTGTTGACGATACGCTCGAAGGCAAGATCATCTGCTGGCGAGGTCACAACGCGGAAATAGGCCATCGCGTCGCGAATTTCCAAACGCTCATAAAAACGCGGCCCGCCGATCACCCGATAATTGAGACCGATGGTGAGGAAACGGTCCTCGAAGGCGCGCATCTGATGCGACGCGCGCACGAGGATTGCCATGTCATCGAGGCTGAACGGGCGCAATCCGCGGGTGCCGCGTGCCAGGGCTTCGACGTCTTCCCCGATCCAGCGCGCCTCTTCCTCGCCATCCCAATGGCCAATGAGGCGCAGTTTCTCGCCCTCTTCGGCTTCGGTCCATAATTCCTTGCCCAAGCGGCCTTGATTGCCCCGGATCACCCCGGACGCAGCCGCCAGAATATGCGGCGTGGAGCGGTAATTCTGCTCGAGGCGAATAACCGTGGCGCCGGGAAAGTCCTTTTCAAACTTGAGGATATTGCCCACTTCCGCCCCGCGCCAGCCATAGATCGACTGATCGTCGTCGCCGACACAGCAGATATTTTGATGCCCCCCCGCCAACAGGCGCAGCCACAGATATTGGGCCACATTGGTGTCTTGGTATTCGTCGACGAGGATATAGCGAAACCGCGCACGATATTGGTCGAGCACATCCGCATGATTTTGGAAGATCGTCACCATATGCAAAAGCAGATCGCCGAAATCCACTGCATTCAATTCACGCAGACGGGTTTGATAGGCCCCATAAAGGGCCGCGCCTTGATGGTTGAAGGCAGATGCCTCAGACGCGGGCACACGTTCGGGGCCCCAAGCGCGGTTCTTCCAACTGTCTATCAGCCCGGCCAATTGACGCGCGGGCCAGCGCTTTTCATCGATTTCTGCGGCTTGGATGACTTGTTTGAGCAAGCGGATCTGGTCATCCGTATCAAGAATGGTGAAGTTTGACTTCAGCCCAACCAATTCGGCATGGCGGCGCAAAAGTTTGACGCAGATCGAATGGAAAGTGCCCAGCCATGGCATGCCCTCGACGGCTTCGCCCAGCAATCGACCCACCCGATGCTTCATCTCGCGCGCGGCTTTGTTGGTAAAGGTGACTGAAAGGATCTCACCGGGCCGCGCCTTACCCATGGTGAGCAAATGCACAATCCGCGCCGTCAGCGCCTTGGTTTTGCCCGTGCCCGCCCCGGCAAGCATGAGCACAGGCCCCTCCATTGATTCCACAGCCTGGCGCTGCGCCGGGTTCAGCCCCTCAAGATAAGGAGCCGGGCGGGCCGCCATCGCGCGGGCGGAAAGGGAAAGGGGCACATCACTCATAAGCCGCAGCCTAGCGCCCTTGGCAGGCAAGGGAAAGAGGTGTTCGGGGAATGTTCTTGTTGCGAGATCGCGCGTGACGTGGCGAAAAGATGGGCCTTTACAAGGCCAGCGCTTGCAGTAGGAAATTGGCCGCATGGATCTTTTTCAACGCTATCCCGCCCTGTCCGACCTGAAAGCCGCCGCGCGCCGCCGGATGCCTTGGTTTGTTTATGAATATCTCGAAAGCGCAACAGGCACGGAATCAGTGCATATCCGAAACCGCGCCGGGCTCGACCGGGTGCTGTTCATGCCCTCGATCTTGCATGGCGAGTTCAAGCCTGACCTGTCGGTCGCGCTTTTCGGGCAAAAATATGCCCTGCCCTTCGGCGTTTCGCCTGTCGGCATGTCCGGACTCTTCTGGCCGGATGCCGAGCGCCGCTTGGCGCGCGCCGCAACGGCGGCTGGCATGCCCTACGGGCTCTCAACCGTGGCCAGTCGCACCCCGGAAGAGGTGGGGCCTGAACTCAACGGCAATGGCTGGTTCCAGATGTACCCCCCCCGCGACGAAACCATTCGTCGCGATATGCTCAAACGCGCAAAAGA
>DOOI01000055.1:1645-1770 GCA_003512825.1 Paracoccaceae bacterium | reverse complement strand
TATGCTCAAACGCGCAAAAGACGCCGGATTTACCGGGCTTATCCTGACGGTGGACGTGCCCGTCGCCAGCCGCCGCGAGCGCCAAACCCGCTCCGGCCTCACCTCTCCGCCACGTTTGACGCCAC
>DOOI01000055.1:1169-1310 GCA_003512825.1 Paracoccaceae bacterium | reverse complement strand
GCTCTTGCTTCAAGTCGCGCGCTGCCCGCAATGGGCAATGGAAACCGCCCGGCTCGGCATGCCGCGCATGCGCCTCATTGATCAATACGCCGAAAAGGTCACAGGCCTGTCATCGACAGAACACGTCGGCTATATGCTCCG
>DOOI01000055.1:692-829 GCA_003512825.1 Paracoccaceae bacterium | reverse complement strand
CCCCTTGATCGTCAAAGGCGTGCTCGACGCCCGCGATGCCGCACCGCTGGAGAAAGCTGGTGTAGATGCGATCTGGGTCTCCAACCACGCAGGACGGCAATTCGACGGCGCCCCCGCCACGATCGACGTCCTCCCCG
>DOOI01000055.1:0-373 GCA_003512825.1 Paracoccaceae bacterium | reverse complement strand
CAATCATCTTTGACAGCGGCATCGAAGGCGGTCTCGATATTCTGCGCGCCTTGGCCTCGGGGGCCAATTTCGTCATGCTGGGCCGCGCTTGGCATTTCGCACTCGCGGCACTTGGCGACAAGGGCCCGGCGCATTTGGTAGAGCTGCTGAAAAAAGACATCGAGAGCAATATGGGACAAATCGGCGCCAAAAGCCTTGCCGATCTCTCAGCGCGACGGATCTAGAAAGCCCACATTCAACCTGCCGCCGCCAATACCTCCGCGGCCGCGTGGCGGAGCTGTGGAGCCGCTCGCCCCGCTCGCCTGTCTTGCTGTCTCTTTGCGAAAAATATCCTCGTGGGGTGTGGGGGGCAGACAGCCCCCCACGCACGGTT
>DOOI01000156.1:8170-8366 GCA_003512825.1 Paracoccaceae bacterium | reverse complement strand
CGCAAACTCGGCGTTTTCCGATAAGAAGCCATAACCCGGATGGACGGCTTCTGCGCCGGTGTGTTTGCAAGCAGCAATGATCTTGTCGGCGACCAAATACGACTCGCGCGATGGCGCCGGACCCAACAAGACGGCTTCGTCGGCTAACTCGACATGACGCGCGTCACGGTCCGCTTCTGAATACACCGCAACCGTC
>DOOI01000156.1:0-8006 GCA_003512825.1 Paracoccaceae bacterium | reverse complement strand
CACGCAGCGATGATCTTGTCGGCGATCAGATAAGACGCGCGCGAGGGCGCGGGTCCCAACAACACCGCTTCGTCCGCCAGTTCGACATGACGAGCATCACGGTCGGCTTCTGAATACACCGCAACCGTCTTGATACCCATTCTTCGCGCTGTCTTAATGACACGACAGGCGATTTCACCACGATTGGCGATCAGGATTTTCTTGAACATGATTAGCCTTGCTCCTTCACGCCATCACAGAGGAATGTTGCCGTGCTTACGCCACGGCTCTTCAAGCTTCTTGTCGCGTAGCACCGTCAAGGCTCGACAGACGCGTCGACGCGTTCCGTGCGGCATGATGACATCGTCGATGTAGCCGCGGGCGCCAGCCACGAACGGATTAGCAAACTTTTCGCGATATTCCGCTTCACGGGCTGCGAGCTTTTCAGGGTCGCTTTTCTCGTTGCGGAAGATGATTTCGACGGCGCCTTTTGCGCCCATCACCGCGATCTCGGCATTTGGCCAGGCAAAGTTCACATCGCCACGGAGATGCTTGGACGCCATGACGTCGTAGGCGCCACCATAGGCCTTGCGCGTGATGACAGTGATTTTAGGCACGGTGCACTCGGCATAGGCATAGAGCAACTTTGCGCCGTGTTTGATGATGCCGCCGTATTCCTGCGCTGTGCCCGGCATGAAACCTGGCACATCGACGAAGGTCACAACAGGAATGCTGAAGGCATCGCAGAAGCGCACGAAACGCGCAGCCTTGATGCTGCTCTTGATATCGAGACAACAAGCTAATACCAGTGGCTGGTTGGCGACGATGCCGACAACCTGCCCATCCATACGCGCAAATCCGATCAGGATGTTCTTTGCGTAATCCGGCTGCAGCTCGAAGAACTCGCCGTCGTCGACCACTTTCGCGACGAGCTCTTTCATGTCGTAGGGCTTGTTCGGGTTGTCAGGGATCAGCGTGTCGAGGCTTTCTTCGACACGCGCCACATCGTCAAAGAAAGGCCGCACGGGGGGCTTTTCGCGATTGTTGAGCGGCAGGAAATCCACCAAGCGGCGCACCTCGGCAAGGGCTTCGACGTCGTTCTCGAAGGCCCCGTCGGCCACGGAAGATTTCTTGGTATGGGTTGACGCACCGCCCAATTCTTCGGCGGTGACCACCTCGTTGGTCACGGTTTTCACCACATCGGGGCCTGTGACGAACATGTATGAGCTGTCTTTGACCATGAAGATGAAATCGGTCATTGCCGGGGAGTAAACCGCGCCCCCGGCGCAAGGGCCCATGATGACAGAGATTTGCGGCACGACACCGGAGGCCATTATGTTGCGCTGGAAGACTTCGGCATAACCCGCAAGCGACGCGACACCTTCTTGGATGCGGGCACCGCCTGAGTCGTTGAGACCAATTACGGGCGCGCCATTCTGGATCGCCATATCCATGATCTTGCAAATCTTCTGGGCGTGGGTTTCGGAGAGCGACCCGCCAAAAACCGTGAAGTCCTGGCTGAAGACATAGACCATGCGGCCATTGATCGTGCCCCAGCCCGTGACAACACCATCACCGGCAGGGCGTTGTTTTTCCATGCCAAAATCGGTGCAACGATGCGCGACGAACATGTCGAACTCTTCAAAAGAGTCCTCATCGAGCAAAAGCTCGATCCGCTCACGCGCGGTCAGCTTGCCTTTAGAATGCTGGGCTTCGATCCGCTTCTCACCCCCGCCGAGACGTGCTGTGGCGCGGCGATCTGCGAGTTCCTGGAGGATGTCTTTCATGGCCTTCCCCTTTGTATTTTGCCCCGTATACGCGGGCGAGACAGGGGCGCAAAGCGAATTTCCGCAAATTTGCAAACTATTGGCAAGGCATCTGCTGCATATTGCAAAAGGTGCAAATTTATCCATGCTGGCATGGACAGTCGAGCGCGGCGGTTCTAACCCTCCTGTATGAGCTCCGATCAGCCCGTCCGGCTTTTTGACAGGACGACCCCGCCCCATCTTGGAACCTTGATCCTGGTCGCAGGTGGCTCTGCGCTGGCGACCAATATCTTTCTGCCCTCGCTGCCCGGCATGGCGCTAGATTTCGGGGTAGAATATGGCGTGATGCAATTGGCCGTGTCGGTTTTCTTGCTGATGAATGCGCTGTTGCAGCTGGTCATTGGGCCGCTCTCTGATGGGTATGGCCGCCGTCCGGTGATGCTGACTGGCTTTGCCATATTTGTTCTGGCGACGTTGGGCTGCATTCTGTCAACCAATGCCTATGTCTTTTTGCTGTTTCGCATGTTGCAGGCCTCTGTGGCGGTGGCGATGGTGCTGACGCGGGCTGTGGTGCGCGATACGCATCCGCAAGATCGCGCCGCGGCGATGATCGGCTATGTGACAATGGGCATGTCTGTGGTGCCGATGATCAGCCCGGCGATTGGCGGCTGGCTGGAGGAAGCTTTTGGCTGGCGGGCAAATTTTTGGCTGTTGTTTGGTGCGGGATCAGCGGTCTTGCTGCTGGTGTGGGCCGATATGGGCGAAACGCATCGCGGCACTGCGACATCGCTGTGGAGCCAATTCAAGGAATATCCTGAATTGCTGCGGTCGCCGCGATTTTGGGGATATAGCCTAGCCTCGGCATTCGGAGCGGGAGCGTTTTTCGCCTATCTGGGCGGAGCGCCATTTGTCGGGATGCAAGTATTCGGGCTTCGGCCCGGGCAATTGGGGCTTTATTTTGCGGCCCCTTCCGTGGGGTATTTTCTGGGAAATTGGGTGACGGGGCGCTATTCAGCGCGGCTGGGGGCAAACCGGATGGTGTTGTTCGGCGCCATCATCACCACGCTTGGCGCAGCAATTTCCTTGCCGATGTCGCTGGCGGGCCATGCCTCGGCGGCGGCGTTTTTCGGCTCGATGACCATCGTGGGAATTGGCAATGGGATGACAATCCCGAATGCGACGGCTGGAATGTTGTCGGTGCGGGCGCATTTGGCGGGCACCGCCTCGGGGCTGGGCGGAGCGATGATGCTTTTGGGGGGCGCGGGACTTTCGGCCTTGGCGGGGCAAATGCTGGTGCCGGGGGCGAGCGAGCGGGCGTTGACCGTGATCATGATGGCCTGCGGCGTGATGTCGTTGTTTTCCATTCTATGGGTGATCCGACGGCAGCGGCAGTTAGGGCTGTAACAGAGCTTGCGCGCGTGACTTTGCAAACCTAGGCTTTGCGAAGTGCAAAGTTGAGGAAGTCATGGCGACGCAGAAACTCTATGCTGGTGCAAAGCTGCGGGAAACTCGGCAGAGGCTTGGGCTGACGCAAAAGGATTTTGCGGCCAAGCTTGGGGTGTCCCTGCCCTATCTCAACCAAATGGAAAACAATAACCGCCCCGTTTCGACACCCGTTGTGTTGGCACTGGCGCAGGAATTCGGCTTTGACGTCACCGAGTTGTCGACGGGAGATGCGGAGCGGCTGGTGTCGGATATGCGCGAGGCAATGGCCGATCCGCTGTTTGGGGATACGACGCCGCCCTTGGCCGATCTGCGCTTGACCGCCTCGAATGCGCCTGCGCTGGCGCGGGCATTTCTGGACCTGCACCGGGCCTATCGGCAGACCCATGAGCGGCTGGCCTCGCTAGACGAGGCCTTGGGGCGGGAGGATGCGCGGATTCAGCCTAGCCCATGGGAAGAAGTGCGCGACTTCTTTCATTATTGCGACAATTATATTGATGCGGTGGACCGCGCAGCGGAGCGGTTTGCGGGCAGTGCCGGGCCGCGCGGTTTGGCGGCACGTGCGGAAGCGGCGCTGGCGCAGGTGGGGGTGAGCGTGCTGCGCGCAGATGCGGTGGCGATCCGGCATTATGATGCAAACCTGCGGCGTTTGACCCTCTCTGCGCGGGCGGCGCCGGAGACCCAAGGCTTTCAGATGCTTTTGCAATTGGCGCTGTTGACGCAAGACCCACTGATTGAAGCGACATTGGACTTGGCGCGGTTCCACACTGACGAGGCGCGCGCCATCGCCAAGATTGGGCTGGCCAATTATTTCGCGGGCGCGGCTTTGATGCCCTATGGGGCGTTTTTGACGGCTGCCCAAGAAACGCGACATGATCTGGAGTTGCTTGCCCATCGATTTGGGGCCTCTATCGAGCAGGTGGCGCATCGGCTGTCCACCTTGCAAAGGCCCGGTGCGAAAGGCATTCCATTTTTCTTTGTCCGCGTTGATCAAGCGGGCACGATCACCAAGCGCCATTCGGCCACGCGGCTGCAATTCGCCCGTTTTGGCGGCGGGTGCCCGTTGTGGAATGTCCACCAAGCCTTTGAAACACCGGGGCGTTTCCTGCGGCAATTGGCCGAGACGCCCGATGGGGTGCGGTATATCAGCTTGGCGCGAGATGTGTCTAAGTCGGGAGGCAGCTTTGGGGCCCCTGTGCGGCGATTTGCAATCGCTCTGGGCTGCGAGGTGCGCCATGCGGGGGCACTGGTTTTTGCAGATGGCTTGGATATGGATGCGCCGCGTGCTTTCGAGCCTATCGGGATTTCCTGCCGGATTTGCGAGCGGATCAATTGTCACCAACGCTCGGTGCCTCCGCTGGAGCGGCGGTTGACGGTGAACCCCAATACGCGAGGCGTGCTGCCTTATGATGTAGAATAGGCGGCGCGCAGAGCGCACCGCTTGAGAGGCATGTCGGCTTTTTAAGCCGAGAGCATCTTGTAAAGCTCGTCCTTCAGAACGGCGCGTTTCTTGCGAAGCTCGTTTTCAGCCAAGGCTTCCATTGGTTCGACATTGGTTTCGGCCCGGTGCACCGCGCGATTGGCGGCGTGGTAGTCGTCATAGAGTTTGGAGAAATGCGGATTTCCCACTTTCATCTCGTGGATCTTATCGGCTTTTTCCGGGAATTCTTCGTGTAGTTCGTGCGGTGTGTTGGACATGCGCTGTCTCCTCTTGCGTTGATTTGACACCAACTTAGAGGCAGGAAGCGGCGCGCTCTTTGACACGGATCAACCTAGGTCGGCCCCGTATTCGAGAATGAGTGGAACAACAATTTCTTCTTCATCTGACAGGTGACGATCAAGGAATTTCTTGAATTGCACCTGAGTGGCCTCAAGCCGCCCTGCGGCGGATTTTGCGCCTTGGCCTGCTTTGATGGCCGTGAGCACCGCATTTGTTGCATCGGCCAATGCGTGAATATGGGCATCAAGCGCGTGGTGATCCTTGTCGAGGATTTCAAAACCCTGCTCAAGGCGCGCATCAAGCCGAGAGAATTGCGGGAAATAATGCTGATCCTCAATCGAATGATGGCCGTGCAATTCGTTCAGGAAGAAACCCGTGTATCGCGACAGTTCGGGCGCGTAGCGGTCTCGGGGGTCGTCAAGATAGGACTGGGTAAGGTCGAGCACCTTGTCCATCACTTGGCGAAACATGCCATGCCGTTCGAGCCAAAAGGCGGTGAGGCCATTGAAGTTTGGGTGCCCTTGCCAAGTGGCGCGGGGATAGGATTGGGCGAGCACACGCAGGTGCGGCGGCAGGCCTTTGCGGCCATCAAGATCGAGCGTTTCCATGTCGCAAGAGTAGCGCATCGACGGGCGGATGCCAGTGGGGCTTTTGCACACCGAATGTGCGTAGGCGCTGCGTGAATTAGCGTGCGGCGGGGCGCCATCCTGCGGCGCGCGCTTCCGCTGCGGAGCAAAACCAACGCTCGCCCTTGGCTGTGTTGATCCGGGTCTTTTCGTAATCTTGCTGCCCCGGAACATGAAAAATGCGGGCGTTTTTCGTCGAAATGTTACCCTTGATCATACAGTCTGACGAAACCACGGGCTGCTTTGCATGGCGAAAGCTTTCGGGGTTTTGCGAGGTGCTGGCCCATAGGCCGCGATTTGTGGCGCGGGCCTTGGATTCTAGGGAGACATAGTCCATCGAGTACCGGGCATAGGCCGTCACGAGGCCATCCGCGACCAATGTGGCCCCGAGATCATCGCCGCCGACCGAGCAGCGCGCGAGGGTGCGGTTGTAGCGATCGGTTCCAAGGGCTGTGCAATCGGCATTTGCGCCCTCGAATTGGGCCCGCACAGCCGAAACGACCCACAACCCGCAGGCCCACTTCTGACCCTGTTCTGTGCGGCAGGTTTGGTTTTTCTCAACGGCGTCAACGCCATGCAGTCGGATACGGCGCGAGCCGATGTCGAACGTATCGCCGTCGATCACATGAATGGAGCCGGAAAACTGCGCGTCCACCGCTCCGAGAGGCGATGCAAAAAGAAGAACGAAGAGCGCACAAATCCTTAACATAGGTTAGGAGATGCGCGCTCTGATCCTCTCTTTCAATGATTTTCATTAACCAAGGTTAATTTTTCGTTAACTAATCCCCTAGCGCTGTGCGGTCTGCCAATTGGGATGGACCCATGGCTCGGCATTGTCTGACGGCAGGCGGCGCTCGAGAATATGGTCGGCAATTTTCTCGCCGACCATGATCGAGGGCCCATTCAGATTGCCATTGGTGATGCGCGGGAAGATCGAGCTGTCGGCGACACGCAGGCCCGTGACGCCGATGACACGGCCATGTGCATCGACGACCGCAGCGGGATCATCCGCACGTCCCATGCGCGCAGTGCCACAGGGGTGATAAGCGCTTTCGGCATGCTCGCGGATGAAGGCATCAATCTCGCTGTCGGTTTGAACGGCGGCACCTGGCTGTATCTCGTGTTTGACAAAGGGAGCCATGGCAGCTTGGGCAAAGATTTCGCGTGTCAGACGGATACAGGTGCGGAAATCGATCCAGTCTTGTTCGGTGCTCATGTAATTGAAGCGGATCTCGGGGGCGTCTTTGGGGTTTGCGGACCGCAGGGTGACGGCCCCGCGCGAAGGCGAGCGCATGGGGCCAACATGGGCTTGGAACCCATGGCCCTCGGCGGCCGCTTTGCCATCATAGCGCACCGCAATCGGCAGGAAGTGGAACTGGATATCGGGATATTCAACACCAGCCCGCGAGCGAATGAACCCTGCGCTCTCAAATTGATTTGAGGCACCCAGTCCTTTTCCCGTAAAGAGCCATTGCGCGCCGATGACGGCTTTTCCCAAGAGATTCCAATACTTGTAGAGTGTAATCGGCTGTTTTGCCGCAAATTGAGTATAGACTTCGAGATGGTCTTGCAGATTGGCACCGACGCCTTTGCGATCTGCCAAGACGGCAAGACCATGGGCGGCAAGCTGCTCGGCAGGGCCAATGCCCGACAGCAGCAAGAGTTTTGGTGTATTGATCGATGACGCCGCAAGGATGACTTCGGCGGCAGCCGAGATCACGTCGATGCGGCCATGGCGTTCGACTTCGATGCCAATGGCGCGGTGCCCCTCGAAAACGACGCGGCGTGCGAGGGCGCGCACGATCTCGACGCGTCCTGTCTTGATGGCGGGTTTGAGGTAGGCATTGGCAGCCGACCAGCGGCGACCCTGCCAGACGGTTTGCTCCATTGGGCCAAAGCCCTCTTGGCGTTCGCCGTTATAGTCGCCGGTGACGCCATAGCCCGCTTGTGCGCCCGCCTCGACAAAGGCGTGAAAGAGCGGATTTTTCCGGGGGCCGCGAGTGACATGGAGCGGGCCATCCTTGCCGCGCCAGTCCGCATCGCCGCCATGTCCACCAGAGTGCCAGCTTTCCATGCGTTTGAAATAGGGCAACACATCGGCATAGCCCCAGCCCTCTGCGCCTTGATCGCGCCAATGGTCGTAATCGCGGGCGTGCCCCCGGACATAGACCATGCCATTGATCGACGACGAGCCACCGATCACCTTGCCACGTGGGCAAACAAGTCGGCGATTGCCCAGATGCGGCTCTGGCTCGGACAAATAGCCCCAATCGTAGCGGGACATATTCATCGGATAGGAGAGGGCAGCGGGCATCTGGATGAACGGGCCAGCATCTGTGCCGCCGTGTTCGACAATACAAACGCGTTTGCCAGCCTCAGCCAGTCGGTACGCCATGGCGCATCCTGCGCTTCCCGCGCCGACGATTACATACTCCGCTTGCATTGCGGTGTCCTTTGTCTTGTGCGCGCCTT
>DOOI01000080.1:2041-11940 GCA_003512825.1 Paracoccaceae bacterium | reverse complement strand
CGACCGGCGCTGTTGGCGTCGGCAACAGGTGCCTTGTGCGAACCGTAGTAATTGCCAAAGACATGCGCGTTCTCCAGCATCCCCCCCTCAGAGGCCAGACGTTTGAACTCATCTTCGGGCAGGAAATGGTAATCTTGCCCCTCCACCTCTCCCGGACGGGCTGCGCGGGTGGTCGCGGAAACCGAAAAGCTCAGGGACGGGTCCCATGCCAGCAGCTGTTTTGACAGCGTGGACTTCCCCGCACCCGAGGGCGATGACAAGATGATCAAGAGGCCGCGACGCGACGGGTTGGTTTGCAAGGTCATCGGCTCATTCCACGTTTTGTACTTGTTCGCGCATCTGTTCGATCACGGTTTTCAACTCAAGCCCGATCCGCGTCAATTCTGTGGATTGCGACTTGGAACAAAGCGTATTGGCTTCGCGGTTGAATTCTTGCATCAGGAAATCCAACCGACGCCCCACAGGCTCGCCCGCTTCCACCAATTCACGCGCCTGTGCGACATGGGCCAGCAAGCGATCCAACTCTTCTGTCACATCGGTTTTCACTGCAATCAGCGCCAGTTCCTGCGCCAATCGCGCCGGCTCGACTGCGTCACTCACCCCGATAACCCGCTCAATCGCCGCGCGCAGCGCCTCTGCTTGGCCCGCCGCCCGTGCAGTTGCCGCAACGCCCGCTTCTTCGGTCAGCCGCGCGATCTCGGCGATCTGACGCGCCAAAACCTGCTTCAACGCGGCCCCCTCTGCCGCCCGCGCCGCTTCAAACGCCTGTATCAACCCAGGCACATCAGCCATCAACACCTTGAGAAGACCCGCAATATCGGTTTCAACCTCGCCCGCCTCATAGATCCCGCGCGCCGCCAAAACATCTGCCGCCGTCAAAGGCGCCAAGGAAAGCCCCTTCGCCCCGGCGGTATCCTCGATCTGCAACAACGCCTCTATCGTAGCGGCGAGGGCTTCCGTGTTAAGCGCCAGCCCGCCACCCGAACTGACCCGGTTGAGCCGTAACGACACCGACACCGCCCCACGGGCCACCGCCTTGCCGAGCGACGCCCGCAGCGCGGTTTCCAGCCCCTCGACCCAATCGGGCACCCGAAGCCGTAAATCAAATCCCTTGGAATTCACCGCCCGTAGGTCCCACGCCCAGCCAAAGCCCATCGCTTCGCCGCGCCCGCTGGCAAATCCCGTCATTGATTTCACGTCACATCCTCCTCGGTTCTCTCTCAACGCCTAAGAGAACCCGCCCCAACACGCAAGTATTCCGCGCCGCGCATTGGTTAACCAATCGTTACCTTTTCCCATACAGCCGCGCGCAATCATGGCATTCTGACCCAAGTCCACAGGAACCGACGCGCCATGACCGATCTTTCAGACACCACCGGACAGGTGATATCGCTCCCTGCGGCTTTGCATAGCAACGCACGCGGCCAGATCTCCATGATTGACGCCTATTGGCACGCGCTCCGCCAAAGCCCGCAAGACATCCCCAAACGCACCGAGATCGACCCCCGCGCGCTACAGCATTCCCTGCCTTGGGTGCTCATCGCCGAACGGATCGCTCCGGGCCATGCGCTCCTGCGCGTGGCAGGCTCCGCCCTCTCCGACCTGCTTGGCATGGAAGTGCGCGGCATGCCTGCAACCATTTTCATCGAACCTGCGGCGCGCCGCCCCTTTACCGAGACGCTGGAGCAGGTCTTTACCACTCCCGCCATCGCGGAACTCGTCGTGACTTCGAAAGCCAGCTTCGCCCGTCCCCGACTTGAGGGGTGTCTGGTCTTTTGGCCACTTGCCTCAGACCTCGGTGACATCGACCGGGTCTTGGGCTGTCTTTGCCTGTTCGGATCAGCGGGCCTCGCAAAGGGCCGCGCACCGCGCCGCTTCATAGTCGAAACCCACCGCCTCAGACGCATCCCCCTAAACGCAGAACAGCCGCCCATTACGGGCGACCGCTCTTTGTCTCATCCCACCGCCCCTGCCCCACTTTCGCGTGGCGCGCTTCGGCTGGTCTTCTCTCAGGACTAAGCGCCGCGCGCGGCGTGCGCCTCCCTAAGCTCAGCTTGCCGCAGCTTGACGATCCGCCCGCGCCTGCGACAACTCTTCTGCCACCAAAAACGCCAGCTCCAGCGATTGCGATGCATTCAGCCTTGGGTCACAAGCCGTGTGATAACGATCCTGCAAATTCTCATCCGTCACAGCATGTACACCCCCGATGCACTCGGTCACGTCTTGCCCCGTCATCTCGAAATGCACCCCTCCGGCAACAGTGCCTTCGGCCTTATGCACCCCAAAGAACTCGCGCACCTCACGCAAAACCGAATCAAAAGGTCGCGTCTTATAGCCCGAAGCCGATTTGATGGTATTGCCATGCATCGGGTCACAAACCCACAGCACCTTCGCACCCTCTTCGCGCACAGTCTTGATCAGACGCGGCAGATGTTCGCCAACCTTGCCCGCCCCAAAACGTGCGATCAGCGTCAACCGACCTTCTTCGTTTTGCGGGTTCAACTTCGCCATCAGCACCTTGAGATCGTCCGCCGTCATCGAGGGGCCGCATTTCAGGCCAATCGGGTTTTGCACCCCGGCACAGAACTCCACATGCGCGCCATCGGGCTGGCGTGTGCGATCACCGATCCACACCATATGCCCCGACCCGGCCAGCCATTTGCCCGAAGTGGAATCAAGCCGGCACAGCGCCTCTTCATATTCCAACAGCAGCGCCTCATGCGAGGTATAGAAATCTACGGTCTGCAACTCATGACGCGCAGCGCTATCGAGCCCTGCCGCCTTCATGAAATCGAGCGTATCCGAAATCCGGTTCGCCATATCGCGGAACCGTCCAGCCTTTTCGCCTTCGGTAAACCCAAGCGTCCAGCTATGTACCTGATGCACATCGGCATATCCGCCCGTTGAAAACGCGCGCAACAGGTTCAGCGTGGCAGCCGCCTGCAAATAGGCTTGCAGCATGCGCTGAGGATCGGGCGCACGCGCTTCCCGCGTTGCGGCCAGATCGTTGATAATATCGCCGCGGTAGCTGGGCAATTCCACACCATCGACCATCTCTGTCGGGGCCGAGCGCGGCTTGGCAAATTGTCCTGCCATCCGACCGACCTTAACCACAGGCACTTTCGCGCCATAGGTCAGCACCATCGCCATCTGCAACATCACTTTGAACGTGTCGCGGATCGCATTCGCGCTGAACTGGTCAAACGCCTCGGCGCAATCGCCGCCCTGCAACAAGAATGCTTCCCCGCGCGATGCCGCGCCCAAGGCCTTCTTCAGCTTGCGCGCTTCGCCCGCAAACACCAGCGGTGGATATTTCGACAATTGCGCCTCAACCGCGTTGAGCGCCGATGCATCGGGATAATCCGGCATCTGCACCCGTGGCAGGTTGCGCCAAGTCGATTTATGCCATTCCGTCATGGGGTTCCCCTCCGTCGTCTTTTCCAAGCCCATATACGGTGCGCGACGCCAAAGGGCTAGAGCGGGTTTTGCCGCACACCATTCCCGTCAATTGCTGTCGCTTTCGGATACCACCCCTTGCGGACATGCGGCAAAACTGGTCAATTCTGTCACGTTCAAGCGGCGCTGAGGGAACCATGAAGCCTGCCATACTTGCCAAGGCCCCGATCCGGCCCGCCTCCGCGGACCCGCGCCGCTTCGTTTTTGTGCTTCTCGACAATTTCACGCTGCTGAGCTTCGCCTCTGCGCTTGAATGCCTGCGGATCTCCAACCGGATGGTTGGCAAGACAGTCTATGCATGGACTTTGATCGGCGAAGGGGGCGGCACCGTCTCTTGCTCGGCTGGCACCGAATTCAAACTCGACAGCGACCTTGTCGAAGTCCAGCGCGAGGATACCGTGCTCGTCTGTGGGGGAATCGACGTCGCGAAAGCCACCTCGAAAAAACTTCTCTCGTGGCTCCGCCGCGAGTCCCGCAAAGGCATGGTCTTGGGGGGGCTGTGCACTGCCGCCTACTCGCTGGCCAAAGCGGGGCTTCTGGACGGCAAACGCGCCACGATCCACTGGGAAAACCAAGACAGCTTCATCGAAGAATTCGAAGAAGTCCGCCTGACGAAATCTGTCTTCGTTGTCGATGGCATTCGCCTCTCCACAGCGGGCGGCACGTCCTCCATCGATCTGATGCTCAAACTCATTGCCGATGACCATGGCGAAGACATCGCCAATCTGGTGGCCGACCAGCTGATCTATAACTCGATCCGCACGGACCAAGACACACAGCGCCTCTCGGTTCCCACCCGCATCGGCGTGCGTCACCCAAAACTGAGCCAAGTCATCCAGAAAATGGAAGGCTATATCGAAGAACCGATCAGCCCGGAGACACTGGCAAAAGAAGTCGGCATGTCCACCCGTCAGCTAGAGCGGCTCTTCCGGCGCTATCTCAATCGCTCGCCCAAACGCTACTACATGGAATTGCGGTTGCAAAAGGCCCGCAACCTCTTGATGCAAACCGATATGAGCGTGATCAACGTGGCGCTGGCCTGCGGCTTTGCCTCTCCGTCGCATTTCTCCAAATGCTACCGCGCCCATTACGACACAACCCCCTACCGCGAACGCGGCAGTCACGCGTCCCGACTGTCGATCTGACAGGCCCGCGCCCGCGCGGCGCGCGGCGCATTAAGAGGGCCGTTTTTCAAAAACGTCATGACGCTGGCCAGACGCCACCCATACGCAAAACATACGCTTCGGAAATCGCCGAAACGCCCATTAACCTGTTGATTCGTCTGGTTAGTTGACCGATCTCGGCTTTGCTGGCGGTCTGGCATCCTCGGGATGCACAAAATCCAACCCCAACCCGTCACGCAAAATCCGCTCCAGATCCGATAGAAACAGCGCATAAAGCGGCAATTGCCCATCAGGCGCCCAATCCGGCACAGCATCAATCAGCGCCGCCAGCGATTCCAACACCGCGTCCGGCAAATCCCCTTCCGGATCAAGCGATTGCCAAGTTTCACGATCCAAATCCGCAACCAAAGATCGCAAACTCGCATAAGGCGCCAAGAGATGCGACGCGATGAACCGGAAATCAGCTTGGTTGAGCCCGTTGTCCTCTGGCCGCGAGAACTTCCCCGAAGGGTAGCGAATGAACGGCGCATTGCCCTCGATTGGGTCCAGCGTCACGATGGCCCGGCCCTTGAGGTCCCGGTCGAGGTAATTATACGCCCCCGGTGCCAGCACAAAAACCACGGCCGCCGCCGCCG
Organism: Paracoccaceae bacterium; assembly: GCA_003512825.1. Classification (GTDB taxonomy): domain Bacteria; phylum Pseudomonadota; class Alphaproteobacteria; order Rhodobacterales; family Rhodobacteraceae; genus UBA9554. The sequence goes on along the minus strand of DOOI01000080.1, from coordinate 6,725 downwards.
CCATCACCATATCCAGCCCAAGCCAATTGAGCGCAAGCATCACAAGGACCGCAAGAACCGCATTGCCGGCGCCAAGCGCCAAAGCTCGCCCCAAGACCTGCCAAATCCGCGTCATCATCCCTCGCTTCGCGGCCCAAAACCTCCGCTCTCCTCGCCCCCTATGCGCCACCGGGGCATGCGTCAACCTTAGTTTGGCCGCCGCATCGCGCGCTTTTGCGGCCCTTCGCCCATCAAATTCACAAGAATCACCGCGCGCGAGTGCAAACTTGCTTTTACTATGCGGGGTTTATGGTCTTTCAACAGCTTTTGCCCGTCTCAATCCATCCTCACCAAACCGTCATTTCTTACCAAAAAGCCCGAAAATTGCATCAAACTCGGGCAATCCGCCTTTGCAATTTACTTCCATTTTACCGGGACAAGAATTAGGGTCACATCCGGACTTAATGTTCCAATTAGAACCTTATGGGGAGACTAAAACATGAAAAAGCTGCTGCTGGCCTCTGCGGCCTCTGCACTTGTCGCAAGCGCGGCCCTCGCGGGTAGCCACTCGAAAGAAGTGAAAATCGGGGTCCTCCTCGGCTTCACCGGCCCGCTCGAATCGATCACACCGCACATGGCGGGTGGTGCGGAACTCGCAATGGCAGAAGTAAACGCTGCTGGCGGTATCCTCGACGGCACCATGGTCACTGCAGTGCGCGGCGACTCCACCTGCGTTGACGCCGCTGCCGCAACAGCCGCTGCCGAGCGTCTCATCACCTCCGAAGGCGTCGCAGCCCTCATGGGCGGCGATTGCTCCGGTGTAACTGGCGCTGTTTTGCAAAACGTCGCCCGTCCAAACGGCATCGTGATGGTTTCGCCTTCGGCAACCTCGCCCGCCCTTTCGACCGCTGAAGACGACGGCCTGTTCTTCCGCACCGCCCCCTCCGACGCACGTCAGGGTGTCGTGATGGCCGAGATCCTCGGTGAGCGTGGCATCAAATCCGTTGCCGTCACCTACACCAACAATGACTACGGCAAGGGCCTCGCAGACAGCTTCCAAGCTGCTTTCGAAGCAACCGGCGGCAAAGTCACGCTCTCGGCAGCGCATGAAGATGGCAAAGCGGACTACGCAGCAGAAGTCGGCGCACTGGCCGCAGCTGGCGGTGACGTGCTCGTCGTCGCAGGCTACATCGACCAGGGCGGCTCGGGCGTCATCCGTGGCGCGCTCGACTCCGGTGCGTTCACAACCTTCATGCTTCCCGACGGTATGGTTGGCACAGGCCTCGAAGAGCGTTTCGGCAAGGAAATCGACGGCTCCTTCGGCCAGCACCCCGGCACCGACTCGAACGGCGCTGCATCCTTCGTCGATCTGGCCAAGGACAAAGGCTTCGAGCCAACCACGGCCTTCTCGCCAGAAGCCTATGACGCTGCTGCTCTGATGATGCTCGCGATGCAAGCCGCTGGCTCCACCAAGGGCGTGGACTTCAAAGACAAGATCATGGACATCGCAAACGCACCCGGCGAGCAGATTTTCCCCGGTGAACTCGCAAAAGCGATCGCTCTGATCAAAGAAGGCAAAGACATCGACTATGTCGGCGCTTCTGCTGTCGAACTCGTGGGCGCTGGCGAATCTGCAGGCAACTACCGCGAAATCGAATTCAAAGACGGCAAGATCACAACGGTCAAGTATCGTTAATCTTTAGACTTTGAAATGACATGAACAGCCCGGCGCAATCCGGGCTGTTCCCTTATCAGGGTGCCAAAAGAGCGCCTTTCCGGGGAGACATCATGATCGTCGTTGACGACTTGCACAAACATTTTGGCGGCTTTCATGCCGTGGACGGCGCCAGCCTCACCATCAATCAAGGCACAATCACCGGTTTGATCGGCCCTAATGGCGCGGGAAAAACAACTCTTTTCAACGTGATAGCTGGCGTTCTTAAGCCAACATCCGGCCGTGTCACCATGAATGGCCGCGACATTACGGGCCTAGAGCCACATGAGTTGTTCCACAAAGGCCTCCTGCGGACGTTCCAGATTGCCCATGAGTTTTCTTCGATGACCTGTCGGGAAAACTTGATGATGGTGCCCGCAGGCCAGTCCGGCGAGACGCTGTGGAATACGTGGTTTGGCCGCAAACGCATCGCTGACGAAGAGCGTGCATTGCGGGCAAAAGCCGACGAAGTGCTTGAATTTCTGACTATTTCTCACTTGGCCGATCATAAGGCCGGTCAGGTCTCGGGGGGGCAGAAAAAGCTTCTCGAACTTGGTCGCACCATGATGGTCGATGCCAAGATCGTTTTCCTCGATGAGGTGGGCGCAGGTGTGAACCGCACCCTCTTAAACACGATTGCCGACGCCATCGTCCGCCTGAACAAAGAGCGCGGATATACCTTCGTGGTGATCGAACATGACATGGATTTCATTGGCCGCATCTGCGACCCGGTGATCTGCATGGCCGAAGGCAAAGTCCTCGCTCAAGGCACGCTGGACGAGATCAAGGCCAATGAACATGTGATCGAGGCCTATCTGGGCACTGGTCTCAAGAACAAGGACAAGATCGCATGACCCAACCGTTCCTGATTGGCGAAACCATGACCGGCGGTTATGGCAAAGGCCCCGCGATCCTCAATGACTGTACCATCGCCGTTAACCCCGGCGAGATTGCTGTGATCGTCGGCCCCAATGGCGCAGGCAAATCCACTGCGATGAAAGCCGTCTTCGGCATGCTCAACCTGCATTCTGGCCGCGTGCTGCTCGATGGCGAAGACATCACCGCGCTGTCGCCGCAAGAGCGCGTGGTCAAGGGCATGGGCTTCGTGCCGCAGACCAACAATATCTTCACTTCGATGACCGTCGAGGAAAACCTCGAGATGGGCGCCTTCATCCGCACCGATGATTTCAAAGGCACCATGGAACAGGTCTATCACCTCTTCCCGATCCTCAAGGAAAAGCGTCACCAGCCCGCAGGCCAACTCTCAGGCGGTCAACGCCAACAAGTCGCCGTGGGCCGGGCGCTGATGACCAAACCCAAGGTCTTGATGCTTGACGAACCCACCGCAGGCGTCTCGCCTATTGTGATGGATGAGCTGTTTGACCGCATCATCGAGGTGGCCCGCACCGGGTTGCCCGTGCTGATGGTCGAGCAAAACGCCCGACAAGCCCTTGAAATCGCTGATCGCGCCTATGTTTTGGTGCAAGGCGCAAACGCGCATACCGGAACTGGCAAGGAACTCCTTGCCGATCCCGAAGTGCGCCGCTCCTTCCTCGGAGGCTGACCCATGGATCTTCTCAACGCCCTTGTCGCACTGTCCAATTTCGTGCTGGTCCCCGGCCTCGCCTATGGCAGCCAATTGGCGCTCGGCGCCCTTGGGGTCACGCTTGTTTACGGTATTTTGCGGTTTTCCAACTTCGCACATGGCGACACGATGGCCTTCGGCACGATGACCGTCATCTTGATCACGTGGTGGTTCCAATCGCTGGGTATCCATCTTGGCCCCTTGCCAACAGCGCTGCTCGCCCTGCCCTTCGGCATCGCCATCACTGGCGCGGTGATGCTGGGAACCGACCGGGTGGTCTACCGCTTTTACCGCAGGAAAAAGTCCGACCCCGTGATCCTCGTGATGGTCTCGCTCGGTGTGATGTTCATCATGAATGGCATCGTGCGCTTTATCATCGGCCCCGAAGATCAGAACTTCGCCGATGGCGAACGCTTCCTGATCTCGGCCCGGACTTTCCGGGAAATGACTGGCCTGCCCGAAGCCCTGGCGATCCGCACCTCTACGGCCATCACGCTTGTGACTGCCATTCTTGTGGTCGCGGCCCTCTTTTGGTTCCTCAACCGCACCCGCACCGGAAAATCCATGCGGGCGTTTTCAGACAACGAAGATTTGGCCTTGCTTTCAGGCATCAACCCCGAACGCGTTGTCATGGTGACGTGGCTGATAGTCGCGGCGCTGACCACGATTGCGGGCACGCTCTATGGGCTTGATAAGTCTTTCAAACCCTTCACCTACTTCCAGCTCCTGTTGCCGTTTTTCGCAGCCGCTATTGTTGGTGGCCTTGGCAATCCTGTTGGGGCAATCGCGGGTGGCTTTGTGATTGCCTTCTCAGAAGTCACAATCACCTATGCTTGGAAAAAGGTCGCAACCTATGCGCTGCCCGAAAGCATGGCCCCCGACAGCCTGATGCAACTGCTCTCCACAGACTATAAATTTGCAGTGTCCTTCGGGATCTTGCTGATCGTCTTGCTCTTCAAGCCCACGGGCCTTTTCCAAGGGAAATCGGTATGAACGACACCGTGAAAAACACACTTCTCTTCGCGGGGATTGCCATTCTGATCGTTGGCACTGGCTTTGTCCAAAGCTGGAACTCGGCGCTCTTGATCCTCAACATGGGGCTTATCTCGGCAATCATGGCGCTTGGCGTCAACCTGCAATGGGGCTTTGCCGGGCTCTTTAACACGGGCATCATGGGCTTTGTCGCTTTGGGCGGGCTGGCCTCTGTTCTCATCTCCACGGGCCCTGTCCCCGAGGCATGGCCCGGCCCCGCCTTCCAAGCCTTTGGCGGCTTGATCTTGGGGGCGATCACCATGGCGCTTGCTGTGATGGTCTGGCGCAAAATGCCCAAAGGCCGCAATCGCGGCTGGGCAGTAACCGCGATCCTCGTGCTTGGCTTCATCCTGTTTCGCGCGGTCTTCGACCCC